>DAOOGN010000046.1:0-31913 GCA_035415725.1 Anaerolineae bacterium | reverse complement strand
CCTTACTTCAACTTATTCTAACCTATTTGTGGTCTAACACATGGGGGTAAGCTCAGCCAATCCAATGCCATAACTTGACTGGATAATACTGAACGATTGTACGTATTCTCACGTTAGATATCTCTCAATTTTAAGATCTCATATCTTCTTCCACAGACTTTTCTTTTGTGGTTTCCCACTGGATGTAAGGCATAACTACTCCGGGACGCTTGTCTGCATAATGAGCATTAATACCTTCGATGTTGCTTACCTCAAACTTGTATATAACCTTATCAGAGATTATCCAGCGGATATTGTGTATACCCACAGCAAGCGATAATGTATAAAAGCCGGGCGCAAGTAGATTAGAGGGGATAACTGCCGTGGACTTATAAAGCCCAGGTAAAGTTTCAGTCGTGGTCAGCATAAGATCATCGTGGAAGGTACGAAACACAACTGTGCCATCGTCATGTATGATGTCAAATCCGACTCGAAGGCCATAAACGGATTGTTTGATTCTATATGATATGGTTACACAGATACTGACGTTTGAGACCACATTCCTAGTAGGTTGATCTCTCTGAATGAAATCTAAACTGGTAATTTCACAAACAGAATCTGGCGGCAATTCATCGATTTGCTGCTTAAGTGATTGTGTTTCTGAATAGGGTTGGGAATCTTTCATGTAACGTTGAATACATATCAACGAATCATCAGTACAATGAATAATCCCATTCATTAGGTAGATACTGCGACTACATAGATTCGCTAATGCGGTAAGATTATGGCTCACAAACAACACCGTCCGCCCTTCTCCTGCGATATCCCCCATCTTCCCCAGGCACTTCTTCTGGAACGCCGCATCTCCCACCGCAAGTACCTCATCCACCAGCAAGATTTCCGGCTCGAGGTGCGCCGCCACCGCGAAGGCCAGCCGCACGTACATCCCGCTGGAATAACGCTTCACGGGCGTATCCAAAAAGCGTTCAATGCCCGAGAAATCCACGATCTCATCGAACTTGCGATCAATCTCCGTGCGCTTCATCCCCAGGATCGCGCCGTTGAGGTAGATGTTCTCCCGCCCGGTGAGTTCGGGATGGAAGCCGGTGCCCACTTCCAACAGGCTGCCCACCCGCCCGTGAATTTCGGCGCGGCCGGAGGTCGGCTCCGTGATGCGGGAAAGGATCTTGAGCAGCGTGGATTTGCCGGCGCCGTTGCGCCCGATCACGCCCACGACTTCGCCGCGCTGCACCTCGAAGGAGACATCGCGCAAGGCCCAGAGGATGTCGGATTGTGGATTATCGATTGACGATTGGCGAGGGCGTCTGCCAAAATCCGCAATCGCCTCCCGCAGGGTATCGTGGCGCTGGCGGGCGCGGCCGATGTGGTACAGCTTACTCAGGTTTTCGACGCGGATGGCGATGTCAGACATAAATGCTTACACCAGGCGCACGCCGGTTTGGCGGATCTCACTCACCAAAGGGTGGTTGATGGTGAAGTCATCCGGGGTGAAGGGATGGGGCTCAATGCGATCATCAATCTGCGCCGCCAGACGCAACAGCGCCACACGTGCCTGGAACAAATTGGCGGCAAAATCCGGTGATACCAACGCCACGTCGATGTCGCTCCACTGTGTAGCTGTGCCCTTAACTTGAGAACCATACAAATAGGCTGTCACAATGCGCTGTTGCTGTTGTGCAGCCGCGATAAAGCGCGCCACGCTCTGTTCTACGGCAGAAGGGATCGTAACCATACGAATATCTCCTTGATGCTGGCAAGTTGGCGTTGTGTGTATTCCGGCGTGCACTGTTGGCGAAAAGCGCGTTTGAGGTCGGGATATCGGGCCTCGATGTTAAAGGCTGTGATCGTGAGCAATGCTTCAGCCTGCATTTCATTGGGTTCCAAGCCAGCAATCTTAGCCAGACGTAGCAGATTGTGAATGGGCGGCGCGTGCTCTTGGCGTTTGGCAGCATGAATCGCTTTCAGGATTTTTTCAACAGCCAGGTGTCCAAAAAACAGGGCATAAGAATAGTCCCTCTTTTCAACAAGGTGCTCAGCTACCTGAAGCGATTCTTGCGCTTCGGTTAACCAATAGCTTATGATTTGTTCAGCGTCAAAGGTTTCTTCCTTCATCGTCACTTCATCCATTCGATGCCGGTATCATCTTCATGATACCACACTTTGGTTGAATCAACCGCTTCATTTCCACGCGAAGCGTCGCGCCGTTGAGGTAGATGCGCTTTGCGTCCCGTCTGGTCAGCTCGGGGTGGAAACCGGCACCCATCTCTTCGACCTGGCTCAGGGCAAGTTTCCAGCAGGCTGCCCATCCTTCGGCAAGCTCAGGACAGGCCCGGTCGTCGGTTCGGTGATGCGCGAGAGGATTTTGAGGAGCGTGGACTTTCCCGCGCCGTTGTGACCGCAGGGAATCCCAGAGCGCAGCGTGGGACGGCCGATGACGCCCACCACTTCGCCGCGCTGCATCCTTCGGCGAACCTCAGGACAGGCTTCGAAGGAGACATCGCGCAAGGCCCACAGGGTGTCGGATTGTGGATTGTCGCTTGACGATTGACGAGAGCGTCTGCCAAAATCCGCAATCTGCAATCTGAAATCGGCAATCGCGTCGCGCAGCGTGTCGTGTCTCTGGCGGGCGCGGCCGATGGGGCCTGCCCCGGACGAAGTCGAGGGGCACAGCTTACTCAGGTTTTCGACGCGAATGGCGAGGTCAGGCATAGAGTTTTTTTGCCTCAAATGTGCGAATAGCTCAGGTCCTTTTCCTAAAATTTTCCACAGACCACAGCTATCGTCAGGCCGTTTGTGTACTCCAGGACGGAGCAGGCACATCCACGGCGATCATCGTACTCTCCGGTTCAAACGCAACCGGCGTCGCTAACATATCCTCGACGCCAATCCGCAACGACTCGATCAGTTTTTCGCGAGTCCTTTCCTGGGCGTTTACACCGGGTAGATCCACTAACCAACCAATCCACCAGTCACCACTTTGTTTGATGATCGCTCGGTATTTCATACTCACCTCACAAAAGGAATATCCAGGTCTTTACAAATCTTACGGGCCAACTCGTCGACGATTTCATTATGGCGTGGTACCTGAGTCTTGAGATTGCCTCACTGGTAGATGCTGTGTCGCCGGTCCTCTCGCAACAGAAAGGCGCCGTGTTGACTCAAGTGCTTGATAAGTTGACTTCTCCTCACCGTAGAACCTCCGGTTTCAAAGACACCCCACCCGCGAAGGCCACGATCCCGTCGAACTTGCGGTCGATCTCCGCCCCCTTGAGTTCTTGCCACGGATGACATGGATTCCACGGATTTTCCGCCTGGGACATTCCCTGGTTCCGTCGCCTACTCAAGGTGCTCCTGGCCCTCTCGCTCGATCATCCCGGCCTCCAACACAGTGAGTACCTCCACCCCTCTGGCGCCCAAAGCCCGTCTCAGACCACGGTACGTCGAATCCCGTATTTCTCCGGGCCGCCGTTTTACAATCTCGCCGAACTTACGAGCGATCTCGGCGTGCCACATCCTTAGTATAACACCGTTCAGGTAAATAGGCATTTTGGGATTTCAGAACACACACCGGCGGCCTCATTCGCCCATTCGCCCGTTCCGAGTATAATAATCCGCTATGGAAAATGAAAACGCCGAACGCTTACAGAAGATTCTCGCCAACGCCGGCTATGGCTCGCGGCGGGCCTGTGAAGAGATGATCGAAGCCGGCCGTGTGACCGTCGATGGGCGCATCGCGCATGTGGGCGACAAGGCCGATCCGACAACACAGCGTATTACCCTGGACGATGTGCCTATCCGCCGTCCCCAGGCGCACACCTATGTCATGATTTACAAGCCGCGCGGCTACATCACCACCACCGACGATCCCGCCGGGCGCAAGACGATCATGGACTTAATCCCCCTGACGCAGCGACTTTATCCCGTGGGCCGCCTGGATGCGGACAGCGAAGGGTTGGTTCTTCTCACCGACGATGGGGAATTGACCGAGCGCCTCACGCATCCCCGCTACGGCCATGCGCGCGTCTATCGCGTGCTGGTGACCGGGGAACCGAGCGATGAAACGTTGGAACGCTGGCGACGGGGCATCACGCTCGACGGCAAGCGCTCACGCTTTAGCCAGGTGACCATCGAGCATCAGGAACGCGAACAAACCTGGCTGCGCGTGACCATTCACGAAGGCCGGAAGCATCTGGTACGACGCATCACCGCGGCGCTCGGCCATCCGGCGCAACGGCTGATCCGCGTGGAAATGGGAGCGCTCAAGCTGGGGGATCTGACCAGCGGGCGATGGCGCTACCTGCGCGAGGGTGAAGTCAACGCCCTGCGCCAAGAGGCCGGACTTGGCCGCCAGGCCTCCGAATCCAAACGGCCACCGCGTGGACGTCCGGCGTCTCCGCGTCCGGCGACGTTCGCCCGACGCCGGCCCCCGGCCAAGCGTGAACCCCCCTCCGCCGCAGGAAAGCGCCGATGAGACCCTCTACCATTGCAATTGACGGCCCGGCGGCTTCCGGGAAGAGTACTATCGGCTACCACCTGTCGCGCCATCTCGCCTACCTCTATCTCGATACCGGCGTGCTCTATCGCGCCGTGACGTGGGCGGCGCTGGAGCGGGAAATTGCCATTGCGGACGAGTCGGCCATCACGCGCTTGGCCGAAAATCTGTACATTGACGTAGCGCCGCCTACCGAGGCGGATGGACGGCAGTACACCGTGCGCGTCGAAGGACGCGATGTCACCTGGGACATTCGCACGCCGGCCGTGGACGCCGCCGTGTCGCCGGTCTCGGCGTATCCCGGCGTGCGCGAGGCGCTTACCCGCCGTATGCGCGAGATTGCGGCCCTGGGGCACGTCGTCATGGTCGGGCGCGACATCGGCACGGTGGTCATCCCCGATGCGGACCTGAAGCTCTACGTGGTCGCCTCGACGGAGGAACGCGCGCATCGCCGCCAATTGGAGATGCAAACCCAGGGTGAGTGTCAGGAGTACGATGATGTGTTGACGAGCCTGCAACAGCGCGACAGAATCGACAGCCAGCGCCAGGCCGCGCCGCTCAAGGCCGCGCCTGACGCCATCATCTTCGATAACACCAACCTCACCATCGAGGAAATGCTTCAACAGGCCGAAAATCTGGTCAATGACCTTGAGCCAAAAACAGATAAAGATTTCAGCCACGAATCACGCGAATCTTCGCCCAAAAGTTTACGCCAATTTTTTACGAAAGTAGCGGTTTATTTTTGTGGGAGGAATGGATAATGCCTGATACGACTTTTGATGTGGTAGTGATAGGCGCCGGGCCGGGTGGCTATGTCGCCGCTATCCGCGCCGCGCAATTGGGGATGAAGGTCGCGCTGGTGGAGCGCGAGCATCTGGGCGGAGTGTGCCTGAACTGGGGCTGTATCCCCACAAAGGCACTGCTGCGCAACGCCGAGGTCGTGCGCTTGCTCGGCGCGGGCAAAGAGTTCGGCTTCAACGTCGAAAACGTCACGCTGGATTACGCCGCGGCCATCGACCGCAGTCGCCAGGTCTCCGCGCGGCTGGTGAAAGGCGTCGAGACGCTGATGAAAGGCAATCACATCGACGTTGTCTGGGGTAGCGCCAAACTCGCTTCACCCACCCGCGTCGTCGTCACGGCGGAGGGGGGCGACACGTCAACACTCAACGCGCAAGCTATCATCGTCGCCACCGGCTCACGCGCCCGGCTTATCCCCGGCGTCACGGCCGATGGCGAGCGCGTGCTCACGGCCCGCCACGCCCTGGAGCGCCGCGAGTTGCCCAAATCCGCCATCATCATTGGCGCGGGGCCGATCGGGCTGGAATTGGCGACGGTGTGGCGTTCCTACGGCGCGAATGTCACCGTGGTCGAGATGCTGGAGCACATCCTGCCCGCCGAAGATGCCGAGGCCGCCGCCGAGTTAGCGCGCCAGTTCCGCCGCCAGAAAATCCAAACGCTTGTCTCCACCCGCGTCGAAAACGTCGAAGCGACCACAAACGGCGTCAACGTGCGCGTGAGCAGTCCGCAGGGCGCACAAACGCTCGAAGGTGACGTGGCGCTGGTGGCCATCGGTGTACGCCCCAACAGTGAAGACCTGGGGCTGGAGGCCGTCGGCGTAGCGACCGAGCGCGGCTGGATCAAAGTCGATGGGTTTATGCGGACCAACATCCCTACCGTCTACGCCATCGGCGACGTGAACGGGCTGCTCCCGCTGGCGCACGTCGCCTCGGCGCAGGGGATACTGGCAGTGGAGACCATCGCCGGGCGCCAAACCAGGCCCTTCGACGTCAACGCGGTGCCGCGCGGCACGTACACCTCGCCGCAGGTGGCCTCTTTCGGTCTCTCCGAGGCGCAAGCGCAAGCGGCGGGACGGAAAACGCGCGTGGGCAAGTTCCCCTTCCTCGCCAACGGCAAAGCGCTAGGATTGGGTGACAATGCCGGCCTGGTCAAGATCGTCGCCGACGAAGCCAGCGGTGAGATTCTCGGTGCGGTGATCGTCGGTGCGGAAGCGACGGAACTGTTGGCCGAGCTGGTGCTGGCGCACACGGCGGAACTCACACCTGAGGAAGTCGCCCGCACTATCCACGCCCATCCTACCCTCAACGAAGCAATCATGGAGGCGGCACACAGCGTTTTTGGGAAGGCGATTCACAATATCTAGGAGTAGGGAGTAGGACATCGGATAACCGATTATCGACCCTATTCCATCCTTCATACTCCATCCTTTATACTCCTTATTCCTCAACGCATGGTTAAACAACAAGACGCAATCTTTCGTCAGGCGTACCCGGCACCGCCGTATTGGGCGGTGCGCTTCGACGTGGCATATCCACCCGCCGCCGGTGCGTTTGTGCTGGCGGACCTGGGTGGGCCGCTGCGCGAAGCGCTATTCCCGGCCATTATCACCGCCGATGGATTTACCGCTATGGTAGCGCCGCGCCATCCGGCAACGCGCCTGCTGCCCGGTGCGACGGTCCCCATGCTTGGCCCGCTGGGCAAGGGTTTCCGCCTCAGTCGGGTGACGCGACTGCTTTTGGTAGCCGAGGTCGCCTGCTTGCCGTTGTTGCAGCCGTTGTTCGAAGCTGCGCCTGCCGTGGCGCTCGTCATCGAAGCGCCGACACGGGCGCCATTGCCGCCGCCGGATCGTTTCCCGCCCGCCGTCGAACTCACGCTCGTGACGCGCGACGGTTCCACCGGCTATCTAGGCCCGCTGGAATCCTCCGACCCCGCGCCGGCGAATTTGCAGCGCGTCCTGCCGCATCTGGTAGAACTGATGGGTTGGGCAGAATGTGTGTGCCTGGCGTGTGCGCCCGACCGCTATCCGGCGCTTGCCGCGATAGTGCGCACCGTGCGCCTCCACCCTCCTGCAGACTTCGCGCAAGCGTTGATCCAAACGGCCCTGCCTTGCGGGGTCGGCGCGTGTGAAGTCTGCCGCATAACGACGCGGGCTGGCGAACGGCATGCCTGCCTCGATGGCCCGGTCTTCGATATGATGACGCTATGATCGAACTCGCGCCGCGCCACAAATTCGGTCTGCCCATCGCTTCGCCGGTGATGCCCGCGGCGGGCGCCTTCGGCTATGGCGACAGCTATCACGATCTGGTAGACCTGAGCGCCTTGGGGGCAATGGTCACCAATCCGGTGAGCCTTAGGCCCCGTGAGGCCGCCGGTGGGGAACGGATCGCCGTCCACGGGGAACATTTTGTCACCCATACCGGTTTGCCGAACCCCGGCGTGCCGCGCGTACTGCGTCAATACCGCCCCCTGTGGGAACGTCTGCCTGTCCCGGTGATCGTCCACTTGGTCGCCACGACTCCCGCAGAAACGGCGGAAGCGGCGGAGCATCTTGCCGGGATTCCCAATGTCATGGGCATCGAATTGGGGCTGATCGACAGCATCACGCCGCAACGGGCGCTCGATTTGCTGAAGGCTGCATGCGCGGAGGGAGACCTGCCGGTGATCGTGCGTGTGCCCTTCAGCAGTGTGGATAGGCTTGCGCCGTGCCTTGCCGACGGCGGCGCCGCCGCGCTGACGCTCACCGCGCCGCCGCGCGCCATCTTACCTGTAACGGCGGCAGCGGAGAGCTGTGAGACCCGGCGTTACGTGCGCGGGCGGCTCTACGGTCCGGCTCTGTTTCCCCTGCTGTTGAATACGCTGGCGCGCTGGACCCACAGACTGCCGATTCCGGTCATCGCTTGCGGCGGCATCGCCAGCCTCCAGGACGCCATCGCCTGCCTGGAACTGGGGGCTACGGCGATCCAGATCGATGCGCTGCTCTGGCGTGACCCGTCTCTGCTGCAACGGATTGCGGAAGGGCTGGCGGCGTGCGCTACTTCGCACGGCTGAGCGGCCATACCCGCTGCATTCCATATTGCCCCAGCGCTTGTTAGGGGGGCGACGACATTGATGACGCCCGATCGGCCGTTGACGCCGGGGCGAGAAAATATACAGGTCATTCTTTTGCAAGAGTATGTTCCTGTTTAACCCCATACCCCTTCATTGTCATCTGAAAAAGGCATCCTCGGAAAATAACAGAATTTGTCACCCTGGGAAGTGACACTTCCCACTACGGATACGTCCCGAAGCGGGCTATAATGCCAAGCAGTTAAGTCGGCCAATCATGAGAGGCTGAGTCTCTCTGAACGTGAATCATCCATACGTGCCTGATGCGGATCAGAAGCAGAGCATACGCGCGCTCTTTACCCATATTGCGCCTACCTACGACAAAATCAACCGCCTCCTTTCGTGGGGGCAGGATCAAAACTGGCGCCAACAAGTCCTGATCCAGGCACAGGTTCCTGCTGGTGGAAGATTGTTGGATGTCGCCACCGGCACCGGCGCTGTGGCCTTGCTGGCCGCCGAGCGACTTCCCGACGCGCAGATCGTCGGCGTGGATTTGACTCCCGCCATGCTGGCGGAGGCGCGGCAAAAAGCGGGGGCCCATTCGACGGCGGCGCAACGGATTCAGTGGGTCCATAACGACGGACTGACGCTCGCCTTTCCCAGCAACACCTTCGACGCCGTGGTGTCTGTGTTTATGCTGCGCAACGTTCCCGACGTGGCCCGCGCTTTCGACGAGCAAGTGCGTGTGGTGCGTCCCGGCGGGAGGGTCGTGTGTCTGGAGATGACATGGCCGCAGTGCTTTCCGATGACGTGGCTTTTTCCGCTTTACTTTTTCGGACTCGCGCCACTGCTCGGCCAACTCATGGCCAAAGACCGCGCTGCGTACACTTATCTGCCCCAATCGGTGAGGCAGTTCCCTGCGCCCGCCGCTACCGCGAAGGTTATGGAAGCCGCCGGGTTGCGCGACGTTTCGTGGAAGCTGAAGATGTTGGGGACGGTGGCGGTTTTCGTTGGGAGAAAGTGATTGGGGATTCGTCATTGGTAACACGGAATGAGGAATGAGCCATGAAAGGTATTCGCTGATTTGCTGATTCGCTCATTCGCTCATTCGCTGATTCTTTCTGATGGAGCCTAGTTTGACGGAAAAAACGAATGTACGGCTGGATGAACTCCGGGCGCGGCGGGCACAAGCCCAGGTGGGAGGGGGCGTGGCCCGTATCGAGCAGCAACACGCCAAGGGCAAGAGGACGGCCCGTGAGCGCATGGCGCAATTACTCGACCCCGCTACGTTTCAGGAATTACAACCCTTCGTGCGTGCGCGCCCCGACGATGCGGATTCACCTCCCGGCGACGGCGTCGTGACCGGCTTCGGGCAGATCGACGGGCGCAGTGTCTGTGTGTACGCCCAGGATTTCACCGTTTATGGCGGTTCTGTCTCGTTGACGCACGCCCGCAAAATCACGCAGCTTCAGGATTTAGCGCTGCGCAACGGTGTCCCCATTATCGGGTTGTTCGACTCCGGCGGCGCGCGTATCCAGGAAGGCGCTGCGTCGCTGCACGGCTACGGGGAGATTTTCTCCGGCAATGTCCTGGCATCGGGCGTCATCCCGCAGATTTCGGTGATGATGGGGCCATGCGCCGGCGGCGCCTCGTACAGCCCCGCGCTCACCGATTTCATCATCATGGTGGACAAGACGGCGTTAATGTACATCACCGGCCCGGATGTCGTCAAAAGCGTGACCGGCGAGACCATCGATCACGAGGGCCTGGGCGGCGCGCGCGTTCATGCGACGACGAGCGGCGTGGCGCACTTCATGGCCGCCGACGAAACCGGCGCTCTCAGTCTGGTGCGGCGCTTGCTCAGTTATCTTCCGGCGAACAACGTGGAGAGTCCACCCGCCCTGCCCGTTACCGCCGAGACTGCACCGGTGGATGTGACGTATCTCAACACCCTGATTCCCGATGATCCCAACGTCCCTTACGATATGTTGATGGTGCTGGCGGGCGTGGTGGATCGGGGAAGCTTCTTTGAAGTTCAGGCGACCTGGGCACGGAACGCCATCGTAGGCTTCGCACGGCTGGCGGGGCAGGCGGTGGGCATCGTCGCGCAGCAGCCGTTGGAGAAGGCCGGCGTGATCGACATCGACGCTGCCGATAAAATCGCGCGTTTTGTGCGTTTCTGCGACGCTTTCAACCTGCCGTTGATCACCTTTGTGGACTCGCCCGGCTTCTTGCCGGGTGTGGCACAAGAGCATGGCGGCATCATCCGCCACGGGGCGAAGATCATCTATGCCTACGTGGCGTCAACCGTGCCCAAAATCTCCGTCGTGATCCGCAAGGGCTATGGCGGCGCCTATATCGTGATGAGCAGCAAGGCCATCGGCGCGGACCTGCACCTGGCGTGGCCGTCGGCGGAAATCGCCGTGATGGGGCCGGAGGCGGCGGTCAACGTGCTCGACCGTCGGGAACTTGCGGCGGAAGCCGATCCCACCGCGCGGCGCGCTGCCTTGGTGCAGGAGTACCGCGAGACGCACGCCACGCCGTACTACGCTGCCGAACGCGGCATCCTGGACAACGTCATCGAACCGGCGCAGACCCGTTCCACGCTGATCGCGGCGTTGCGTATGCTGCGGGAGCAGCTCCGCCCTAAACCGCCCAAGAAACACGGCATTATGCCGGTATAGAAATGGCGCATGGCAAATGGCAGATCGGATTTCGCGGCTGCTGAATCACCGATGACGGATTACGAATGATGAGACTATGACGACGTTATTGAATCAGGCTTTGATATTAACCCTGGTGGGGATGGGGATGACGTTTGGGGCGCTGGGATTGCTCGTCCTGGGCATGTACGCGATGACGGCCCTCATCACCGACAAACCGCGGCGCCAAAAGCCGCCGCGCGCTGCCGCGCCGGCCGAAGAGACGCTCGTGACGCAGGTGGCGGACGTTGTACTGCACCTGGCAACCACGGCCGCCCGTCCGCCCCTCAGGGCAGAGGAGGAGCGTGAGCTTGCCGCCGTGGCTGCTGTCATCGCGGCGCTGGCGTCGGAAGACGCTACAGCGGATGCACGCTATCGTGCGGCAGCGGCGGCTGTGGCTATGGCGGTAGCCTCTGATGCCGTCGTCCAGGCGCCAACGCCTGTCTTCGCCATGCCGGATGCCTGGAACATTCACGTGCGTGAGCAGCAGCTCGCGCCACGTCAGCGGTGGGTAGGTAGACGGTAGACAGGGAGAGTTAGTTTTGCTCGTTTCGGTACAGCTTCGCTCATGAAAAACGCTCCCAGGACTCCTTGACTAACGACTATCAGACTATTTTTATACGAGGAATCGAGCATGTCCATTTATTACGTTACCGTTCATGGAAAGCAGTACACGGTCGAGGTCCCTGATCCACGCGCGCGGCCGGTGCGGGCGATTGTGGATGGGGAGGTCATCGAAGTGGATCTCGCTCCGGCGGCCACTTCCGCGCCGGCACCCGTGACTGTGCCGCCGGCCCCTGTGTCAACCGCGCCGTTGCCGGCTGCCGTCGAGGAAATCAAGGCGCCGCTTCCTGGCACCGTCGTCAGCATCAGCGTGAAGGTAGGGGATACCGTGCAGCGGGGTCAAGAGTTGTGTGTATTGGAAGCGATGAAGATGAACAACCCTATCCGTGCCAGCCGGCCGGGCGTGATCGCCAAACTCTGCGTCGACGTCGGGCAGCAGGTGCAACACGGCGACCCCCTGATGCTGCTGGGGGACTGACCCATGCAAACCAGCGGGCCTCCTGGACGGCTGTCATCCCACCTGGCCAGTCAAATCGAGGCGCAGACACGTGACCCCGATTGGACACTGGCGCATTTTGCCTTTGTCGCCAGTGTGACCACGCTGGCAGCGGAGTGTGACATTGCCCATTCGCCATCCATGTCTGTGGCTACCACCCATTCTTTACCCCGGGCGCGACTGGCTTTCTTGGGCGAGTCGGCAGAATTATTAGCCAACTACGCCACGTTTCTGGTCGACCCCGGCAGTGAAATTGAATTGCTCGTCGCCGAGGCGCAGCGGGGGGTGGCCGAAACGGCGTTTGCCGTCCTCACCATGACGCCGCAGTGGCAAATGGTCTTTCGCGGCAGGCCTGAGGATGTCGATTCCGGCCTTGCTACGCCACTGACCGACAACGATTTGCCGGCCATGCAGGCGTTAGCCAAAAACGAGCACGTCGAACTCCTGTTTGCCACGAAGAAGCCGTTTGCCCAAGGGCCGGTTTTCGGGATATGGGAAAAGCACAAACTTGTGGCTATGGGAACAACAGACCTGCGTCTGCCCGGCGCCGTGCAAATCGGCAACATCATCGCCCACCAGTCCCCTAACGGACACGTGTACCGGGCTAACATCGCGGCGGCTTTGATCAAAGCTTACGCCGGCCAGAACGTCAGGGTTTTCATGATCGTCGATCAGCATGATGAAGAAGCCCTCCAGCTCTTCACGGAACTGGGATTTACGCCTGAACGCCCCATGTACCGGATGCGCTGTGTCTTGAAAGAGGTATAACCCGGAGTAGCGGGGCGAAGACCGGCTACAGCGAGAGAGCAATGGCGGACATTTGACTCTCGCCTTGAGATTTTGGACTATGACCAGGAGTTGCCCGTGAACGGTATCGATCTGAACAATTTGATTGCCGGTTTATTGGCCGTCACATGGCAGAGTGTAGTGATGATGATCGTGGGCGGCGTGCTGATCTATCTGGCGATTGCCAAAGAGTACGAGCCGGTGCTGTTGCTGCCGATTGGGATCGGCTGCATCATTGCCAACCTGCCGCTTTCGGCCATGATCAATCCGGCTGAGAACGGCATGCTGTACGTCCTGAAAAAGGCGGGCATCGACAACGAGCTGTTCCCCCTGCTCATCTTCATCGGCGTAGGGGCGATGATGGACTTCAAACCGTTGCTGGCGCAGCCCATCTTCGCGTTGATGGGGGCGGCGGGACAGTTCGGCATCTTCGGCACGCTGATCCTTGCCATTCTGCTGGGTTTTCCGATGAACGAAGCCGCCAGCATCGGCATCATCGGCGCGATTGATGGCCCCACCAGTATCTACGTCGCCGGAAAACTCGCCCCGCACATGCTCGGCGTGATTTCGGTCGTCGCCTACTCGTACATGAGTCTCGTTCCCATCATCCAGCCACCGATCATGCGTCTGCTCACCACCCGCGAAGAACGAATGACCAAGATGGCCTACAGCCCGCGTCCCGTCTCCAAATTAGCCTTAGTGCTGTTCCCGATTATCGTCACGATAGCGGTAGGCATCCTCGTGCCGCAGGCCGCTCCGCTGATCGCGTCGTTGATGCTCGGCAATCTGCTCAAGGAGTCCGGCGTGGTGGAACGGCTGACCCGCGCCTCGGAAAATGAGATCATCAACATCTCCACTCTCTTCCTGGGATTGGTGGTCGGCAGCACGATGACCGCCGCGAGTTTTCTTAAACTGGACACCCTCAAAATCCTGATTTTGGGACTGTTCGCGTTTGGATTGGACACGACGGCGGGCATCATGTTCGGCAAGCTGCTCTACGTCCTCTCCGGCAAGAAGATCAACCCCCTGATCGGTGCGGCGGGCATCAGTGCTTTCCCGATGGCGGGCCGGTTGGTGCAGAAAGTCGCCCACGAGGAGGACTTCTCCAACTTCGTGTTGATGCACGCGATGGGAGCGAACACCGCCGGGCAGTTGGGATCGGTGATTGCCGGCGGCGTCCTGCTTACACTCGTGATCCCGCTGGTAGGAGGATAAAAATAGCCGGTAGACGGGTTTGTCTACCGGCTATTGTCTACCCAACAATGACTATGGAGGGTTAAGAAATGACTGAGCGCAAGAAAATTACGTTACCGAAGTTGTTCCAGAAAGTCGCCAACCACGAGCCGATCACGATGCTGACCTGCTACGATTATCCCACCGCCTATTTTCAGGAGGAAGCCGGGATCGACATGATCCTCGTCGGCGACAGCCTGGCGATGACGATGCTCGGTTACGACACCACACTGCCGGCGACGATGGACGACATGATCCGCCACACGCAAGCCGTGCGGCGCGGCGCCCCCACCGCCTGGCTCGTCGGGGATATGCCCTATATGAGCTACCAACCGAGCGTCGAGACGGCGATCCGCAACGCGGGACGCTTTATGGCCGAGGCCAGTACCGACTCCATTAAATTGGAGGGTGGCGCGGAGATGGCCGACCGTGTCAAGGGCATCGTCGCGTCAGGCATCCCGGTGATGGGGCATCTGGGGCTGACGCCGCAAAGCGCCAGCGCGCTCGGCGGCTATCGCGTCCAGGGCAGAAGCGCGTTGCAGGCCAAGAAGATCATCGATGATGCGCAGGCGCTCGAAGAAGCCGGAGCCTTTGCCATCCTGCTGGAAATGGTGCCCGACCGCGTCTGCAAGATCATCACCGAACGCACCAGGGACTGCTTCATCATCAGCCTGGGATCGGGGCCGCATGCTCACGGGCAACTGCTCATCTACCACGACATGTTCGGCCTGTACCCCAAGTTCAAACCGCGCATGGCGAAAGTCTTCGGCAACGCAGGCGAGGTCATCCTCAACGGACTGAAGGCCTACGCGCAGGAAGTAACCGACCACACCTTCCCCCAACCGGAGAATTACTTCACCATCAAGGACGATGAATACGAAGAGCTATGTAGACTTTTACCGGAGATAGCCGGTCGGGAACCATAAAGAGAAGCTGATGAGCTAGCCCGGTGATCAGGCAGAGAACTTTACCGGGAGTTGGATGGGAATGACTTTCTTTGCTTGGGCTGGATCGCTCGATCTGGGCGGGGATCTGGCGATCCCCTTGGAGCGTTTTGTGATCTACTGAGACTACCGGACTAAAGACTGCCCGACCATGAAAGGAGGTTATCGAATGAGCGAAGATCTACGACACTTATTGAAAATTCCTGTAGGACGGCTCGACGACCTCAACACTGTTCTCCTCGACCCCGACATGCGCGTGGTCAACGACTTCCTTGCCGTCGTCGCTAAATATGGCACGCCGGAGACCATCAATCGCAAAGCGCAGCAAGCGCGCCGGCTTCCCGCCCTGCTCGAGCGCGTCAAAGCTGTCCAGCCCGAATATCTGGCCGATCTTGAGTGGTTGCAGGCGCAGCGCGACAAACACGCCTTCATCAGCATCGCCGACTACCGGCGCAAAGTCCTCGGCGCGCTGGCCGATACGATGACGTTTGCCGACAATTTCGCCGTCACGCTGGAGGTGAGCGCGTGCCAGTATTTCCCGTGGGTCATCGAGGCCGCCACACGCGCCATCGCCCAGGGCACGTTGATGCCGGGACGCTTCATCCGCGTGCGCAAGATGAAGGAGCAGGAAGCCGACGGCGACCTGCCGGCCTTCGCCGCCGCGATGAACATCATCGGCGCGAGCTACGTCGAGACGCTGGACACAAAGGGCACGGATGGCTCCAACATCCACCTGGGCGGCCCGGCGACGATCACCGGTTACTTCGGCGGCGTCGGACAGCCCAATGACCACGCGCTCCAATGGCTCGACGAGTTCCTCTACTACTACACCGAGTACGGCGTCCGCCAGGTGTTGAACGTCAATTCCGGCACGGTGTTACTCGGCTATCTGCTCTACCGCCTGGGGGTGGACATCGAGTTCAAGATCTCGGTGTTTGTGGGCAATGATAATCCTTACGCCGCCCTGTGGACGTTGATCGGCGCGAAGCTCTTCGCCCGCGACGATGGCACCTCGCCGTTGATCGGCTTCAACTGGAGCAACTCGATCAACAATGAGACGATGGAAATCACGGCGCAATTCCGCAAAGCGCTCGGCTTTGAGGACGTGGTGCGCTTCGAGCATCACATCACCGAGACGTGGAAGAGCATCGTCCGCCAACCGTACAATCGGCGCGACGACCTGATCGCTATCGCCGACCACGTCGCTAACATCTCCGCCAAGCACGAGGGCGGCGACCCGGAGATCGAGCAGACACGCGCGCATCCCTCGGACATCCTCGACTACTTCCGCGACAAAAGCGAGGTGGTCGCTGCCGGGGATTGGGACAATCTGTTGCTTAACTTCCTGGATAAAATGGAGGCGACGAACCGCACGGCCTGGGCGCTCACCGAACACGGGCTGTCCTGCGTCGCCGCGCAGAATCTTCATCAGTAAATAAGTAGATAGTAGACCGGCGGAGCTTCTCCCTGTCTACCGTCTACCCACAAGGAGGCTTGTGTATGGCTAAAGGTTTTGTCGTTATTGACGTGGACCGTTGTAAGGGATGTGGGCTGTGTACGCACGTTTGCCCCGCCAATATCCTGGCGCTGTCGCGGGATGCCTTCAACGCCAAAGGCTACCATCCCGTCGTCGTCACCGATATGGAAAAGTGCATCGGTTGTGCATCGTGCGCCCGCATCTGCCCCGATGTGGTGTTCACCGTCTACCGGCAGAAACGGCAGACGCAGCGCGCCGGCGTCCAGGCGGCAGTCACCGCCGCGCCGTCGGTATAGGAGGTTCTACGATGACCCAAGAACTGCTCAAAGGCAATGTGGCATTTGCAGAGGCGGCCATCCGCTATGGCGTGCAAGCCTACTTCGGCTACCCGATCACCCCGCAGAGTGAGGCGCTGGAACACCTCTCCGGACGGATGATCGATGAGGGGCGCGTTTTCCTGCAAGCTGAAAGTGAAGTCGCCGCCATCAATATGGTCTACGGGGCGGCCTGCGCCGGCGTGCGCGTGATGGCCTCGACGTCCGGCCCCGGCTTCAGCTTGATGGCCGAGGGCTTTTCCTATATTGCCGGCTCTGAAGTGCCGGTCGTTATCGTCAATATGATGCGCGGCGGACCGGGGCTGGGCAACATCCAACCCTCGCAGGGCGATTATTTCTTCATGACCAAATCCGCCGGCCACGGCGACTTTCACCCCATCGTCCTGGCCCCGGCTAACGTCCAGGAATTGATCGATATGATGGGGCTGGCCTTCGATCTGGCGGAAAAGTATCGCACCCTCGTCTTCGTCGCCGGCGATGGCGCGCTCGGCCAGATGATGGAGTCGGCGGAACTGCCACCGATGCAGCCATTGCGCACGGAACGTCCCCACTGGGCCGTGACGGGCAACGCCGGACGCGAAGCGCGCGTGATTACGTCACTCTACCTGGACCCCGACCAACTCGAAAAGTTGAATGTGCAGTTACAGCGCAAACTGGCGCTCATCAAAGCCAACGAGGTCCGCTGGCAGGAATATCAGACCGACGACGCCGAACTGCTGTTGATCGCCTATGGGACCGTCGGGCGGATTTGCCTCTCGGTGATGCGCGAGGCGCGTCAGCAGGGGCTTAAGGTAGGGCTGCTGCGTCCGCAGACGCTCTGGCCCCTGGCCGAAGCGCGCATCGCCGCACTGGCAGGAAAGGTACGCGGCATCCTGGTTGCCGAGATGAGCGCCGGGCAAATGGTGGAAGACGTCGAGCGCGCGGCCAGAGGTCAGGTTCCCGTCCGTTTTCACGGCAGAATGGGCGGCATCATGCCGATGGTCGATGAGATTTTGGCGGATGTATGGAAATTGGCGGAAGAAGTCGGGGTAAGGGGTAAGGAGTAAGAAGTATGGGCATACAAGCTGCTATTCCCGAAGATATGGAATTGGTTTATGGTTATCCGGCGTCGCTGACGGCGCGAAGCACGCATTATTGTCCTGGCTGCACCCACGGCGTCGTTCACCGGTTGATCGCGGAAGTGATCGATGAACTGGGCATTCGAGGACAAACCATCGGCGTGGCGCCGGTAGGCTGTGCGGTGCTGGCCTACGACTACTTCGACATGGACTTCGTCGAGGCGTCACACGGGCGCGCTCCGGCGATGGCGACCGGCATCAAGCGCGTCAGCCCCGACAAGATCGTCTTCACCTATCAGGGCGATGGCGACCTGGCGGCCATCGGCACGGCGGAGATCGTCCAGGCGGCCAATCGCGGTGAGCGGATCACCACCATCTTCATCAACAACGCCATCTACGGGATGACGGGCGGGCAGATGGCTCCCACCACATTGGAGGGGATGGTTACCACTTCGTCACCCGCGGGGCGGGATCACCGCATTGCCGGGTATCCGGTGCAAATGTCCGAAATCCTCGCCGTCACGCCCGGCGCAGTTTACATCACCCGCGAAATCGTCGCCGACATTCCCAGCATCAACAAAACCAAGAACGCCATCAAACGCGCGTTTATGACGCAGATCGCCGATCTGGGATTTGCCTGTGTGGAAGTGCTCTCCACTTGCCCCACGAATTGGAATATGGATGCGTGGAAGGCAATGGAATGGGCGAAGGAGAATATGACCAGGACTTTCCCGTTGGGCACATTCAAGATGACGGACGCGGTGAAGGCGCTGAAAGCGTAATCAGCAGATTGAGCGGATGGAGCAGATTTTTAACCGCGAATCACGCTAATTTTTAAGCCGGATTCGCGTCGATGAGCGAGATGCGCGGTTTATTTTCCGAGGAATTCATCATTAACCTGCAGTTCGCCAGCAGTTGAATGAAAACTTTTCACCACGCAGGACACAAAAAATTCGAGTTTTTCTCTGTGAACTCTGGGTGCTCTGGGGCTATTTTTAGAGGAGCTACTATGAAACATGAGGACATCATTTTCGCCGGTTTTGGGGGGCAGGGCGTGCTGTTCGCGGGGCAATTGCTCTCCTACGCGGGTATGGCCGAAAATCTACACGTGACCTGGATTCCTTCCTACGGGCCGGAGATGCGCGGCGGCACCGCCAACTGTACTGTTATCCTCTCCGAGGAGGAAATCGGTGCGCCCATCATCCGCAACCCCACCATCGCGGTCATTTTCAACATCCCCTCGATGGAGAAGTACGAGCCGTTGGTCAAGCCGGGGGGATGGCTACTCGTGAACAGTTCGCTGGTTCCCACGTCAAGCGAACGCACCGACATCCGCATTCTCTATATCCCTGCCAGCGACATTGCCACGGAATTGGGCAACCCCCGCATTGCCAATATGGTGATGCTCGGCGCGTTGGTCGGCGCCACCGATCTCGTTTCGCTGGAGGCGGTCACGCGGCAACTCGAAGAACATCTCTCGCAGCGGCAACGGAAATGGCTGGAACCGAATATCGCGGCGTTGAAAAAGGGTGTGGAACTCGGCAGAGGCTGAGGTTTCTCACCTCTCACGATTTTTGTCAGCTCATCCGAAAGCACTCTGCATACCAAAATCCATGCCGAACCTGGTATAGAGAATAAGTGGCTTCGCCAGGTTGACTAGCCTGAATAGATACAAATCAGGACTTATGCAAAGCCTGGCTCGAATCAAGCGGCGGAGGATTTGTAGTGACGCCTTCAGGCGTCTCTTAGGAGCTAAGAACGGCTAAAGCCGTCACTACGAACGGAAATTTGCGTAAGTCCTGAAATTATCTTTAGGCAGCTTGAGCACGAAAAAGCCTGACACTGCTGTGGCCACACATCCCACGTAGAAGGGCAGGCTTAACGAGGTGGCGCCCAACCAACCGCCCACTGTCGGGCCGATGGCGTTCGATAACGATGTCGCCAGCGTATCCAGGCCATACGCTGCGCCGGCCTTTCCTTCCGGGGCACAATGTCCAATGTAGGCACTGACGATGGACAGTGTTCCTCCGACCGCCAGTCCCAGGAAGACCTGCGCCACCAGCAGCATCCAATAAGTAGAGGCCAGCGCCTGGATGCCGATCGCGCCGGCCATCACAAACGTCGCTATCGTCAACGGAATGCGACCGCCGTGCCGGTCTCCCCAGCGGCCCACGATCGGCGCAGCAATGGCGCTAAAGACGCCGGAGACCGTCGCCAGCAGTCCCGCCGCCGAACTGCGTAGCGCATTGGGCGGCAACATGTCCTGCACCAGC
Source organism: Anaerolineae bacterium (assembly GCA_035415725.1). GTDB lineage: Bacteria > Chloroflexota > Anaerolineae > B4-G1 > SLSP01 > DSWT01. Next base: position 11,710 of record DAOOGN010000046.1, on the reverse strand, counting down.
AGCGGCAACAAAGGGGTGGAGATTTGCATACCCAGACGCAGGGCAAAACGCAGACCTAATACCAGTCCCAACATCGAACCGGCAAAGAGCGCCGTTATTTCCAGGCGCACTCGTTGTCCAAGTGAGCCTGACGGCGTTTCATGACTGACCGGCGTGAAATCCTCGTTGACGACAAAGAGCATCAGCAGGCCGGCGATGAACAAATAGAACGCCGTCATCCAGAACGTGGCGCGGTAGCTAAACATGTCGGCGATAAGTCCCCCTGTAACCGGCCCCACGGATTGCCCTAGGAAGACCGCCAGTTGCAGCTTGCCTAACGTCTCGCCCAGCCGCTCGCGCGGCGTCGTACTCGCCACCAACGTCGTCGCTGCCGCCACCGTACCGGTAAACGCTCCTTGCAACAGCCGCAGGACAACCATGTCGCCTACCGTCCTGGCGAAACCCATCAATCCTAGCAGTACCGAGCCGCCGAACATAGCGCGCATCACCATGACTTTGCGCCCGTAGCGGTCACTGAGCATTCCCCAAATCGGCCCCATCACGGCCATCGTAAAAGCCGGCGCGGAAATGATGATGCCGCTCCATCTGGCGACGGCGTCGCCACTCACGCCTAATTCCTGGATGTAGTATGCCCACAAAGGGGTAGTGGCCGAAAACCCCATCAACGCTAAAAACTCGGCAGCCCATGTGCCCCAAAGGTTGCGTTGCCATTGCCTTGTCGTCACGATATAGCTCCTGAGAAATTTAGGAATTAGAAATCGGTTTGTACGGTGATCGCGGCGAGATAGAGGGCGTCGCCTTGCGGTGAGCCGTCGGCAGTGTAAACGGGCAGACGGGCAACATCGACCAGACCGTACATGCCGATTTCAAGGGTGTAGACGCCCGGCGGCGCGGCGGCATCCACAGGGATGTGATAGGTATCCGCGATGACGGCGCCGGGTGTCCACAGCGTCGTCAAAGCCTGTCCATTGCCGGGTTCGTTGTCCTGCTGCCCCCATAAGAAGTTGTCCGTGGCAGCGTTGTAGACGGTACCGAGCAGGTGGGTGAACACTTTGTAGCGCGTCTCTATCGCCTGTGAGGTTTGCCAGTAGAGCGTCAACTCGATCACGCCGCCGGCCGGTACCGTCGTTTGTGGCAGATCGTAGCCGAGGAGGCGGATGGATTCGCCCAAACGCACATCGACACGGTGCTGTATCTCGCTGAGGGCGATGTCGGCGCCGGCAGCGCTGCGCACGAGGGTGAAATGTCCCACCGGAACGCGCGTATCGCCGGAGGTGACGAGGAGCCGGTAGCGCCCACCGGGCAAATCCGGCGTGAGGAGGATGTCCACCGGTTGGCGCGTCACTTGTTGAGCCGTCACCGGCGCGGGCACAACTAGCTCGCGTGTCGCCGGGCCGGCGAGGAGCAACGTCGCTTCACCCTTCGGTGGTGGAGACCAGTAGAGCGCCAGTCGTGCCGTGTCGCCGGTGCGATAGCGGGATTGCGGCAGCGTTGCGCCAAGCAATAGCCCCTTTTCTCCTATCCGGGTGTTGATGTTCGCCGGCGGAACAAAGTCCGGCGCAAGCGCGTCGAGCGTGGCCTGCCGCGCCGCGGTGCGGGCGTAGAAGGTGAGGGCGTTCTCTCCTGCGATCCACGTTTGCCAGGAAAGGGCATGTTCTGCCAGCCACGCGGGGACGGCCTGCGTCGGGTCGGTCTGTTGCGCCTCCGGCGTTGTCACCAGCCAGAGGCCGACAGCCTGTTCCCACAGCGGCGTCAGGCGTGCGGCGGCGGAGGCGGCGTCGAGCAGTGCACCATAAGGGACAGACTCCCGTTCCCCCGCGTAGTGCGCGGTGAAAATGGGCCAGTCGCGGTCCACGTAGAGCAACACCACGTCGCCCGGCTGCCGGTGAGCTTCGAGCGTCAAGGCGATGGAGGTGTAGTCGTCCCGTCGCGCGCGCCCCGGATAGAAGGTCCATAGACCGACGATAGAAGCGCTAAGAACGGGCAGTAAAATTAGACTTTGCAAAGTGCAAATTGGAAATCTGGCGTGCGGCGTATGCGTCATTCGTAATCCATAGTTCGTAATTCGTTCCATCCCCCACGCCAGAAGTACATAGAAGCATGCGGAGAGCGGCAACAGATAGCGGGGGGTCAATGGGCGGGCGAAGTGGAAGCCCACTGCCGGTAATGAGATGACAATCACGGTCAACGCCGGCAGGAGCAATCCGGCCAGCAGCATCACCAGCGCGCCGGTTTGGGCGGGCGAGCGTCGTCCGCGCCCGATCAGGCCGATCCCCACCCCCAGCACGGCAAATACGGTGATGACCAGGGGCCAATAGGCTTCCAGGTTCAGTGAAGTGCCGACCGTCAGCATCGTCGCGTAAAGCTGTACAAAGAAGCCCGGCGAGAAGACGCTGTCGCTGGCCCAACTGTGCATGCGCGGCAGTGCGTAAGCGATCCACGGAAGGAAAAGCGCGCCCACGGCAAGCTGAGCCGCGAGCCACGTCAGCAGCATGCGACGGGGGCGACCTGCCTTCCACCACGCCGCCAGGAAGCCGAGGTTTGCCACCAGCGGCACGGTGACGGTCAGATAGAGTGAGTAAAGGCAGCCGAGGGTCATCGTCACATACAACAGCCACGCCCGCCAGGTGCCGCGCTTCCACAACTCCACCGACGCCCACAACGCGCCCGTCGCCAGCAGCGACGATAGCGCGTACATCCGAATCTCCTGCGCCCAGGTGATGGCGAAACGCGAGAGCGCGAGAAAGAGCGCCGCTAAGAGTGCAATCCATGCACTCACTCGCCGATCGCCACCGATTGCCTGGCCCAGGCGGTAGATGAGGGGGATGGCGAGCAAACTGCATAAGACAGAGGGAAAGCGCAACACAAACTCACCCTCGCCGACCAGCCGCCACCAGCCGTGCAGTAGCATGTAGTACAGCGGCGGATGGACATCGCCGGCGGTCCAACGGACGCTTTCCAGCAGCGGCATGCGCGCCAGCCACACGCCGATGCCCTCATCCCACCAGATGTTGGAGTCCGCCAGACCGGCGACGCGGAGAGCGAAGGCGAGGAGGAAGATGGAGCCTATGAGCAGAGTATGTGTCAGGCGTGTTTGTTTCACGCGAGGTATTATAACATAGGTGCAGAGGGGGAGAAACAGGAAAGGCCAGATCGTTGGCCCCTTGCATTTTTTGACTCGGTTCTAAAGTATGTTGGTAGGTTCAAGGGACAGCACAGCAGGTCGGGGGGAATGCACAGATGAACATCATAGAACGGGGGAAAGCTTTCCTGAAACAGTTGCAGGAGTTGGCCCAGCGGACAGCGTGGAACTGGAAACACTGCCCACACTGTGGGCGTGGGTGGACGATCAAGAATGGGGGGTATTGGCGTCAGCCGTTGGGTTTTGGCGGACGCGACCGCGTGCGGGTGCAGCGGCATCTCTGCCATAATTGCCAGAAGACGTATGCGGAGACCTCGCCGTTCTTGGTGCGTGGAAGTTGGTACTATCGGGAAGTGCATCGTGCGGCGCTAGATTACTGGCAGCACTGAGGCACCTCGTTGCGGCGGACGGCCGAGGTATTGCGTTGGTGGATGGGACAGCAGGAGCGCTGGCGTTTGTGGCGGCCGCTGGACAAGCCCACGCGCCCACGTTGTTCCCCGGCGGCCAGCACGGTGCAGCGCTGGCTGGAGGGTGCTGGTCAGCGCGCGGTGGAGAGTGTGCCGGAACAGTTGGCAGGGATTGGGGAAACCCAAGAGGTGGGCACCAAGGTGCTGACCAACACCCTGTCAAACTCGCCAACACAAGCTAGAACCGAGTCCACGGTCAGTGTGAGCCACGCTGACTAAAATTGAGTATCCTGTCTGGCTCGCAAAATCCCAAAAACTCAAAATCATCGTTACCGTAGCCGACAAGACGCCGGCTGGATGCGCTTTAGCATGTGGCCTGGTTTTCGGGGGACACTTCAGGATATAGCCCATGCGCCACCCTATCAGAGTGGGAAATCAAAGCCAATGCCACTATCCAGATGCGGTTGCTGGACGATGTCCTGATGCCACCGCCCGCTGTCCGAGTGATAGAGGCAGATGCCGCCGCCGAAATCGCGGTGGAAGTCCGGCTTGACCTGCTCGTCCTGATGCTGTCGGGCCACATCCTGGTGCGGGCTGGTGATGATCTCACGCGCGGCCAGCAATCGCTGCCGGTCGGCGTCGGTCAGCGCGCCGGAATGGTACAGCTCAACGAGCAACTGCGCTGCGGTCCGACGTACCGGCCGGCTTGGGTGGCGCAGTGTCCGCACCAGCGGCTCGATAGCCTGGGGCGTGGTCAACGGCTTGAGCGCTTCGGCGGCGGCTTGGCTAAGCCGGCGGTTTCCCCTATGCAGCGCCTGACATAGCCCTTCGACAGCGCGCGCATCCCCTAATTTGCCCAGGGTATGAGCGGCGGCACAGGCGATTTTGGATGATGAATCGCCCAACGCGGCCATCAACGCCTCCACCGCCCGCGCGTCACCGAGCTGGTCGAGCTTGCGCACAGCGATTTCACGCACCTCGGCGCATGGCGCCGATTGCAGCGCACGGCTCAGAGGTTCGACAATACGCTCATCGTTCAGCCGTTCCAACGCGCGCGCCGCGGCCAGGCTGGTCGGCTCGTCTGCGTCGAACAAGGCAACTGCCAGAGGCTCCACCACCTCTCTGCCGCCGATCCGCGACAGGCTCTCGGCGACGGCCCGCCGGGCAGACGGCGTGGCGGCTCGATCCTGGAGCGCCGCCGTCAGTGGGGCAATGGCCTCTGGGCTGCCGGTTTTGCCTAGCGCCTCGACCACGGCATCATGGTTGTCGGCATCAACCTGTAGGGCATGCCGTAAGAGCGAAAGGGCGCCCGCGCCGCCGCGTTCGCCCAGCGCCAGGATCGCGGCCCGCCGCACGCCGGCGTCGTTGTCTCGCAGACGCGCGCCCAGCGGCTCGATGGCGCGTTCGTCGCCCCAACGGCTCAGCCAGCGCGCTGCTCCCTGGCGCACGGCAGGCAGACTGTCATCAAGAGCGGTGATCATGGACTCGATCAGTCGCTCATCCTGCATGGCCTGCATTTCAGACATGGCTTGCCGGCGCACCTGATCGTCGGGGTCTTGCAGGGCAGCCGCCAGCAGTAGCGGCATGCGGGCGTGCCGGACCAGCAGCGCCTTCTGCACCACTGCCAGGCGCACAGACGCGCCTCGATCATGCAGCGCCGTTTCGAGCAGATCGATTGCGCGGGCCGGAACCAGACGCGGCAAGTGTTCCACCGCCGCCATGCGCACCTCTTCAGCGTCGTCCTGCAGCGCCTCGATCAGCGGCTCGTCGACGCGGCCATCGCCGCTTGGGGCAAGCGCCTGGGCCGCCAACCGGCGGATTTCGACTTCCGGGTCATGCAGTGCGGCGATCAGGGGCGGAATAACCCGCGGGTCCTGGCTTTGGCTCAGCGCCTCGACGACGGCCCGGCGCGTGTCAGCCTGCTCGTCGCCGGCACAAGCGATCAGTGGTTCGATTGCCCGCGCGTCCATTTGGCGCGCCAGGGCCGCTGCTGCCGTCTGGCGCACACCCGGCTCGTCCTGACCGAGGGCGGCCAGCAGCGCGCCCATCGCCCGCTCATCGTCAATCCGTTGCAGTCGGGTCGCGGCGCGAGCGCGAATCTCGGCGTCGGCGTCGTGCAGCGCCAGGGTCAGCGCATCGACACTGCGCGCCGTCCAGGCCGCGCCACCTTCCCAATCCTGCCGCGCCACGCGGTAAAAATCGCTTTGTTCTTCGTCTGGCTTCCAGTCAAGGACATCCAGCGCGCCGGCGGCGGCCCGGCGTACCTCCTTATCCGGGTCGCGCAATGCGGCGACTAAAGCGGCAGTTGACGTCTGCCGCGTTCGGTCGCGGTGTCGGAGCTTGCCCAAGGCTGTAGCCGCTACCCGCCGAACCTCCGGACGCACGTCGCGGAGCATCTCGCACAAGGGTTGGGTCGCTTGCGCAGCGCCGATTCGTCCCAGCGTGCCTACGGCTACGCCGCGTACCTGCCATACCGCATCGCCCAGGGCGGCGACCACGGCGGGGATTGACTGCGCGTCGGCCAGTTCATACAAAGCGCGGACCGCCGCGTAGCGTTGGCGGGCGTCGGGTTGTTTTTGCAAGACCCGCCCCAGGCCACGTATATCTCGGTTGGCCTTGAGCGTCTCAACGTCCGGCGGTGTGGATCTGGGGAAAAAAGGCATCTGATAGCTCCTCGTATAAAATATAGGACTTACGCAAATTTCTGTTTGTAGTGACGGCTTTAGCCGTTCTTAGCTCCTAAGAGACGCCTGAAGGCGTCACTACAAATCCTCCGCCGCTTGATTCGAGCCAGACTTGCGTAAGTCCTGAAATAGTCTGATCGTCGTTAGTCAAGAAGTCCCGCGATCATTTTCATCCTCGGCGGCAGAGAAATCACAAAATCTTTGCGGTCTCTGCGTACTCGGCGGTAAAATGGCACCTGTTTGCGTAAGTCCTGACCTTCCTTTAAGGTATCTATGCCTGCCACACCCCCGCTTTTTCGCCCCCTTCTCCTCCGCTGGCGGGGGAGAAGGGGGGTGAGGGATGAGAGGGTCATCACCTATGGCCGAAGTGTCAATACCTTATATATACACCATCCCCAAAGTCCCGTTCGCAATCTGGCAAAGGCGGCTGAATAGTTACCCTTAAAGATCGAATGAAAGGCCGATTCCGGCGTCGGTATGAGTCTGGGCAGCTTCGTCGACGTGAGCAACACACCATCCCTCGACGGTGCGCATTTCGTCCTCGTGGGAGCGATTCTCACCCCGGTCCGTGTGAGGGGCCGTAATCTGAGGATGCAGGTTACGCATCGTTTGGGTGGCCGCGGCATCCAGTTGCCCCGACCGGTAGAGCGCGATCAGCGCTTGCGCGGCGTACTGCCGCACCGGGCGCCGCCGGTGGCCGAGTGCCTGGATCAGGCCGGGCAGTGCTTCAGGCCCACACAGAGCATCGGCGGCGCGGCGGGCAGCCTGCTGCACGTCCAGGTCGGGATGATCCAGGTGTTCGAGCAGTGCGCTGAGAAGCGTTGTGGTGGGGATGGATGGAGCCAGCATGGACAGCGTCGCGATGATCTCAAGCGCCAGACGCGGCGTAGCGGTTTGCCGGAGCGCCGTTGTCAGCGCCCGTCCCGCTGCCGTCCCACCGATCTGACCCAGCGCGCGGGCAGCTTCCTGCTGTACCTGTATCTCCTGACCCGGATCGTTGAGCAGGTCGGCCAACCCTTGCATCGCCTGCTCATCACCGATCCGGCCCAATGCGCGGACGGCTTGCAGGCGCGCGGCAGGGTCGAGGCGATGCAGGGCAACGAGCAGTGGGGCGACTGCCGGGAGGCCGATTTCGACGCATCTGTCCCACTGATGCCGCTCGATCCAAAAGTCGGCGGCTGCGGCGTCCTGCGCTGCCGGCTGCCAGCCCAGTGTTTCCAGCGCCGTGCCGGCCGGGACGCGCACCCGTTCGTCGGACAGAACGTCCCGCAGCGCAGCGCTGGCCGCCTGTCCGAGCGCGACGGTCTCGTCCCACCGTTGGCGGGCGACCAGGTAACGCGCCTTCTGTTCGTCCCGCTCGGGCCGCCAGTTCAGGCCGTCCAGAGCCTCGGCGGCGACAGAACGCACATCGGCGTCGGCGTCTTGCAACGCCGTGATCAGCGCCGGGATTGCCGCACTGCCCTCCAGACGGGCGCGCGCGCGCAGTGCCATCCAACGGATGCCGGCATGGGCGTCGGCGGTGAGCACGCTCAGGGCGCGCAACGCCGCTGTACTGCCATCGTCCAGCCAAGCGGCGGCGATCTGGGTGCGGATCGCACAGCGTGGATCACGCAGCGCCGCGTTCAGCAATGCCATCGCCTGCGGTCCACCGATACTGACCAGCGCTTGGGCCGCCGCGCGCCCCATGTCCGGGTTGGCGTCCCGCAGCTTTTTGCCCAGGTCTTCGACAACCGTTACATCGCCGCGACGGCCCAGGGCACGCGCGGCTTCGGCGCACACGCCGGGGTCGGCGTCTTGCAGAGCGCCGCGCAGTAAAGAGGTAGCCTCGGCGTGTCCATACCCGGCCAGCGCGTTCACGGCAGCCCGACGCAGGTCGGCGTCGTCGTCGCGCAAGGCCAGGCGAAACGCCGGCAAGGCGGCGTCACTACCGATCCGCCCCAGCGCCTGGATCAGTTCACGCCGGAACAGGCGGTTGGTCCGCTGGGTGGTGCGCAGGGCGGCGCTGAGTGGCTCGACGGCGCGCGGGTCGCCCATTTCGCCGAGCGCCCACGCCGCCATTTCATTGCACCGGCTCGAACCCTGGCTACTGTCCAATTCGGTGATCAGCGGCCCCAGCGCCGGTTCGCCAATGCGCGCCAGCGCGCCGGCCGCGGCGCGGCGGATGCGGTCGGCGCCTTCACGGCTGGCCCGCATGAGCGGATCGACGGCCGGCGCACCGATGGCCGCCAGCACATCTATGAGTAGGCGGGGGTCATCGGTCGTGTTCACCGCAGACAGCAGCGCCGGGATGGCCGCCGCGCCGAGGTCGATCAACGCAGCGCGTGTCGCCTGGACAACATCGGGAGAGGTCTCACAATGGGTGAGCGGGGCGACGGCCCGCGTGTCGTTCAAAGCGACCAGGGCCTGGATCGCCGGCCGGCGGTTGGCGGGATCGCTTTCGCGGATGGCGATCAGGGCGTCGGCGGCCGGCGTGGCACGGAGGAGCGCCAATGCGCGGATCGCGTAGGGACGCGCGTCGGGATCGCCGCTTTGCAGCACCCCGATCAGCGGTTCGATGGCGCGCCGGTCGCCGAGGCGAGCCAGGGCAGCGATGACTACCAGGCGCAACTTGCCGTCGGCGGCGTCGAGGGTGCGCAGCAGCGGCTCCACCCCCTCACGGTCGCCGATCTCACCCAGCGCCCGCGCGGCGGCCAGGCGGACCTCCGGCGAGCGGTGGGTTTCCAGCAGTTTGACCAGCGCACGAACGTCGCGCCGGCTTTTGAGTTTTTCGATGTTGGGGGCAAACAAGGGCATAGCATTCTCTCCCCATCAGTTAGCGGCAAGTGGCAGTCCCGCCTCAAGCCAGCGCGCCCGGTCGACGCTCAGCACCTCGAGCGCGCTCTCCAGCAGGGTCTGCGCCCGGCGGCGCAGTAACGTGCAGTCGGTAGGCGGCGACTGTGGATCATCCGAACGGCTCCAGGCGCGGCAAAAGCCGCCGCACAGGTAGCGCAGCGCGCAGGTCGAACATGAGGCGGTGTTATCCACCGTGATCTGACGATAGGCGGCGTTGCGCGCCAGGACGGCCGGCCAGCCGTCGCTCAGGACGTTGCCGAGGGCATGGCGTGGCGTAGTCAGTGCGTAGCAGGGGAAAGCCTCACCGCGCGGGCCGATGAACAGGTTGACGCCCAGCCCGCAGGTGGACTGCGGGTGTACGTATCCAGCGACGATGTCGGAGGCAGGGTCATCCAGGCAGGTGGGAAAGGCGAGGGGCAGTTCCCTGGCCCGTGCCCGTCCGAGGGGCAGTTCGATCTTGAAACGGACGCCCAGACCCAGCTCACGGGCCAACGCACGCACAGCATCGCCTTCTCTGCCGATTATCTGGTCCGGCGCCAGGACAGCGCTCAACACTAAAGAGGCCGCCGTGCCATTCCCCTGGGCTGCTGGCATAAGCGTGCGCAGATTGTTGATAGTACACATCCAGGCGCCGGCACCACGCCGGGCGTCGTGACTGGCCTGGTCGCCGTCCAGGCTGACGACGATCTGATCGGCGGAGGACAGCAGACGCCGGATCAGCGCGGGCGTCAGGTCGACGGTCAGGTTGGTGCGTAATACGAGGCGGGTCGGTTTCACGGCCCCGCGCCGGGCAGCCAGTACGTCCAACAAGGAGTCGCGCTGCGGGTGGACGAGCGGCTCGCCGCCGGTGATGATCGCCTTGGTGAAGCCGGCGTGGGCTATCGCGTCTAGCGCGGCGGCGATGGGTGCGATGGGCATGGACGGCGCGTCCGGCGCGGGGCCGGCGGCGGCATAGCAATGATCGCAGGCCAGGTTGCAGGCGTAGGTGACGTGTAGATAGGCGTTGCCGCGCTGTTGTGGTTGGGCATCCAACTGGCGACGCAGTCCGGTCAGGCTACGCCGGGCTATGGACGGCTCGCTGACCAGTCCGGCGCCGTCGAGACGCTGCACCGCGTCGTCGAGCGATGCAGTGCAAGCCAAAGCCACCGCAGCGACGGCCCGGCGCGCCTGCGACATGACCTGGCTGGGGTGAGGTCCGCCGCGCATCAATTGCACGAGTCGGCCTTGCTGCAACAATCCGTATGCGTCCGGTCCACGCTCGACGACCCTCTCAAGGTTAGCGGGACTGAACACCTCGTCCAGCGCGCGGTGAGCCATGCGCTCAAAGACACGCCGGTAGGCCGGACAGTGCGGGTCGCGCCCGTCGGGACTGCCGTCGAACAGGGCGGTATACGCGCAGCCGCCCCGACAGTAGCCGGCATGGGGGCAGTCAGCACAGGCCTGATCGGCCCGGATTTGCCGCTCACGCAGCATTTGCCAGGGGGATGAGCCGGCCAGGGCATGCGCATCCGGCATGTCCTGAACCTGTCCCAACTGCCATTCGGCGTGACCGACAAAGCGGTTGCAGGGGTAGATGCCGCCGTCAGGCGCGACGGCCAGGTAATGTCCCAGGCAATCGGTAAAGGTGCAAAGGCGACCCTGCCCGGAGGCCAGACCCTGGGCCATCGCGTCGAAGGTGGTGATTTGAAGTTGATCGGTGCGCTCCAGGTACAAATCGAGCAGGGCGGCCAGGGTTGCGGCGTGCGCTTCGGGGGACAGACTCAAGGCGTGATTTCCGTTGCCGTTTGCGCCGCCAATCGCGCCGTGGACGTTGACGGACAACCCACTGTGGATGAAGAAGTCGAGGATTTCGGGCAGGTGGGGCGCGGAAAGAGAGGTAAGGGTGCAGATCGCGCCGACCGGGAGTCCGTAGCGGCGGGCCAGGTCAACGCCGTGCATGGTGCGTTCAAAGTAACCGGGGCCGCGTTGCGCGTCGTTAAGCGCTGGCGGCCCGTCCAAGCTGGTGCCCAACGCGAGGCCATACTCGTGGAACAGGGCACACAAATCATCATCCAGCAGCCAGAGGTTGCTTTGCAGGTACAGGTTCAGGCGGCGGCCAAACCGATCACGCAGCCGGGGCAGTGTGTATTGGTACCAGGGCAGGCCGGCGGCCAGGGGTTCACCGCCGTGAAAGGTCAGATCAAGGGTCTGTTCCGGCGGAATGGTCTCGACGAGCCAATCCAACGCCGCGTCGAAGGTTTCAAGCGGCATCGTCGGCCCGTGATGGGGGCCGAAACAATACCGGCACGCAGCAGGGCAAGCCAGCGCGGGCAGCAGCATGCGCTGGATAGGTAAAGAGTGGGGTATTCCAGACATGCCCTCATTATAGCTCAATAGCGCAAGTTGCCATAGATGCGCCCAAACATAAATTTTAGTCAGTTGCCCATTTTGCCAATCAAGCTAAACTTAGCAGACATACAGACTATGGAAGAATTGTAACTATTCAGCCACCCTTGCGAGGTGACGAACGGGACTTTGGGGAGGGTACATAATAGGTTATCCCTTCGGCAGGTGCTGACCCTCTCATCCCCCAACCCCCTTCTCCCCCGCCAGCGGGGAAGAAGGGGGCGAAAAAGCGGGGGTGTGGCGGGCGGCGAAGCCGCCCG
>DAOOGN010000045.1:0-31949 GCA_035415725.1 Anaerolineae bacterium | reverse complement strand
TTAGAATAGCCCACTTTTCGTCACAGGGAATATGAATCTTGACAGACTACTAGTACTGCGCGACACACATAGTTCCCTCGTTCATGCTTGCCAGGGATTGCCAGAACTGCGGATCTGGCGATCCGCTCCGAGCATGGCTAACGGGTGTGAAATTTCTGCCACGCTGTACTAATCGGTCTGGGATTTTAGACTCTTTTCATTTAGACTCTTTTCAAAGGAGGCAGCTATGCCCAAAACGGCACAACGCAGCTACACCGATCTCCTGGTCCGCATCCATGCGCGGGATGAAGCGCGTCAGTGCTATCCCGTCGAAGCGTGGATGAACGAGGCGGTCCATTTTGCTGACGGTGAAATGCACATCGACCACGAGACGCTGGAGGCCACGGAGAACACCCCCGTGACCTACGGGCAGACCCTGTTCTATGCGCTCTTCTCCGGCCCCATCCGGCGCGCCTACGATAGAGCTATCGGCTACGCCGAAGCGCGCACAAACGGCCAACTGCGCCTGCGCCTGTGGATCGATCCTCACGCTCCTGAATTGCACGCGCTGGCCTGGGAACGCCTGCACTTCTTAAAAGAAAACACCCCGTCGCCGATGGCCGCTACCGTACAGATGCCGTTCTCGCGCTATAGCGGGCTAGAAGTCGCCGAATCTATGCCCATCACCGCCCGCCCCATCCGCATGCTCGTCGCCATAGCGAATCCGGCCGATCTCATCGACTTGAGAATGGCGCCCATCGCCGTTGAACAGGAAGTGGAGAGTCTGGTCGCGGCGTTGAGCGGCCTGCAACGGACCGGCCAACTGCACGTGACCCTGCTGCCCGGCAGAACCGGCCTCAGCGACGCGGTGCACGCGCGGCTGGAACAGGCCGGCTACACCCTCCTCGATGGCAACACCACCCTCGATACGCTGATCCGCGAACTGTCCACAGCGCCGGGTTATCATATCCTGCACTTCCTCGGCCATGGGGCGTTCAGCTCCACCCAGGGTGTGACCACGCTCTTTCTGGAAGACGCCGACGGCTATGCCGACCCACAAAAAGACGCGGATTTTGTCAACCCCATTGCCGCCCTCGATCCACCCCCGCACTTGATCTTCATGGCGGCCTGCGAAAGCGCCAAACGCGATCCCCACAACGGCAATCCCTACATCGGCCTGGCCCCCCAACTGGTGCAGGCCGGCATCCCGGCCATTGTGGCTATGCAGGATACGATTACCCCGCAAAATGCCCGCGAGTTGAGCCAGGACTTTTATCGCCACCTGCTGGAGCACGGCGTTGTCGACCGCGCCATGAACCAGGCGCGGCTGTTACTGCTGGAAAATGGCGAGGCAGCCTGGGCCGTCCCCGCCCTCTTCATGCGGCTGGAAAACGGCCAACTCTTCGCCGCCGACCCGGTGCGCAGTGCACTACGGGCGATGCTGCAAGCCGATGTCTTCAATCCCCTGGCCGAAGGAGGCGCCTACTTGCCGCTGGAAGTCCGGCATTTTTCAGGCGGATCGCCCGCCGTTGACTTTGACGCCCTGACCCAGGAAAACACCCCCGGCCCTGGACTGGTCGAGACCGTGCTGGACATCCTCGCCCCGATCAAACAGGAACAGGGACCGCATGGCCCCAGTACCATCGCTCTGGTCGGCGACGCCGGCATGGGCAAATCCACCGCCATGCGGCACATCGGACAGATGACGGCGCAGCAATCGCTGGAAGACGATGCCACGGCGCTGGTCATCCCGGTGTACGTGGACCTGCAAAATCTGCCCCCCAACGCACGTCTCGACGAGAAGGGGCTGGAGACGATGATCCTGCAAGCCATGGAACCTTTTTTGGAAGCGGCCCCCGAAGACTATCCGCGTGATCTCCTCAAAGCATACACCGGCCCCACCCTGCGCATCTTGCTCGACAACAGCGAAGTGCTGCCCTATCACAGCCGCCGCCGCTTCTGCGCCGCCCTGCAAGACTTCGTGCGCCACCATCCGCGTCACGCCTACATGGTGGCCTTCAACACCGACGACTTCGACGTGGCACCGCTCTCCATCAGCGATACCCTCATCATGCTGCCCCTATCTGAGCGGAACATCCAACGTTACCTCACCCAAACTCTTGACCTGCCTCATGCCCGGCAGCTCTACGCCGGATTGGAAGAAGTACAGCTTTTCGATCTCGCCCGGATTCCCTGGCTGCTCTTCAAAATGCTTCAACAGGCCGTGGAGGGCAAAACGCCCACCTCTCACGCTCAAGTGCTCCACGATCTGGTGGACGATGCCATCGCGGAGGTCGCCACCGACCAGGGGATGCGCACACGAGCCACCAAGACGCTCTACGCCCTGGCCTGGGAAATGCAATCGACCGGCAGAAATGCCCTGACGATTGACGAAGCCTTTGAGATTATGGCCGCGACGCGCGGCAACCGCGGCTATAGCCTGGAGAGCCTGTACCAGGAGCTGACCGCCTATGGCCTGCTGGCTCCGGTAGGTGAGGAATCCCTGCGCTTTGCCCGCGCCAACATCCGCGCTTACTGCTGTGCCCAGGCGCTCCTGGCGCGTGACGATTTTGACAGTGTGTTGAGCGACATCGTAGCGACTCTGGGACGATACACCCGTTATTACTGGTGGGAAGAAACTCTGACCCTGCTCAGCGGCCTGATGGACAGCCCTATCGATCTCATCCAGGAGATCCTGTACGGCATTGCCCTCACCGAAGGCGAACAGGTTTTCCTGGCAGCAAACTGCATCCGCGAATGTCAGGGCAAGTGCGCCGATGAGCAACTGCTCAATTACATCGTCAGCGCCCTGCTCTGGCGGCTCGACAGGACCAGGGAACCGCATGTCATGCGGCGCGTGCGCATCGTGCAGGCGTTGGGACAGCTCAAGCACCCGGCAGCCATTCCGCGCCTGGTGGAAATCGCCCACAAGCCGGTGCAATGCGCTGCGTCAGGCGAACCGACCTATGAAGATAGCGATGTACGCCTGGCAGCGGTGATAGCCCTGCGACGGATGCTGGCGCCACCCTATACGGAGATCGAAACACTCGCGCCTCAACTGGCCGAGGTGCTCAACCATTGGGCCAAGGCGCAGGTCAAGGCACTGGTGCCCTATCTGGTTGCCAGAGAAGGGCAGGACATCGGCATCCAGGCGACGGCAGCCTTCGCTCTCGGCGACCTGAAAACCGACGTGGCCGCCAGAGTGCTCGTCCGTGCCTTCCTCTCGCCACATTTCAGCCATGAGACCCGCAGTGTCGCCGCTACCGCGCTGACCCTGCTCAACCCGGAATGGGTCATGCAACAGGCCATTCTGCCCTTCTTGAGCGCCGAAGTGGCCGAACAGCAGCGGCTCAATCCCCTCACCCAGGCCAATAGGGAACAATGGTATCCGCATCTGGCCTACCTGATCGGCAAAATCCGCCCCCAAGACGGTCGTGCGCGCGCCTTCCTCTACCGCTGCCTCAACGAATTCCCCGACGTCACCCTGAAAGGCATCGCCATCCAATCCATCGGCTGGCTCTACGACACGACCGCCGCCCTGCAATTCACCGACATCACCCTGGAGGACTTCAGCAGTCTGAACCTGAAAGCGCCGCTTGCACCGGACGAAGCCCACTACTTGCAGCACAAGGCGCTGGACGCTCTCTACTACATCGGCAACGATGAGACGTTGCAACGTCTCCAGCGCCATACCGTCGCCTGGAGTCCAGACCTGGAGAATGCTTTCTATCGTACCGTTGAACGCATCAGCTCCCGACAAAATCAGCAATAAAGGCACTTTATCTGTAACTATTCAGCCACCCTTGTCAGGTTGCGCTTGGGACTTTGGGGAAGGGGCACCATGGGTTGACATTTCGGCCATAGGCGCTGACCCTCTCATCCCCCCAACTTCCTTCTCCCCCGCCAGCGGGGAAGAAGGGGACGAAAAAATCCCCCTTCCTGGGGGGGGAGGGGCATGGAGGATGAGCTTACAGAAACACGCCTCTCGTGTCATCCAAGAGTCCTTTGCCTACCAAAATCCGCGTCCAACCTGGCATAGGGAATAAATGGCTTCGTCAGATTTACAAGCCTGAATAGATACCTTTATCTTATATGGAGGTCATACCATGCCCATTACTAAAGCTGTTATCACTGCCGCAGGACGACATCAGCGCACTTTGCCCCTCCAAACACTCACCGACCGCGACGGCGCGGAGAAGTCCGTCCTCGGTATCCTGGTGGAAGAAGCTCTCAGCGCCGGCATCGAGGAAATAGCCGTCATCGTTGCGCCCGGCGATGAAGGCCCTTACGCCGCCGTCGTGGGCGATCACGCCGGGCGACTCCACTTCATTCCGCAGATGGAGCCGCGCGGTTATGGACATGCCATCTACTGCGCCAAAGACTTCGTCGGCGCTGCGTCCTTCCTCCACCTGGTGGGGGATCATCTCTACGTGAGCGCCGACACGCGCAGTTGCGCCCAGCAGCTCGTCGCTATAGCCGAAGCCGAAAACTGCGCCGTTTCCGCTGTACAGGCGACGCGGGAAAGCCTGCTGCCCTACTACGGTGCGGTCGGCGGCAAGCGCGTACCGGGTCGCAAAGACCTCTACGAAATCGACACCGTCATCGAAAAACCCACCCCCACGGAGGCCGAACTGCGCCTCATCGTGCCGGGATTGCGCGCGGGCCACTACCTCTGCTTCTTCGGAATGCACGTCCTCACGCCGACGGTGATGGAAATTCTCGAGTCCAGAATCGGCACAGCGGCGAATCAGCACGTCACCTTATCGGACGCGCTGGCCGTGCTGGCGACCCGCGAAAAGTACCTGGCCCTCGAAGAACGCGCCCTGCGCTACGATGTGGGCGTGAAGTACGGACTGCTGAACGCCCAACTGGCGCTCGCCCTCAGCGGCAACGACCGCGAGGAAATCCTGGCCCGCCTTGTGGAACTCCTGGCGACCCGCGAACTGAGGAGGAACGCATGAGCAGCCGCCTGATCGACATCATCACCGCCGGCGACCCCGCCGTGCGCAACCGTTCGCTGGACGCCTTCTGTCGCACGGCGTCACTGACGGAACTGCTCGACGAGTGCGCGGCGCTCGAAGCCTTCCGCCGCGCCAGCGACAACCTCTACGAACGTGTCCGCGCGTTGTTTTTCCTTTATGCAATCCATCGGTTTCATCTTCCCCCCCTCCTCTCCCCCAAAGAAGGGGAGACGCCGGAGGGGCTGATCCCCTACGACGGCTACACTCACCTCCTTCAACGTCGCTTCGAAGAGGCTATCGACTGTTTCCTCGCCGTGCAAAGGGCGCACGGTCCCGGCGACAGCATCTCCAGCGCGCTCGCCGAAGCCTATCACCGTTTGGGCTTTCAAACTCTGGCGGATCAAGTCCGCCGCAGTGTACGCTCCGTGCGCGGCAACCAGTGGATGTTCCGCACCGGCCACCCGGCCGATCACCCCCTCCGCGTGCGCCGCGAACTGCTGCAACGCTCCGCCGAAGGACTGTTCCCCGTACTCCACGAAGCCACACCTGTCCGCATGGACCTCTCTCACAGCGGCTGGAGCGACATCTTCTTCCTGGGGATGGATTTTCCCGAAGGCGCGCGCGTCCTCAACGTCTCCATCGACCTGGCGGTGCATGGCCGCGATCCCGCACCGCGCCCACCTGTCGAAGCCTACCTCCGCGTCATTGACGAACCGTTGCTGCGCCTGGTCAGCGTCGATCTCGGCACGGTCGCCGAAATCACCAATCTCGCCGAAGTCTTCGACTATGCCCGCGACTACCTCGGCCTGCTCAAAGCCGCGATCATCGCTGCCGGCATTATCCCACCGGGGATGGAAGGCTCCGGCGAGCACCTGCAAGACCTGCTCGCGCGGCTTGTCCCCTCCTCTTTCTCCCCTCCAGCAGGGGGAACAGGGGGAGGATACGGCCTCGAACTCGTCAGCCAGGTCAACGGCATCCCCAAAGGCTCACGGCTGGCCGTTTCCACCAGCTTGTTGGCATGCCTCATCGCCGTTTGTATGCGTGCTACCGGACAGACCCAGGCGCTCACGGGCATGCTCCAGGAGCACGAGCGGCGTCTCGTCGCCGCGCGCGCCATCCTGGGCGAATGGCTCGCCGGCTCCGGCGGCGGATGGCAGGACTCCGGCGGCGTCTGGCCCGGCATGAAGCTCATCACCGGGCAACTCGCCGGCCCCGACGATCCCGAATACGGCATCAGCCGCGGGCGCTTGCTGCCGGGTCATCACATTATGGGATACGACGAAGTGCCCGTCGCCACGCGCGAGCACCTGCAAAACAGCCTCGTCCTCGTCCACGGCGGGATGGCGCAAGACGTCGGTCCCATCCTGGAAATGGTGACGGAAAAGTATCTGTTGCGCTCCGAGGCGGAGTGGCTCGGTCGCCAGAAGGCCATGCGCATCTACGATGAAATCGTGGAGCTGCTGCGTCAAGGCAACGTGCGCGGCATCGGCGACGCCACCATGCGTAACTTCTTCGATCCCATCCAAACCATCATCCCCTGGGCCAACAACCTCTACACGACGACGGTGATCGACCGCGTGCGCGCGGCTTTCGGCGACGATTTCTGGGGGTTCTGGATGCTCGGGGGGATGTCAGGCGGCGGGATGGGCTTTATCTTCGATCCATTCCGCCGCGCCGAGGCGCAAGAGCGCCTGCATACCATCATGCTGGCGACGAAGCGCGAATTGGAGAACGCGCTGCCCTTCGCTATGGAGCCGGTCGTCTACGATTTCGCCATCAACGAACAGGGGACGGTCGCCGAACTGCGCACCGCCGCCGAGGCCTTGATGTCCCCCGGCTACTACACGCTGATGGTGCCGGCGCTGCTCAAGCGCGAGCGCTACACGCTCACCCCCGCCCGCCGCGCCGAACTGGACCGCTTCGGCGCCGCCTGCCGCACCGCTCCTGCGCTCTCCGGCATGATGCAGACCCTCTTCGACCGCATCATCCCCCGCACCGACCGTGTAGACAGCAGTCAGCGCGACCTCGATGCGCTGCTGGATGAGCTGGGCTTCGATCACATCCAGCACGAGCAAATCCGCGCCGACCTGCGCAGTGGACGCATCGGGCTGGCGCAGAACCGTCTCCCGGCGAGCACCGTGATCGAAGATGTGTATCCCGGCGATGTAGTCAATGGCGAATTATGCATGATGGATCATGAACTACGGACGACGGACGATGGACTACGCGCTCTGCGTGAAGGCCGCGTGGCCGTGGTGACGTTGGCTGCGGGTGTGGGAAGTCGTTGGACGCACGGGGCGGGCGTGGTCAAGGCGCTCAATCCGTTCTGTCAACTCGGCGGCAAACACCGCTCCTTCATCGAAGTCCATTTGGCGAAGAGTCGCCGTGTGGGACGCGCGGTGGGTATGCCGATTCCCCACATCATCACCACCAGCTACCTGACGCACGAACCCGTCCGCGACTTCCTGGCGCGGTGTGACAACTACGGCTACACCGGCCCGCTCTACCTCTCGCCGGGGCGCGCCGTGGGGTTGCGCCTGATCCCGATGACCCGCGACTTGCGCTTCGCCTGGGAGGAAATGCCGCAGCAGTTGCTCGACGAACAAGCGCAGAAAGTGCGCGAGAGCCTGCACGCCGCCCTCATCAGTTGGGCGCAACAGATGGGCGAGGGCAGTGACTACCGCGACAACCTGCCGCAGCAGTGCCTCCATCCCGTAGGACACTGGTTCGAAATCCCCAACCTGCTCAAAAACGGCGTGCTGGCGCGACTGCTGGAAGAACGTCCGCAGCTTGAGGTGCTGATGCTGCACAATATCGACACCGTGGGCGTCGATGTCGATGCGACGCTCCTCGGCAGTCACCTGGACTCCGGGGCGACGATGACCGTCGAAGTCATCACCCGTCGGCTGGAAGATCGCGGCGGCGGGCTGGCCCGTGTGGACGGCCACCTGCGTCTGATCGAAGGTCTGGCACTGCCGCAGGAAGAAGCTGAGTTCAAGCTCACATACTACAACTCCAATACCATGTGGATCAGCATCGACAAACTGCTGGACCTCTTCGACCTGACACGCGCCGATTTGCACGACGCGGCCAAAATCGACGCCGCCGTGCGCGCCGTCGCCGCGCGGATGCCCACCTACATCACGCTCAAGGACGTGAAGAAGCGCTGGGGCCACGGTCAGGAAGACGTCTTCCCCGTGGCGCAGTTCGAGAAGCTGTGGGGCGATATGACCGCCCTGCCGGGCATGGACTGCCGCTACGTCGTCGTCCCGCGGCTGCGTGGGCAGCAACTCAAAGAGCCGGCTCAACTCGACGGCTGGTTGCGCGACGGTTCGGCAGCGTATGTGGAAGGGTTGTGTACCTGGGATAAGGGATAAATTTTGTCTCAAAACATTTTTGTGCTATGCTGAATACACAACTCCCGGTCTTTTCGGCATAGCGCGTATGGAACGGGAGCTATCAGCCCTTTTGGGAGAACGCGAAGCCGATCTTCGCACACCAGAGGATTTGAGCCGCTACTTTCGCCAAAGGGTGATCGAGGAAGCAGAGGTACAGTATGTACAGGGATGATACGACCCGACTGCATTATATGCTAGATACAGCGCGTCAGGCGCTTCAGTTCACACAAGATCAGGACTTACGCCAGTCTGGCTCGAATCAAGCGGCGGAGGATTTGTAGTGACGCCTTCAGGCGTCTCTTAGGAGCTAAGAACGGTTGAAGCCGTCACTACAAACGGAAATTTGCGTAAGTCCTAAAGATAAAACGCGCGCAGACCTCAATAACGACCCCATGTTGATGTTGTCATTGGTGAAGTTGGTCGAGATCGTGGGTGAAGCTGCTAACCAGGTCACAGATCAAGGGCGGGCACAAGCACAAGATATTCCTTGGGCTGATATTGTGGGTATGCGTAACCGGCTGGTTCATGCCTATTTTGACATCAATCGGGGAATTCTTTGGTGGACGGTGCAGCTTGATTTGCCGCCTTTGGTAAAGACGCTGGAACGTATACTGGGAAAATAAACAACCATGCCCCCATCCTCAAAAATCACCCTCGACGACGTGGCCCGGTACCCTCTGCCGGGCATGGCGATCCCCAACACGTTCGCCTTCAGCGCCGACGACGCGCTGATTACCTACCTCCACAGCGCGGAAGGCACCCTCACCCAGCAGCTCTATGCCTGCGATCCGGTGTCGGGCACAACGCGGCCACTCGTCATCCCGCCAACGGGCGGGGAAACAGAAGAAACGCTCTCGCTCGAAGAGAAATTGCGCCGCGAGCGCGCTCGTTCTCTCGCCGTGGGTGTGACGCGCTACGCGCTGTCCGGGCAAGGTTTCCGCGTGCTCGTGCCGCTCAACGGCGGCATTGACGTCCAAGATACTGTGGATCCGCCACTGCGCGAAATCGTGCGCGGCGATGGCGCTCCGGCGCTCGATCCGCAATTCTCGCCGGACGGCAGCGCCGTGGCTTACGTGCAGGAGGCCGAACTCTACGTCATCCCGGCGGAAGGCGGCGCCCCCCTGCCACTGACTACGGGCGCGCGTGAGGCCGGGCGTACCCACGGCCTCGCCGAGTACATCGCGCAAGAAGAGATGTATCGCCATCACGGCTTCTGGTGGGCGCCCGACGGCCGCCGCCTGGCGTTCACCGAGGTGGATGAGACGCCCATTCCCGTGTACCGCATCGTCCACCAGGGACAGGAGCACGTCAGCGAAGGTGCACAGGAAGATCACCGCTATCCCTTCGCCGGGCAGGCCAATGCGCAAGTACGGCTGGGGGTCGTCCCCGTGACCGGCGGCGCGCCGGTGTGGATGGACCTGGGGGCGGATGACGACATTTACCTGGCCCGCGTGCAATGGTTCCCCGACGGCAGCCTCGTCGCGCAGATCGAAAACCGCGCGCAAACCGAACTGCGGCTGGTGCGCTTCGATCCGCAGACTGGCGCCGGGGTCCCCTTCCTTGTCGAGCACAACGATGTGTGGATCAACCTCCACGACATGCTCACCCCGCTCAAGGATGGACGCTTCGTGTGGGCCTCGGAGCGCAGCGGATTCCGGCATCTTTATCTGTATGATGGTGCCGGCCGGTTGATCCGCCAACTGACGGACGGCCCGTGGATGGTGGACACCCTCGCCGGCATCGACGAGGCGCGTGGATGGGTTTATTTTACGGCGACGAAGGAGCATCCCACGGAACAGCACCTCTACGCCGTGTCATTGGACGGCGGCGCTGTGCGGAAGATCACCCACGAGCCGGGAATGCACACCGTCACCCTCGACCACGCCTGCCGGCGCTTCATCGACGTCCACAGCGCGCCGGAGACGCCGCCGACGGTCACACTGCGCGACCTGGCGGACGGCGCCCTGCGGCACACCCTCTACGATACGCCCGATCCGCGCGTCGCCGCTCTGGACTTACCTCCGCCGGAGATCGTCGCCTTCCCAAACCACCACGGCGATACGCTGTACGGCGCGCTCTATCTTCCTCCGGCAGAGTACGGCCCCGGTCCACATCCACTCGTCGTCAGTGTCTATGGGGGACCGCATGTCCAGTATGTGAGCCGCAGTTGGACTTTAACGGTGGACATGCGCGCGCAATACCTGAGCAGCCGGGGCTTTGTGGTGTTCAAAGTGGACAATCGCGGCAGCGCACGACGGGGATTGGCCTTCGAAGGGGCGCTCAAGCACAACATGGGCGATGTCGAAGTGCAGGATCAGGTAGACGGTGTACGCTGGCTCGTCACACAAGGGCTGGCGGACCCGGCGCGTGTGGGTATCTACGGCTGGAGCTACGGCGGTTACATGGCAGCGATGTGTCTGGCGCGCGCGCCGGCGACGTTCAAAGTTGCGGTGGCGGGCGCGCCCGTCACACACTGGGACGGCTACGATACGCACTACACCGAGCGGTACATGGGCACGCCGCAAGCGAATCCCGCGGGCTATCGTGTCAGCAGTGTGATGGCGCACGTGGATAAAATCGCAGGGAAATTGCTCCTCGTCCATGGGCTGATCGACGAAAATGTCCACTTCCGCCACACCGCGCGGCTGATCAATGCACTCATCCACGCACGCAAGCCTTACGATCTCCTGCTCTTCCCTGATGAACGCCATACTCCGCGACGCCTCGCAGATCGCATTTACATGGAAGAGCGCATCAGAGACTTTTTGGTGGCGAATCTGTGACGCCGCAACAAAGCCCCCCGGCCTGAAAAGGCCGGGCCATTCCAGCGAGCTTCAGTGCGCCAGGTCAAGTTGCGCGATGGCTTTTTGCAAAGTAGCAGCCGAGGTCGAAAGCGCCGCCTGCTCTTGCTCCGGGAGAACGCTCTCGATAATCCTGCTGACGCCGTGGTCTGACACCAGGCAAGGCACACTGAGACAGACGTCCCGCAGCCCGAATTCGCCGTCGAGCCAGGTGGAAACCGTCAGCACGCTGTTCTCTCCCCGCAAGACCGCTCCGGCGATGCGCACCAGCGCCAGGCCAACGGCAAAGGAAGTCGCTCCCTTGTAATCGATGATGTGATAAGCAGAATCCCGGACTTCCTGCTGGATGCGGTTGCGTTCTGCCTCCCAGTTGGCGCACCGGCCACAAATCGGACAGAAGGCATCAAGCTGCAGGCCGGCCACGTGCATCATCGACCAGGCAGCAAACTCAGTGTCGCCGTGCTCGCCAAGCACGTAGCCGTGTACATTGTGAATGTCAACCCCGCAATGGAGGCTCAACAGATGACGCAGACGGGCGCTGTCCAAGACGGTGCCGGATCCCATAACACGCCCCCTGTCCCAACCGGTGTAGTGCAAAGCAACGTAAGTCATCACGTCCACAGGGTTCGTGACGACCAGCAACACGGCGCCAGAGTTCTGGGCCAGGATATCCATGACCACGGTACGTACAATGGCGGCGTTCTTTTGCAAAAGTTCAAGCCGCGTTTCGCCCGGACGCTGAGCTACTCCGGCGGTGAGGACAATCAACTGCGCGTCAGCATAGTCCGACGGATCGCCGGCATGGATGGAAACGGTAGGGAAGAACGGTTGACCATGCGCCAGGTCAAGAGCCTGTCCGCGCGCCAAATCCTGGTTCTTATCTATCAAGGCCATCTCATCGGCCAAACCGCTTTGGGCAAGCGCATAAGCAAACGTCGCACCTACTGCGCCTGCGCCAACCACCACGATCTTACGCCGCCGGCTCATCAATGGATTCATGAAGATGCTCATCTGATCATTATGCCTGACAAACTGTGGCCGGCCTCTGACCGAGCCACAGGGCACAGGCGAGCGCGATTAGAGACCGACCCAAGCGTTTCCCCATCATTTGCACTCTACCTGCGTAGCCTTACTGCGGCTCGCCCTGAACATACAATTTGTAATTCGTATAGGGTGTGTAGGGGACGGCCACGTCGAATGTGGCCGCACCATTCGCCGTCACATTGTCAATAAGGATGCTCATGCCGACGCTCACAATTTCGCCGGCGGCGTTAAGCAGTGCCCCATTGACGGTCACATTTTTCACCGCGAAAGGATTGGCGTTCGTCACCCGCCCCGTGAGATGCACATAGCCGACGCCATCCCGGTAGCTTCTCAGGCCACTCAGGGTCAGGGGGGCCGCTCCCCGGGACGTCGGGTATCCCTCCGGGTGCAGCATCACCGCAACCAGGTCTTTCGACAGAGCCTCAACCATGAACGGACATTCATCCCCCGGCGCAAGCAACAAACACGCCGGGTTCGCCTTGATCGGCCCATAGCGCGATCCGTCAGAGGTGTAGAAGGTCGCCACAATGCCCAAGCCGGTGTAGTTCTCGGCGGCGTCGTTGCGGATAGTGCCGGAGACTCTGAAGCGATAGCCTTCCAGAGCCTGGTTGGCGCTAACGTGGACGCTGAGAGGCGGAGCCGTGTTCACATCGTCCAACACCGTCAACGCAGAGGAAGAAGAAACTACGGCCGGGGGCTGCGGCACAGAAGGCGCCGGCGGCATAGCCGGCTTCGGCGTGGCGGTGGATTCCAGCGTGGCGGCTGGTTCTAACGTGGCGGTGGATTCCAGCGTGGCGGTGGGTTCTGACGTGGCCGTTGGTTCGGGCGACGGCGTCGCGGTCGGTACAGCGGTCGGCGTGGGCATCGGGGTGTTCGTCGGCCTGGCTGTAGGCAGGGGACGAGGGGTAGCCGTCGCGGCGGGGGCCACATCCTTTGAAACTTCGGTGATGACAGGGACCATTTCCGCCGTCTCCGAGGTTGCCTCGTTTGCAGGTGGGGGTTCAGTGCAACCGGTCACGACCAGCGCCATCATCAGCAGCAAGCCAACATAATGTACTCCAGAGAATCGAGATCGCATAGCTTTCTCCTCGAAAAATAGTCTGATAGTCATTCGTCAAATAGTCCTGAAAATCTCCATTCGTAGGAGCCACTGCGGTGGTTCTTTGAACGACCAGACGATCCGACTCCTGAATTGGCGACTACGCAGTATACAACTTCTCCGGTTTTCGACAACTCTCCGCTCTCAGGCCAGTCGACGCAAGATGCGTTCGAGACGGGCGGGATCACGTCCCCAATAATGGGCCAGATAGCGCCCGGCATCGAGATAAAAATCCTCACGCAGCGTCTCCGGGAGCAGGTGCGCGGCCTGTTGAAGCGCCGTGGGGATCAGCTCGTCGGCGGGGACATCGCGGTTGTCGAGTAAGGTATGCAGAAAGTCCGGCGCAGCGGTGATGTGGCGGACTTCGTCCTGGCTGCATACCGTGATGCGGTGCAGGATCATGGGAGGCTGCGGCGGCAGGCCATAGTGATAGCCCTCGTTGTTCCGGTAGCCGATGGCAACCACCGCGATTTCGACCGGAATGGCGCGGTTCTCCTGCTGGTCGCGGATGATCTCCGCATAGCGAGGATCGTCCTCAACTACGGTGACGGCCAAATTCTTGAGAAAGGGATCGTCCTGTAAGGTGATGTTGTACACCAGGCCGATGAGTTCCGCACGCTCCTGCTGGATAGCCGCGCGCACGAAGGTGCCAAACGTGGGGACATCCGGCGCCGGGATGTGCGACGCCACCACAAATCCACGGATGTCGGCCCGGAGTACATTACCAATCGTAATCGTTTTGTCTTGGTCGGCCATTCAATGCTCCTGAAGAATCAGCGAATCTGAAAATCGGTCAATCAGCCAAGGGCAAATCTCCTGCTCTCGCGCTCTCCCTCTCACCGCCGTCCCAGATAGGCCTTCTGCTGTGCTTTTTCCGAGGGGCGGACGACGATGCCCTGTTCCAGGATGTGGCGTTGGATTTCGCTGTCCAGAGCGGCCTTGTCGGCCGTTGTCACCAGGGCCTCTTCGTGGGCGCGCGCCAGGGCATAGGGATAGCCGTTCAGCACACGTGCCTGGTGCAGCAGGATGACGTGTAACGCGGTGATCGCGTCCTCGTCTATGGCGCCCCAGTGCGGCGTTTCCAGTCGCGCAATCACCGGCGCGTGCTCGGTGCCGACGTTCACGTAACAAAACCACACCTCGTGTCCGTGATCTGCCTGGCGTTGATTCGTCGCCGAGGGGCGGCTAAACCATGCCGAGCGCTCACCCGGTCGCAAGAAATGAGCCATCAATATCGCGTCGGTTAACCCACGCAGCGGGTTATCCGCCAGTCGGCCCGGAATATCTGCCGGTGACAACTGCCCGGCCCACAACAATTCCACGAGCGTCCGCCCGCCAGGACGCGCCACATAGCCTACCGGCAGCCCGCCGGCCTGGCGGATCTCGGACATTGCCGCCAGGTATGCCTCCAGTGCCGCGGAATCGGCCCGACTGCGCTCGATGTAGGGCCACAAGAGCGGCCCATCGGTCAGCGCCATCAACGGGGCCGCCGGCGCGACGTGGCGTTCCAGAGTCGTCAATTCGGCCAGGTATTCCATCTCGCGGACCAGCCGCCGCATCCCTACTTGCTCTGACGAAATCGGATACCCCTGGGCATCATACAGTTCATCGTCGCGGAAGTGCAGCGATTCGCAACTGTAGGGCGTGGGACGGGACCCATCGTAACGAAAGGCGAGGCCGCCGATTTGCAGCAGATAGTAGAGCACCGCAGCGTGCGGGTCGGGGTAGACCTGCGAGCCATCGACCGCAATCAGCACCGCGCCATGAGGGGGATCACCGGCGGCCACAAGGCGGGCGTCGAGGGGTGCAGCCGTGGCGGGCAGTGCTCCCGCCCAGTCACCTCCCCCGGCGACGACAGGAACAAGGCGCGCGCGCAACTCGGCCGGTTCGGGTGCGTCCGTCAGCCACCGCAGCGCCTGCGCCGTATCGCTCTCACACTGCTGCTGTCGCTCGGCCGTCAGATGGCTCATCGCGTCGATAGCGGTTTTCAATCGTTCAAGATGCAGCATAGATTGTCTTCTAAAAAGAGCGGCTCCTCAGGATTTCATGGGGTCGAAATAAAAACCGACCACGGATTTCACGGATTGACACGAAAAGTATAAAAAAATCAGTGAAAATTCGTGTCATCCGTGACAAAAAACTAAGGCCGTTTTTCCATAATGCCCCATCCCCCAAGTCCCGTTCGCCACCTGGCAAGGACGGCTGAATAGTTACCATTCCGCATCAATCCAGAGCTTGTTTGGTGTTCCTATCATACCGCAAACCCGGAGAATTGTCTATATAGAGTGTCTATACTGCTCACGGCCATAATCTGTCCAATCTCGTCACGGCTCAGCCTGGCGCTAACTATCCAGACGGCAGTGTCGACGCCGTCTCGAGAGTGTTACTAATACATAACAATTTTATCCCAAACCTTAACGGATTTTGTTATGAAAATTTGGGATTTCCCTCTTGTATTATTTGGGATTGTATTGTATAATAGTGGGTAATTGTGGGGGGAAATGGGGAAAAATGGCATTATCCCCCTCCCTATAAGGCTATTTTAATCTCAGCAGTGGAGAAAACAAGGGCCATGTTCTTAGGACAATATACGTATACGCTGGACGGCAAAGGACGACTGACCATCCCCGCACGGTTCCGTGAAGAATTCACCGGAGCCGCGGTTGTCACCCGTGGTCTGGACCACTGTCTGACGATTTATCCTCTCACCGTATGGGAAGAAATCGCCCAAAAGGTCAACGCGCTGCCCATCACCGATCCGCGGGGGCGCGCCCTGCGACGCATCTTCTTTGCCGATGCCATGAACGCCACATTGGATCGTCAAGGGCGGGTCCTGCTACCCGACCGCCTGCGAGAGTATGCCGGAGTGGACCTGAACGCCGAAGTCGTCATCGTGGGGTTAGATCGCTTTCTCGAACTGTGGTCGCCGCAGCGATGGGAAGAGGCTAACGCTCGTCAAATGGAACTGATGGACGAGGATCCGGCGCTGTGGGAGAACTTGCAGATTTAACACAGCAGCACCCGGCAGGCCAGAGCGCCGGCCACATACCGGTACTGCTGCATGAAGTTCTGGAAGGGCTGAACGTTAAATCCGGGGGATGGTATTGTGACGCGACGGTAGGCGGCGGCGGCCATGCGGTCGCCATTCTGGAAGCGGCAGCTCCCCAGGGGCGACTTGTGGGTCTGGACCGCGATCCGGAGGCAGTGGCGCGTGCCGCAACACGTTTGCAATGCTTCGGCGCGCGGGTGCACATTGTCCACAGCTCCTATGCCCGCTTAGGTGAAGTTTTACGCAGTGTTGGCATGCCCGCGTTGGACGGCGTGCTCTTTGACTTGGGGTTCTCTTCGTGGCAGGTGGACGATCCCCAACGCGGTTTCGCCTTTCGCGCCGATGGCCCGCTGGACATGCGCTTCGATCCGGGCAGTGACGGGCCAACGGCTGCCGATCTCGTCAACGGATTACCGGAGGCGGAATTGATCGATCTACTGCGACGTTACGGTGAAGAGCCGCACAGCCGACGCATCGCGCAAGCCATTATCGCCGCACGCCCGCTTCGCAGCACCGCGCATCTGGCAGAAGTCATTGTGGCAGCGATAGGACGATCCCCCCAGGACAGAATTCATCCCGCCACACGTACTTTTCAAGCTCTGCGCCTCGCCGTCAACCACGAGTTGGAGACACTGGAGCAGGCACTGCCCCAGGCAGTGACGGCGTTGCATCCCGGTGGCCGGTTGGCGATCATCACTTTTCATTCGCTGGAAGATCGTATCGTCAAACACTTCCTGAAACAGGAAGAACGTGGATGTATCTGTCCACCCGAAGCGCCGGTTTGCACCTGCGGGCGCGAGCCGACATTACGTATCTTAACGCGCAAACCCGTGGTCCCCTCTGCGACCGAGATAGCAGCAAATCCACGCAGTCGTAGCGCCAAACTGCGGGTGGCGGAAAAAGTATTGCCGGTAGCAGTCAGCGATCAGCCGTCAGCTTTCAGCGAGCCATCACGCTCATCACGGCACAACCGACCACTGACAACCGAAAGTTGAGGACTTTTATGAGCGTTGTCTGGCAGAAAAAGACCCATGGCGTTCTACGACGGCAGGAAAAGGCTCAACGCCTCGTCGCCAAACTCTTGCTCGGCGTGGTGATCACGACCAGTCTGTTGGCGGCGACGTATCTGACGTTGGTAGCCTCTAACGTTCATACCGCCCGCCAGGTGTGGGACATGGAACACCAAATCGTCGCGGCACAGCGGGATAATGAGGCTTTGAAGACGGAGATCGCCCGCCTAAGCTCCATTCCCGTATTGCAGGAACGCTCGGTCGCTCTGGACTACCAGCCGGCCGAGACCATCGACTATCTCTATCCGGGAGTACCTTGAGATGTTGCGCGGTCCTGAGGCGCGCTTGCGCCTGATCACAGTTGTATTGATTGCTGCCCTGCTGCCCATCATGGGGCAGTTAGTGCGTCTGCAGATTCTCGAACACAGCCAGTATCAGACCGAAGCTGAAGCTCTGGTTCAGCGTCAGTATGCTCTTCCCGAATCCCCATGGGGTGTGATTATGGACCGCAACGGCGACTTGTTGGTGGGGAATATGCCCGTCTACGATGTGGGCGCCGAAATCAACATGATCACCGACACGCAGATGGCCGCTGCCGTGCTGGCGCCGCTGTTGAATCTCCCTGAAGAAGAACTGCGCCAGACGTTGACGGCGCCGGAGGATACACAGGAGTTGATCTGGCGTCCTCTCACCCGTCATATCCCGTCAGAATCGGCCCGGAAAATCCAGGCGCTGAACTGGGGCTGGATCACGCTGTCCCCCGCGTGGGAACGTTATTACGCCGAAGGGTCGCTGGCTTCACACACCCTGGGATTCGTCAATGCGGAGGGTATGGGATACGGCGTTCAGGCGTTTCAACTGCGTTTTCTACGCGGCGAGCAGATCGCGCGCGTCGGCGCGGTGAGCAGCGATACCAGCCCTATGCCCGATGAGTTGATGGAGGGTAACCTCATCCCCTACCCGGGCACCGATCTGTGCCTGACCCTCGACCGCACGATCCAGGCCTATGTCGAAGGCGTGCTCGATCAGGCCATGGTGGAATACAAAGCCACCGGCGGCACCATCCTGGTGATGGATCCGCACACCGGCGCCATCCTCGCTGTCGCCAGCCGTCCCCATTACGAACCCTACCGCTATCCTGAGTACACCCAAAACGGTCAGGATACGCTTTTTACCGATCCGGCGGTGAGTATCGCTTATGAACCGGGATCGGTGCTCAAAGTCGTCAGTGTGGCGGCGGCCCTGGACTCAGGCCGCGTGGACTTGAACTGGTCCTACAACGACACCGGGCAACTGGAGTACGGCGGCGTGGTGATTCGCAACTCGAGCGGGACCGCCTACGGCCGGCAGGACTTACAAGGCATCCTGGATAACTCCCTCAACGTGGGGGCAGCGACGCTGTCCACCCAGGTCATGGGCGCAGAACTCTTCTACCAATACATCCGCGCCTTCGGCTTCGGGCAAACCACCGGCATCGAAGTCACCGGAGAAGCGAGTGGCCTCGTCCACCTGCCCACCGACTGGGATTGGTCCGACAGCTATCTGGCGACGAACCCCTTCGGCCAGGGCATTGCCGTGACGCCGCTGCAACTGGCGACGGCGGTATCTGCCATTGCCAACGACGGCGTAATGATGCAGCCGCATATCGTCGCCGAGCGGCGCTATCCGGATGGGCGAACGGTGTCCATTCCCTCCAACGAGTTGGGGCAACCGATCTCGGCGGAGACGGCGCGGTTGGTTGCGGAATTGATGGCGCGTAGTGTCGAAACCACCGCCAAGGCCGCGCAGGTACCCGGCTACCGCGTTGCGGGAAAGTCGGGTACGGCTCAAATCCCCACCACAGGCGGCTACGATCCGCAGCAGGTCATCGTATCTTATGTAGGATTCGGCCCCCTCCCCGACCCGCAGATCGTCATTGTGGTAAAAATAGATCGTCCCGATGTACCTGTGAGTATGCGTTGGGGCACCCAGATCGCCGCGCCGGTCTTCCAGGAAGTTATGGCGCGGCTCTTCACCCTTTTGGGCATCCCGCCTTCAAATTTGCGCGCCGGGCCATGAAATGACTATGGAAAAGCAATTGACATTAGCCTATCTCATCGAAGGTTTGAGCGGCTGGCATCCACACAATATGGCGATGCCAGTTCGTCCTATCTTAGATTCGCGCGCTGCTGAAGCCGGCACGGTTTTCTTCGCCTTCAAAGGCGAGACGGTGGACGGTCACGATTACGTGGGCGACGCCTTTGCCCGCGGCGCCGTGGCCGCCGTCGTCGAGCGCGACGTGGATGTGCCGGCCAACATCCTGACCCTGGGGCAAAGCGCAGCGGACGAAACGCTGAAAACGCCCCTGCTCATCCGCGTGCCGAACACGCTCCAGGCGTTACAAACCGCAGCGCGCTTCTGGCGGCGGCAACTCAACACCCGCGTCATCGGCATCACGGGCAGCGTCGGCAAGACGACGACCAAAGAGGTGGTTACCAAAGTGTTGGCGAGCCGTTACCACGTTTTGCGCAGTACCGGCTCTTACAACAACGAGATCGGCCTACCACTCACTCTGTTGCAACTCAGCGACGCGCACGAGCGCGTCGTACTGGAAATGGGAATGTACGTTCGCGGCGACATTCGCTTCCTGGCCGAGATAGCGCAGCCGCAAGTAGGCATCGTCACCAACGTGGAAGCGGTGCATCTGGAACGCGCCGGCACCATCGAGAACATCGCCTTAGGCAAACAGGAATTGGTCGAAATCCTGCCCCCGGCCCCGGAAGGCGTCGCCATTCTCAACTACGACGACCAGCGCGTGCGCGCAATGGCAGAACACACGTCGGCCCGGGTCTTTTTCTACGGACTTGCGCCGCAAGCGGATCTGTGGGCCGACGAGGTGGAAAGCCAGGGATTGGAAGGGATTCGCCTGCGCCTGCACTACGGTCCAGATCACGTCTACGTCAAAGTGCCCCTCCTGGGACAGCACAGCGCCCACACCGTCCTCCGCGCTGCCGCAGCCGGATTGGTCGAAGGGCTGGACTGGCAGGAGATCGTCGAGGGGCTGCGCGCGCCGGGAGCACAATTGCGGCTGGTGACGGTACCGGGACTGCACGATTCGTTGATTTTGGACGACACTTACAATTCCAGTCCGGCGTCGGCATTGGCGGCGTTGAATCTGCTCCAAGACATGGAAGGGCGGAAGATTGCAGTGCTGGGGGATATGCTAGAATTGGGCGACTACGAAGAGGCCGGCCATCTCAAAGTGGGCTGTCGCGCCGCCGGCATCGTCGCCGAGCTGATCACGATGGGCGAACGGGCGCACTATATCGCCCAGGGCGCCGAACTCTGCGGTCTGCCGCACAGTCACATCCACGAAACCCAAGATAGCGAATCGGCCATCGCCGTCCTGCGTGAAATTCTTCAACCGCAGGATATCATCCTGGTGAAAGGATCGCGGGGAATGAAAATGGAGCAGATCGTCGCCGCCATCAGCAGGGAGGTTGTGTGAGCTTTGCCCTCATCCTCGCCAGTATCTCGTTCTTGATGGTGGTATTCTGGGGCGGCCCGTACATCGCCCTGTTAAAACGTTGGGGCGTCGGCAAACGTATTCGCATCGATGGCCCCAGCGGCCATTTCACGAAGATGGGCACGCCGACCATGGGCGGCGTCCT
Organism: Anaerolineae bacterium; assembly: GCA_035415725.1. Taxonomy (GTDB): domain Bacteria; phylum Chloroflexota; class Anaerolineae; order B4-G1; family SLSP01; genus DSWT01. The sequence continues at coordinate 10,958 of DAOOGN010000045.1, read as the reverse complement.
CATCACCGTGCCGGTCATGCTGATCACGTTGGCATTGAACGTTTACAATCTTCTCGGCAACACGGTCTTGGGGCGCTCGATTTTGGTGCCGCTAGGGGTGATGATTGCCTATGCCGTTCTCGGCGCGTGCGACGATTGGGCCGGCGTGAAGGGCATGCGCCGCGGAGAGGGTTTCACCGCACGCTTCAAAATGCAGATCGAGCTGGCGTTCACCCTGATCGTGGCCCTGGTGCTGTATTTCGGCCTGGATTTGCACAGCATCGCCATTCCCGGCGTCCCGCAAAAGATCGACATCGGCCTGTTCTACATTCCCATAGCGATGTTCATCATCATCGGCTCGGCCAACGCTGCTAATTTAACCGACGGGCTGGATGGAATGGCCGGGATCATTATGGCGAGCGCCTTCATCGCCTACGCCGTTATCGCCGACTTGCAAGGACAAATCTATCTGGAACGCTTCTGCTTCACCATCGTCGGCGCCTCGTTCGCCTTCCTGTGGTTCAACGCCCATCCCGCCGAACTGATGATGGGTGACACCGGCTCGCTGGCACTTGGATCGACCCTGGGGGTTGTTGCGCTGATGACCGGTCAATGGCTCATTTTGCCCGTCATTATGTTGATGCCGGTTGCCATTACCCTTTCGGTGGTGATCCAGGTCGGTTATTTCAAGTACACGAAGAAAAAATACGGCGAAGGACGGCGCGTGTTCAAAATGGCGCCGCTGCACCATCACTTTGAACTGTTGGGGTGGTCAGAGACGCAGGTGGTACAGCGATTTTGGCTGATCCAGCTCCTGGCAGCCATGGCGGGCGTGGCTCTGGCGCTGATTTAAGGGCGAATGGCCCATAGTGAACTTTGACATGACTGCGAAATCGTCCGTGGTGATTCTGGGGCTGGCGCGACAAGGCAAGGCGCTGGCGCGTTTTTTCGCCGCCCAGGGATGGCGCGTGACCGTTTCCGACATGCACGAACCCGCCGCGTTGCAAGACGCCATGCACGAATTGAGCGACCTGCCGCTGCATTATGCCCTGGGCGGCCATCCGCTGAGCCTGCTCGACGAGTGCGATCTCTTCTGTACCAGCGGCGGCGTGCCCACCGATCTGCCTATCGTCCAGGAAGCGGCGCGGCGCGGCATCCCGCTCAGCAACGACGCGCAGGAATTCATGATTCGCTGTCCGGCGCCCATCGTGGGCATCACCGGATCGGCCGGGAAAACGACGACGACGACATGGGTAGGGAAGATGCTGACGGAAGCAGGGTTCACGACGTGGGTGGGCGGTAACATCGGCAACCCGCTCATCAGCGACCTGGCGTCCATCCGCCCCACGGACCGCGTGGTGATGGAACTGTCCAGCTTTCAGTTGGAACTGATGCACGTCAGCCCGTCGATTGCCGGGGTACTCAACATCACGCCCAATCACCTGGACCGCCACAAGACGATGGAGGCTTACAGCGCGGCGAAGGCCAACATCGTGACACACCAACACGCGGACGACATCGCCGTACTGGGCTACGATGAACCCCGTGCGCGGGGACTGGCGACGATGACGCCGGCGCAGATTCGCTACTTCAGCGGAACGGTCGAGGTGGACGAAGGGGCATTTTTACAAGGCGCTACCCTCGTTTTGCGCCGTCAAGGGCGACAGAGCGCCGTCTGCGAACGCAGCGACTTGCACGTGCGCGGCTACCATAACGTGATGAATGCGCTGGCGGCGATCACGCTGGCGGATGCGGCGGGCGCTCCCCCTGCAGCGATGCGCCGGGCCATCGCTACCTTCACCGGTGTCGAGCACCGTCTGGAAGTCGTCCGGTGCAAGGACGGCGTACTGTGGGTCAACGACTCTATCGCCACCGCGCCCGAACGGGTGCTGGCAGCGTTACATGCCTTCGACGAGCCGCTGATCCTGCTGGCCGGAGGGCGTGACAAGAACTTGCCCTGGCAGGAATTCGCGCAGATTGCCGTGCAGCGCGTGCGCGTGATCATCCTCTTCGGCGAGGCCGCAGCATTGATCCACGGGCACATCGAGACCGCGCTGGCCGGCGCGGATCAAGAGCGCGTCGTCCTTGAGGAAGTGGTAGCGGCCGGCACGCTGGAGAATGCCGTCCATGAAGCCGCCCGGCGCGCGCGGCCCGGCGACGTGGTCCTGCTCTCGCCCGGCGGCACCAGCTTCGACGCCTTCCGTGACTTTGCCGCGCGCGGCGATCGCTTCCGGGAGTGGGTAGCGGCTTTATAAAGTGGAGGAAAAGGGATGAGCGGAAGTAAAAAACAAGCGCATACCGTCGATCTGATTTTGCTGGTCACACTGCTGGCCCTGTTAGCCTACGGTCTGCTGATGCTCTACAGCGCCACGTTCTTCGTGGGCGAAAGTTTCTGGCACAAGCAGATCCTCTGGATCGCGCTGGGTGCCGGCATTTTGCTGGTGATGTCCTGGCTTCCCTACACCTTATGGCAGAAACTGGCGTTGCCGCTGATGGGTGTTACCTTGATCTTGCTGTTGTTGGTGCTGCTGCTGGGTGAACTGATCCTCGGTGCGCAGCGCTCGCTTATCGGCGCATCGATCCAGCCGGGGGTCCTGGCGCGACTGGTCGTGGTGGTCTACATTGCGGCATGGCTATCATCCAAAGGGGAACAGCTCAACCATGTGCGCTACGGGCTGATCCCCTTCGCCGTAATCATCGGCGTGGTCGCCGGCATGGTGGCGCTGCAACCGGACTTGAGCACGGCCGTATTGCTGGCAGTGACCGGCCTGGCGATGTTCTTCTACGCCGGAGGCGACCCGATCCAGATTTTCTTGTCAGTTGTGACCGGCGGCGCGGCTTTTGGATTCATGGCCTGGCAACTGCCCCATGCGCGCGCGCGACTCATCGCGTACCTGGCGTCACTGCACGACCCGACACAAATGCCGTATCATGTGCAGAGAGCCATCACCGCCATTGGCGAAGGGGGAATTCTCGGCGTGGGTATCGGCAACGGACGGCTGAAGTCGGGTTATTTGCCCTTTCCACATACTGACAGCATCTTTGCCGTCATTGGGGAAGAGGCCGGCTTGCTGGGCGCCCTGCTGGTCATTGCCTTGTTCGGCTTGTTGGCTTACCGGGGATACCGCATCGCGCTCGAAACGGCGGAACCCTTCGGCTCGCTGATCGCCTTCGGCGCCACAACGATGATTATCACCGAGGCACTGCTCAATGTCCTAGTCATGGTCGGATTGGTCCCCTTCACCGGGACGGCGCTGCCGTTCTTCAGCTATGGGGGGTCGGAAATGATGGTCACCATGGCCGCCGCCGGACTTTTGCTCGGCGTATCACGGGGGCGGCCCAAAGGAGAGATGAATGCGATTTTGGATCGTTGGCGGCGGGACGGGGGGCCACGTGTATCCGGCCCTCGCCGTAGCCCAGGCATTGCAAGCCGCCGCGCCTGATGCCGCGCTGACCTGGGTGGGCAGCATGGGCGGTATGGAAGCGTCGCTCATCGCGCGCGCCGGCCTGTCTTTCATCGGTATCCCGGCCGGCGGGCTGCACGGCGTCGCCCTACTGAACGCGGTGCGCAATGGCTGGCAATTGGCGCGCGGGACGCTTGTGGCCTTGCACCATCTTCAACGCGAGCGCCCCGATGCCCTCCTGACCACCGGCGGCTACATCAGCGGGCCGGTGACGCTCGCCGCATCATGGCGGCGCGTGCCGATCCTCGTCTACCTGCCGGACGTCGAACCGGCGCAATCGGTCAAAGCCGCCGCGCGGCTGGCAACGTACATCGGCGTCACCGTCGAGGATTCGCGGGCCTTCCTGCCGGCGGAGAAAGTCGTCGTGACCGGCTACCCGCTGGGCGATAGAATCACCCGCTGGAACCGCACCACAGGACGCGCGGCGTTGGGATTGGACCCCGACGTTCGCGTGCTCCTGGTCTTCGGCGGCAGCCGGGGCGCACGGTCGATCAATCACGCCCTGCTGGCGCACCTGCCGGCATTGACGGATGTCGCCGACGTGGTTCACGTCAGCGGAGAATTGGATTGGCCCGCGGTCGTCACCGCACGTGACAAACTGCCGGAGAACATCAAAACGCGCTATCACGCCTATGCCTACCTTCACGACGAGATGGGCGCAGCGCTGGCGGCGGCGGACCTGGTCATCTGCCGGGCCGGGGCTTCGATTTTGGGCGAATTCCCCTACTTCGGCCTGCCTTCGATCCTGGTTCCCTACCCTTACGCCTGGCGTTACCAGAAGGTCAATGCGGCATGGCTCGCCGACCGCGGCGCAGCAGTGGTGGTGGAAGATGCCGCCTTGGCGGAACAAATCGTGCCGACGGTGAGCGCCCTGCTGACGGACCAACCGCGCCGCGAAGCTATGGCTGCAGCAGCCCGCACCCTCGCCCGTCCCGACGCGGCGCAGCGTCTGGCAGAATTGTTGCTTGCTCTAGGGCAAAAGGGGTGACATGATCCCAATACAAACCGTATTTTTAGGTCTGCTCCTGTTATTTGGCATTATCGGCGCACTGCGCGGATGGGCCAAAGAGCTACTGGTCACCTTCAGCGTGATCCTGGCACGCTTCGTCGAGACCGTGCTGTTGAAGTATGTGCCGGTCGTCAGCACGTCCTTACAAACCATGGCCACCAACGACTACAAAACCTGGTTTTATGTGCGTTCCATTATCTTTGGCCTTATTGTGGCCTCCGGGTACGCGACAACGGTCATCTCCTCCCATCTGGGAGCCAAAGCCCGCAAAGAGAAATTGCAGGATTCCCTGTTGGGATTTTTTCTGGGGGCCGTCAACGGTTTTCTGGTGATCGGAATGTTGTGGGGCTTCATGGACAACCTGGGTTATAATCTGTGGGGCATCACGGCGCCCACCCCCGAGCAGGGCGCGACGTTGCTCCGCTATCTGCCGCTGACATGGCTGGATGGCCCCGCGCTGTTGATTCTGGTGGCTATTGCATTTGCGTTTGTCCTTATTGTTTTCGTTTAAGTGAAGGTATGGCCGGTTTAGAAGCGTTTCACGAAGTACACATTGTCGGCATCGGCGGAGCGGGGATGTCGGCCATTGCGCGGGTGTTACATGAACGGGGGTTTCGCGTCCACGGCTCAGACCGGCAGGAATCCCCCATCACCGCAGCTCTGCCCGCCGAAGGCATCCCGGTCGCCATCGGGCACACGGCGGCCAATCTGGGCCAGGCCGACCTCGTGCTCATTTCTTCTGCCGTTCGCGCCGACAATGTTGAGGTGCAAGCGGCCCGGCGGCGCGGTGTGCGGGTTATGGACCGCCTCGAGCTTCTCGGTCCACTGACGGATGGCTACGATGTCATCGCCGTCGCCGGCGCGCACGGTAAAACCACCGTGACGGGGATGATCACGCTGCTGCTGTTAGACGCGGGACTCGATCCTACTTACATCGTCGGTGGGGTGATGGCGAACCTGGGCACCAACGCCCACGCCGGCAGTGGCAAGCATTTCGTGATCGAGGCTGACGAATATCGGAACACCTTCCTGGCGCTGAAACCGACCCTTGCCGTCGTAACCAACGTGGAATTCGACCATCCCGACTCTTTTCCCAGCCCGCGCTACGTGCGCATGGCCTTCGGCGAGTTTGTAGATAAAATCCGTCCGGGCGGTACGCTGGTGGCCTGCAACGATGACCCGGTGGCCCATGCCGTCGCCGCCTCGTACCACGCCAACGGCGGCCATGTACTGCTTTACGGACAGAACGAGGGCATCGACCTGGCCTGGCAGGCGGTGAACATTCACACGAACGAGCAAGGCGGCGTTACCTTCACCGCCATCCACGGGCGCGAGACTAGCGGAGACATCGCCTTGCAGATTCCCGGTACTTACAATGCGGTCAATGCGCTGGCCGCGCTCACCGTAGCGTCCATTTTAGGGATCAAGTGGAAGGTCGCCCGCGCAGCGTTGGAACGGTTCAGCGGCACGGCGCGGCGCTTCGAGATCCTGGGAGAGGTAGACGGCATCACTGTGATTGACGACTACGCCCATCACCCCACCCAGATTCGGAATGTGCTGAGCGCCGCGCGACAGCGTTATCCAGAGCGCCCCATCATTGCCGCGTGGGAGCCGCACACCTTCAGTCGGGTCAGGGCGCTACACGCCGATTTTATGACTGCCTTCAACGAAGCCGACCGGGTGCTGGTGTTGCCCATCTATGCAGCGCGAGAAGTCGACGATGGCACACTGACGGCGGAGGTGTTGGCGCAACAAATCGTCCATCCGTCCGTCACCGCGGCGGTGACGCTCGAAGATGCTATCTACCGCCTCGTCGAGCAAGCGCAACCCGGCGACGTTATTATCCTGATGGGCGCCGGCAACGAGTACATCGTCGGCAAGCGTCTGGTTTTTGAGCTGGAACGCACGAGTTGATTGAGAATTGCTCAGATTTTCTGCCATTCACGGAGGGATTATGTCACGTTTGACAGGTTGGATCGTTAAGTTTACCGGCATCAAAGGGCGTAAGCAAGCGCGCTACCGGGCTTATCACTCGGAAATCTTGAGCGCGAAAATGCAGATGGTCAAGCGCGAACAGACCAAAGGCCACAAGGGAGGCCGGTAACGGGCATGGATGCCGAACCATGGGCGGCCTTGGCCCAGGCGTTAGGCGACTGCGCCCACCGGAATGTCCCCTTGTCCCGTTACGCCGGCGTGGGCATCGGCGGCCCGGCCGAGCTGTTGGTCATCGCGCAGCGACGCGACGAGCTGATCGAGACGCTCCGTCTAGTCGAGGAAGCCGGCGTCTGGTGGCGCGTCTTCGGCGGGTTGACCAATGTGCTCTTGCCCGACAGCGGACTGCGTGGTGTGGTCATTCTCAATCACACCCGGCACGTTGACTATCATGAAAAGGATGATCGCCTCGTGGCAGAATCCGGCGCGATCATGACCAAAGTCGCGCAGGAAGCCGTGCATCAAGGCTGGGACGGTCTGACCTGGGCCGTGGGATTGCCCGGCACGGTCGGCGGCGCCGTGGTGAACAACGCCGGGGCATTCGACGGCGTCATTGCCAAGACGCTGGTTTCCGCCGAAGTGCTCGTCCCCGGCGGCGGCGTCGAAACGGTGGAACCGGACTGGTTCGCGTTTCAGTATCGATCCAGCAAACTCAAGGGGCGGCGAGCAACAGAGGTCATCGTCAGCGCCACATTTCAGCTTGCGCCCGGCGATCCGGCGGTGTTGGCGAGCCGAGCCGCGGAATACACCGAGCGTCGTCAACGCACCCAGCCGCCGGGCAAGACCCTGGGATCGACGTTCAAGAATCCACCTGGCGATTACGCCGGCCGGTTGATCGAAGCAGTGGGGCTGAAAGGCGCTCGCTGCGGCGGGTGCTATATCTCAGAGAAACACGCCAACTTTTTTATGAACGACGGTAACGGCACGGCAGCGGATTACGGCGCCTTGATTCACCTGGCTCAGACAGAAGTGGAACGTCAGTTCGGCATTCACCTGGAGCCGGAGATAGAGATGATTGCCGATGGGGCGATTGCAGAATCTCTAATTTCTAATCTCTAATCTCCCCCTTCTCATTTTGGAGGCATGATGACAGAACGGTTAAAAGTAGCGGTCTTGTTCGGCGGGCGTTCCGGTGAACATGAAGTCAGCATTATGTCGGCGCGCTCGGTGATGCGGGCGCTGGACCCGGAGAAATACGAGGCCATCCCGGTAGGGATCACGCGACAAGGCCGCTGGCTCATCGGCGCCGATCCGCTGAAGGCGCTGGAGAGCGAAGATTTCACCGGCACGCAGTCCGCCGCCATCTTCGCCGATCCATCCAGGCAAGGACTGTGGGCCGACACGGCCGCACATGATGCGTCGGCGAACTCTCTCGCCGCCGTCGCGGAACAGCCCGGCACCATGGAAACGCTGGCGTCGCTCTCACGGGTGGACGTCGTCTTTCCGGTGCTGCACGGGACATTCGGCGAAGACGGTACGGTGCAGGGATTGCTCGAACTGGCCGGCGTGCCCTATGTCGGTGGTGGCGTGCTCAACTCGGCGCTGGCGATGGATAAAATCGCCTTCAAGGACGTCGCCAAAGCGCGTGGGCTACCCATCACCGCTTACGTATGGACGACGCGGCGGCAGTGGCAGGCCGAACCGGAGGCCGTGATGGACGAAGTCGAGCGCAAACTCGGCTACCCGGCCTTCACCAAACCTGCCAACCTGGGGTCCAGCGTCGGCATCACCAAGTGTCACGATCGCCGCGAACTGCGGCAAGGTCTGGAGGAGGCCGCGCGCTATGACCGTCGTATCCTGGCGGAGTGGGCTGTGCCCGACGCACGCGAGATCGAGGTCAGCGTCATCGGCAACGAAGAGCCGAGCGCGTCGCTCCCCGGCGAAATCATCCCCAGCCGCGAGTTCTATGATTACACCGCCAAGTATCTGGATCACGGCGAGGAGGCCTCGGAACTGCTGATCCCCGCGCCGCTGGACGAGGCCACGACGCAGAAAGTGCAAATGCTGGCGATTGAAGCGTACCGCGCCATCGACGGGACAGGGATGGCGCGGGTGGATTTCCTGCTCAGCCGGGCGACGGGTGAACTTTACCTGAACGAAATCAACACTATCCCCGGCTTCACGGCGATCAGCATGTATCCCAAACTGTGGGAAGCGTCAGGTGTGTCGTACAGCCATCTGCTGGATTGGCTCATCGACCTGGCGCTGGAGCGTCACGACGAGAACGCGCGCTCGGAGAGAGTCTTCCGACCGATTCCATAACGATTCAATAACGATGAAGGAACAAGATAGGCCGTGTAGTAACGACTTCCAGCGTTCAACGCCCCCAGTCGCCGCTACACCAGCCAACAAGGTGACGTGATGAAAAAGAAAAAGGGAAAGCGCCTGTATTATCGGACTGCCGCACTGTTGAGCACCCAGCCCCAGGTCTACACGCGCGAGCGATATGGGCACCACGCGCAAAGCGCCCTGAACATCCCGTGGAAGCTGATCGGGTTGCTGATCCTGGTCGGCGGCAGCCTCATGTGGCTCTTACTGGATGACCGTTGGTACCTGATGGGCGAGGATATCCGGATCGTGGGCGCCGGCTCGACGACAACAGCCCGCGAGGTCGCCATCGCTTCGGATTTACTGGGATGGCACGGACTGCGCCTGCGTCCCCGCACTGCCGAGACCTTGATCGTGGAAAAAGTCATCACCGTGACCGAAGCTCACGTGGCGTGTCAACGCTTTCCCGCGTCCTGCACCGTCCAGGTGCAAGAACGTATCCCGTCTCTCAACTGGGTCACAGAAGCCGGAACATATTGGGTCGATGCCGAGGGGATTCTCATTCCCACCCAAGAGGTGCGCGCCGGTTTGCCGGTGGTGCGCGGACCGCTGCCCGACATGGAAAACACTCAGGCCCTCGTGCCGGTGTTGCAAGGGGTGCAAGCGTTGGCCGCGCTGGGTGTGGCGACAGAGGCGCTGGAATATCATCCCCAGCGGGGTTTGATCTGGACCGACCCGCAGGGACGACGGGTCGCGTTTGGCGTCGGGTCAGAGATGCAGGCCAGGTGGCAAATCTACACCGCACTCGTGGCCCATCTGGACGCGCGCAATGTCTTCCCCTGGACAATAGACGTCCGCTTCCCGGAAAGTCCAACTTACTCACTCGAACGCTTGTGGTAATCGAAGGGGGTGTTATTGTGGAACGATCGGTCGTAAGTATTGACATCGGCAGTCATCGCATCCTGGTTCTGGTGGGCGAAATCACCGAAGCTGAAGATGTGCGGATTGTGGGCGTCGGCAGTGTGCCCAGCAAGGGCATCAAGAAAGGCGTCATCGTCAATGTGAACGAAGCCACCGCGGCGATCGCCGAAGCCGTGGAGCGCGCCGAACAAAGCTCGGGCTATCAGATCGAGCGGGCTTACATCGGTGTGGCCGGCACGCACATCAGTTCGCGGAACAGCCAGGGGGTGGTCGGGGTGGCGCGGCGCGACCGGGGGATTACCCCCGACGATGTGGACCGCGTGCTGGAAGCCGCCGGCGCGATTGTGCTGCCGCAGAACCAGGAATTGGTCCATATCATTCCCCGCAGTTACACTGTGGATGGGCAAGAGGGGGTGCGCGATCCACTGGGGATGCACGGCTTCCGCCTGGAGGTAGAGGCCCACGTCGTGATAGGATCCAGCACAGCGGTGCAGAATTTGAAGAAGTGCGTAGAAGGCGCGGGCATTGAGGTAGGTGAACTGGTACTGACCAGCCTGGCGGCGGGCAAATCTGTGCTTTCCGCAACCGAAAAGGAAATGGGCGTGGTGCTCGTGGATATCGGTGAGGGCACCACCGATATCGCCATCTTCATTGAGGGGACGGTATGGCACACGCGCTCACTGCCGATGGGCGGTGAGTACATCACCAATGACATCGCCATTGGCCTGCGTCTACCCTCGGAAGTCGCCGAGCAGGTGAAACTGCAATACGGGCACGCGCTGGCGGCGCAGGTCGCCGAGGACGAGCGGTTCACCATCTCACCCTATGGCGAAAGCAGTCCGGTAGTGATGCCGCGCTGGAAACTCGCCCAAATTATCCAGGCGCGTTGTGAGGAAATCCTTGAAAACGTGCAGCAGGAGATCAAACGCTCCGGGTATGACGGTCTGCTGCCGGCGGGATTAGTTTTGTGCGGCGGAACGGCGCAGTTGCCGGGCCTGCGAGAACTGGCGCGCGATCTTTTCGGACTGCCGGTGCAGATTGGGATACCGAAGAACATCGCCGGTTTGACGGACCAGGTCAACAATCCTGCTGCCGCCGTCGGGGTGGGTTTAGTGGAATGGACGCCGCTGTGGGAAGAAGGCGGCGGGTGGAAAACTGTGCGCGTTCCCTGGTGGAAACGCGGATTACCCTGGCTGCGAACCTTGTTGCCAGAATAGACACTAGAGGTTCTCTGGGATTGGGCATGGTGATCCGCGCCAAACCTACTCTAGGGGTAACTATTCAGCCACCTTTGCCAGGTGGCGAACGGGACTTTGGGGAGGGCA
>DAOOGN010000044.1:0-32416 GCA_035415725.1 Anaerolineae bacterium | reverse complement strand
CCTGGCATAGGGAATAAGTGGCTTCGTCAGGTTTACGAGCCTGAATAGATACCAAGATTCTTGGTGTTTTGTACAATTTTTCGGCAGATTATCCAGTAACGAACAGGAGTTATCTACGTGACCGATATTTTCGACGAACTGTTTTCCGTGATTCTGGATCGCCAGGCGCATCCCACGCCGGAATCATACACCGTGACCTTGCTCACGGACGTGGACGAGGCGCTGAAGAAAGTAGGCGAGGAAGCCATCGAGGTTGTGCTGGCAGGCAAGGGCCAGAGCGATGAACGCCTGGTTTCCGAAGCTGCCGACTTGATCTATCACCTGTGGGTGGTGCTGGCTGTCCGTGGATTGACTCTGGACGATGTGCGCGCCGAGTTGGTACGGCGGCGGCGATGAGGCATCTGTTCCTCTTCGACGTGGACGGTGTGCTCGTCGAAGCGCGCGGTTACCTGCGGGCATTGCAGGATACGGTGGCGCACTTCGCCCGGCGCATGGGCGTGGGCGACCCTGCGCTCACCGAAGACGAAGTCCGCGCCGGCGAAGCGCACGGTCTGACCTCCGAGTGGGACTCCGCGCCGGCCTATATCCTGACGCTGTTCCTCGAGCGTCTGCGGCGTGAGCCGTCGCTGGCGATACCGCCACGTTGGGAGGCGGCGCTGGATTTACTGGCGGCGCATCCGCTCCCATTGCCGCGTCCCGAATTCATGACCCTTGTGAAACGGATTGTGACGCGCCGGCGTGATTTCAAGGAGACCGGCCACGCGGTGCGCGCGGCCTTGTGGGACGATGCGCAATCCTTGCCCGTCGCACAACGCGAGGCCGTGGGGGCGATCCTGGATGAACTGTTGGAACACACCCACGACTTTAACCGCGCGCCGATCACGCGATACTTTCAGCATCTGGTCGTCGGTAGCGCCGGCGTTATGCAAGTCTATGGGATCGCGCCGCACTTCGAGGCGCGGCCCTATCTGCTGGATTATGACGTAGCGGAACTGTCGCCGGAGACCGCCGCGCGGCTGCGCGAGGCGGCAGACGCCCGGTGCATCTATCCGGCGATTTACACGGCGCGACCAAGCCTCCCGCCCAACGGAGTCGCCACCTCTCCCCGGGGTTACTCCCCGGAAGCAGAACTGGCGCAGACGTTGGTGGGCCTGGAAGGCTGGCCCCTTATCGGCTTGGGACAATTGCAGTGGTTGGCAGCGCGCTGGGGTGGTCGGATGGCGCAAATGGTCAAACCATCGCCGGTGCAGGCATTGGCGGCGGTCGGCGCGGCAGTAGGAGCAGAACCCGCCGCTTTGGAAGCTGCGTGGATTTTCCACGGGACAGGTGAACTGCGCGAACCGTTGGCAAATCTTGGGGCTACGACGGTCCACATCTTTGAAGATACCGTTGGCGGGATGGGGGCCGTGCGCAGTGCGGTGGACAGCTTGCACGCGGCCGGTGTGGATATTCGCTGGCAACCTTACGGCATCGCTCCGGCGGCGGGCGCGAAGGCCACGGCGCTGGCAGCGCTGGACATTCCCACGTACCGTTCGGTCAACGAGGCAGTAGACGTGGCATTGTTGTCCATAGACCAGACCTGTCAGCTCTAACACAAAACATCAACGCGCGACCAGATGCACATCCAACGGGTGCGTCTGCCCCTCCGCTAACGCCAGGAGTGTGGCGCGCGGGATGATCACGGCAGCATCCTCTGGCTCGAACGTTGCCGGTTCGCCATTCAGCGTGATCGTCTCGATGGCATAATCACCGTAGTCCATGCGTGCCGGGTTGTGGTAGATGATGTCGAGCTGCCGGTTGGCGAACAACGTGTGAATAGCGGCGGCGCCATTCTCGTCGAACTGTGCCGCGACCAATTTGGGCTCCAGCCGCAGTGCGCCGAGTTGCCCCTTGACGCCGAAGACCTCATTGACCAGTGTGAGCAGATACCAACTGGCCGAACCGGTCAGATACGGGTACATCCCGCGTCCTCTGGGATTCACGTATTCGGGGATGCCGGGGTACATCCGGCTGACGGCGAAGTTGCGGCAATGCCGGTAGATGCCGTCCAACACTTTGTAGCCGGCGTGGACCAAACCACGCCGGTAGAGGGCGTTGGCATACATCACGGCCATGTGGCTGAACATCGCGCCGTTCTCCTTGTGGCCGTAGGCGTAGCCGAAACAGCGCCCCAGGTTGAGCAGCACGTCCCCGAAGTCGGTGTTGAGCCGGTAGCCGCCCATGTTTTCAGCGTAGAGGTAGCGGTCCGCCGCCGCGACGATGGCCTGCGCCTGTTCCGCCGTCGCCACGTCGCCGAGCAGGGCGAAGGTTTGCCCGGTCAGCGTCATGCGCACACCGTTGGGGTGGTCGCCCTCGACCCGCTGGCCGTCGTCATCATAATAGCCGTTGAACCATCCAAAGCCCGCTTGGTTCTCGATCCACTCCTGTTTTTGCAGATGCGCCGTCAGCCAGGCGGCTTTGGCGGCGAGATCGTCCGCGAGGGTCCGTAAGCCCACGGTGGCCTTTTCACCGGAGACCACCGGCTGCACCGCCGCAAAGTATTCGGCCAGGCGCGCCTGTTTTGCCGCGATGTCCATATAATCGACCGGTTGACCCAGCGTGTCGAGCAGTAACAGCAGTTCGGTGGCGAGAGCGACTTCGGTGATACCCGCCGCGAGAAGGGTTAACGCCAGTGCGCTCAACGTGCGCAGATTGCCCGCGTAGAACGCGGTGAAAGCGACGCTTTCGCCGCGGTGTCGCGCCATGTCCATGCCGTCGTTCCAGTCTGCGCCTTCGAGGCGGATGATGTTGTGTTCCCCTACATTAAAGAACGCCGTGAGGTGCTGGATGAGCAGGTGTTCTAGGATGGAACCACGGTAGACGGTGCCGCCCGCCGTCTTCAGTTGTGTGCCGTCTTCCGCCTGCCACGCCAGATCGAGTTTCTGGGCGCGGCTGATGAACTGGTCCTTGAAGTAGACCTGTTCTTGCAGCAGGAACTCCAGGTCGCCGCTGGCATCGAGGTAGAGTTGGGTTGTTAGTAGCGGCCACGCGCCGTGATCCATCCACACGCGGGGGATGTTGTTGCGGTCGGCCTTGAACTCGCCCGGCTGCGTACCGATGATGGTGGCGTTGCTGCCGTCGCTACGCACGCCGGCGTAACTGCTGAACAAAAGGTCGCGCACGTCCGTCGGTTCCATCAACAGTAGGGCCAGGCAATCCTGCCACAGGTCGCGCCACCCGCGTCCGCCGCGCCCGTAATCGTGGTACGGCAGGAACGAGTTGCCGATGAGCCGCCGCAGGATAGGCTGCACCGTCACCCACTTGAGCCAGTGATCGAAGGTGGGATCGGCGGTTTGCACGCGCAACGGGGCGAGTTTTGCCTGCCAATAGGCGAGCGTGTGTTCAAACCATTGCCCGAATTGGATAGCATTGCCATACGCGGCAAGCAGCGCGGCGGGATTTTCTTCCCCGTCCATAATCGCCGTGATGAGGATGTAAGACTTGGCGCGGCCCGGTTCTAGCTCGATGTCCTGGAAGCGCAGGGCGCCGATGGCCTCATAGCCCGCCACCGTGGCGCCGGCAGGAACGCCCGGCCTGGCCTGTTCCGGCGCAACGACGGCCTGCGGCCATTCGAGGCTGCCGCCTTCGCCGATGAAGTCTTCCACAACCGGAAAGAAGCGGACCGGCGGCGCGCCATCATCCTCTGCGCCGAGTACGCCGTAGGTGACGGTGTTGGGCTGATGTCCGCGTTCGTCGAAGGAGAGGGTAGGGCGGACGAGGACGCCGTGGGGATGCACGCGAATGCGGTGCAGTAACGAGGTGACGTGCCGGTGATCGCGCAGATTGTCGGCGGAGCGCCCGTAGAGCGGGATGGCCGCTGTAGGCGTCAGGGTCATGGGAGCGTTGCCGGTGTTGGTGAGCGTCACCTGCAGCAGTTCCACAGCATCAGCAGAGGGCGGAACCAGCGTCGTGATTTCGGCGCGCAAACCCAGGCGCGCGTTCTCGCGGGTGACGCGCTGCCAGAGGAAGCCCGCTTCGAGCGTGACGGTATCCGCGTTAGCGGTGAACGTCTGGGCGATCTGGGGGGCACTGTTTCCCGTGGCGGACCATGGTCCCACGCCGTGAATGTGCACCCAGAAATTGCGCGCCGAGCGGGTATTGTGCAGGTCTTCGACAGAGACCGGCGCGGTGGCGAAGGTATTCTGCCCGGTTTTGACATCGCCGTGGAGCGTCGGCGTGACCGCGGCGATCATCCCCGCTTCGTTCACCAGCGGAAAATACAGGTAGTTCGTCTTGTGGGGGTCGGGCAACACAAACGTTGCCTCATCGTCTACGAAACGCCAGCCGGTTACGGGGTCCTTCGTCATTGTGTTTTCCTCCAAAATTGTTCACAGTCTTGAGAATCTGTTGCTGGATTGTATCTATTCAGGCTAGTGTTCTTTCAACGTAACTATTCAGCCACCCTTGCCAGGTGGCGAATGGGACTTTGGGGAGAGTACATAATAGGTTACCCCTGCGGCAGGTGATGACCCTCTCATCCCCCAACCCCCTTCTCCCCCGCCAGCGGGGAAGAAGGGGGCAAAAGGGGGGTGTGGCGACACCCCCCACCCAAAATCCCCCTTCCCTGGGGCAGGGGGGAGGGGCTTATAGAAACACGAATATCTTGTCATACAGCAGCACCTGGCCTACCAAAGTCTACGTCAAACCTGGCATAGGGAATAAGTGGCTTCGTCAGGTTTACTAGCCTAAATAGATACCTTTCAACATTAATATGACGGGCAAAAGCGTGCTCATGCACAAAGGAAATACCCGTCATTCATACCTTGAATGAACACTAGTCCATCGGGGCAGAAATTCCACACCCGTTAGCCATTGCTCGAAGCGGATCACTGCTTGGAGCGGATCGCCGCTTGAAGCGGATCGCCAGATCCGCGGTTCTGGCACGCTACGCCGGGCTCTGACTTACTCCTGACTCTATGCTCCTTACTCCCTCGAAATATACGTCAATCCGCGAAATTTGCCCGTCGCGCACCTGGGCCGCGTAGGGGGGGCCGATGACGGCGCTCTCCAGGGTGATGGTTGCGCTAGCGGTGAGGTGCAATGTGATGGCGCGCGGATGCATGTCCACGGTGAAGGTGTCGCGCTTCTGCGGGTTGTGGTAGGTGACGCTGCACCGGCCCAGGAAGGTCGCCGTGACCGTCCCGGCGTCATCGAACAACCAGCCGGGCAGTGCAGGCTTGAGCGTGAGATGCAGCGCACCGTCCTTCACGAAGAAAGGGCGTGCGCCGAAAAACATGATGTTCCACAAGCTCAGGAATTCGGCAGTGGAGCCGCTGAGACGGGCGACGAAGCCGCCGCCGTGCAGTGTTTCATCGGGGTGGGCACTGCTGACGAGGAACGAGGAATTTTCCAGTGGACTGCGCCCGTAGACTTTCGGGTCGAGGAAGGGGACGAGCGCCGTTTTCGCGTCGGTGAAGAATTCATCGTAGAGGCCCGCGCGGAGGATCTCGAGCAGGTATTTGTATTCCATGTGCAGCCAGATGGACTCGTTTTCCAGCCAGCCCGGCGTGAAGGCGCGAGCGCGTCCGATTTCGTAGGATTCACCGGCGAGTGAAGCGTTGATCCTGTACATCCCCAACTTGCGGTCATACAGGTCGCCGGCTTTGAGGCGGTTATACAACTGGCGAGCCGGCGCCGGGTCGGTGGTTAGCTTGAGCGCGTGGACGAAGCCTTCCAGGTACAGCGGCAGGACGCGCGGCTCGAAGTGCGTGGCCTGGACGTAGGGATGGCCTTGGGGGTCGGCGTCATCGAGCTGTGTGTAGTCCGTCACGGTGTAGGCGAAGTAGGTGGGCGGCAGACCGTCGTTCAGCGCCAGCGCGTGGGCGATGCCTGCTTCAACTTTGACGCCAAAAGCGATGAGGGTGGGGAATAGCATGGTGAAGGCCAGCGTGACCGTTCCACCGTCTATGCCCCAGCGTACTTGCTCGCGGTAAGTCTCGCGGGCGCTGGCGACGGCGTCCCAGTAGACGTAATCGCGGTCGGCGTCCTTGGATTGTGCCCAGTGCCTGTACGCCCGCAAGAGCGCATCCAGCAATGCCGACTGTTCGCGCGGAATGGCGACTGTTTCTTCAGGATATTCCGACATCGCCTGCAGCAGAAAATCCAGCAACCGCGTCAGCTCATACGTTTCGCATAGTGATGAGCCGAACAGCCCTGGCAGGCCATTGAGCGCATCGCACCACCCCGGCCGGCCGGCTTCCATTTCGACGCCCATGCCCCACGGGTCGAGCGTGGCGAATTTGGTGAGCGCCAGCGTCAGCAGTTTAGCGAAGACCGTCGCGCGGTATGCATCGCCGTGACCATGTACTGTGCGCAGCAGATGGGGGTAGTCGGCACGAGAGGCGATGAGCGCGGCCTTTTCTTCGTCTTCCAAAATCGCGCCGTATTGGCGGACTTTGCCCTCGCCGACCAACACGTATTTCTTGCGACGTGGCTGGACGAAGACGGCGCTGTCGAAGTAGGGAAGCGTGGTGTCGAACAGGAGCGCGCGCTTGCGGTCGGGGTAGACTGCCAGATAAGTGTCGATGAGGTCGAGGTTATAGAACCAGTGATCGATCCAGTAGCCTTCGCCGAACGTGGCCTCGAAGTGCTGTTCGGCGTGAGCCAGCACGGCGGCGATGAAGGCTTCGGGCGTGACGCTGAGTCCGATGTGGCGGTCCGCGATGGTTTTGAGCAGGCTTCCCGGCGTAAAGGGGTGTTCGAGGAATGTTTCCAGCTTTGCCGGATCGTCTGTCATGGCGAGGACGGCGTTCCGCCCTTCGGGTGGAACGGTGAAGCGACTGCCGTTCACCACCAGCGGGTTGTAGCCGTCTATCTGGATAAGTTCGAGGAACGACAGCACGTTGAAGTCGCCGATTTGCGGATTGAACAGCACGTCGCAGCGGCGGTTCTGGTTCACGTCGCGGTAGTTGCCGTTGCCTTGCGAGTACATCTCGGCGGCGAGGTAGAAGGCGTTGTAGTCGCGCTCCAGATCGCCGTGTTTGCGCGAATAGATGTGGTAGACGAAGGGCCTCTCCTCACGACCCAGGAGCACGGGCCAACCGCCGCGCATCACGTTGTCGAGGAAGGTCTGGCGGCAATAGGCGTCGAAGGTGGGATCGGCGGTGTGCGTGGCGACGACGTCCGTCAACTGGGTGACGAGCTGTTGCGCCTCGACGCGCTTTTCGTCCAGGTAAGCGGCCTGCGTGAGGCGCGCCTGCTGTCGATGGATGTGTTCGATGTCGCGGACGTGGCCGATGATGGCGTGGAGGGTGAGGCGTTGCGCCGGTTCGAGCGTGGCGCGCGCGCCGAAGAAGCCGCATGGCGTGCGTCCCACGGTGATTTGCCGTTCCGCGCGCAGTTCGTCCAGCGTATGGGCGAGGAAGCGGTCGGGCGCGCTCAACGTGGTGTTAGGGCCGAAGATGACGGTCGGATCGACGAAGGCCGGCAGGTTAACGCCGTCCTCGGTGAAGGCGAGGTAGAAGTGCCCGGCCTCAATTTCGGCGACTTCCGCCGTATCGCCCGTGCTGGCCTGCAAATGATAGAAGGGAATACCGCGTTCGCAGTTGAAGACGCTCATCCACGCTTCCAGGGTTCGCCCGATCTCTTTCAGCCCCCAGTTATCGACGCCGTAGGGCATCACGCGGGGCATACCGTCCAGCATCTCCAGTGTGACCGGCGCTATGCCAATGTTGATGACCGTCACCTGCCGCACCAGGGCGGCGAAATCCTCGCCCGGTAGCGTGAAGTATAGCACGTGGGTCTGGAGGCCGTGCACCGGGCTGACGGTTTGTAGTTCCAGTTCATTCATGCCGATGCACATCTGGGTGGCGTCATTCGTCTGCCAGGGTGCGAAAGGCTCGTAGAAGGCGGTTGTGCCGTCGCGTGAGGGCTTGAGGAAGGTGCGGAAACCGGTGTAGGCTGTAGTCTGGTAAGCCTTGTCCGCGGACAAGAATTCCATGATCGGATTGTTCTTGTTTTCGATGCCGAAGCTGGCGATGGCCTGCCCCCGGTTGACGTAGAAGACCCACAGCGGGACGCCGAGCGGTCCGGCGATCCCCGGTAGAAAGCTGGCGAAGGGGCGAGCGGCGGCGAAGTTCTCGATGACAAAGCGACCGGATGTATCAAAGGTGAAGGTTTTCATGGGCGGTCTCCATAGAAATAAACCACGAATCTGCACAAATCCATACTAATTTTTCCTGTTTGTGAAGATTTGTGCAGATTCGTGGTAGAAATTACTCATTCAGGAATGAAATACCGTCCCGGAAGCCGCTTGTGTTTCCGGGACGGTTTTGCTGATGTTAGTGATTGCGCATCACCAGCGGCAGGTAAATCTTCATGATTTCTGTCACTTTCATTTCATCCAGGTAGAACGCGCCATCGCTGCCGGCGGGCATCCAGAAGCCGTAGCCCCACATCTCGCTGAGAGTCAGCCCGTCGTTCGGCGCGCCTACTGGTTGCTCGGCGCTGCGGACGAAGTCCGCGAACGGCAGCGTTATCTTCTGCCAGCCGGTGAAGTTGTCGACAAGCGTGGCCTCGAAGCGTTCCGGCTCCGCCGGCGCCTGAGAGACGCGGACGTAGTCTACGGACATGGTCTGGGGGAAGACGCTGGTTTCGTCGGGATAGCCGGGCCAGTAGCCGCCCACGGCGACGTTCATAATGAGGAAGAAGGGATGGTCGAAGACCCACGGAGCGCCGGCGGGCAGCATCGCATGCGTGAGGGTGAAGTATTGCGTGTCGTCGATGTACCAGCGGATTTCGTCCGGCTCCCACTCGATGGCGTAGAGGTGATAATTGGCGGAGAGTGCCTCGGTGTAGGTGTAGCCGCCGCCGATGCCGCTCCCGCCGGAATAGCCTGGCCCGTGAACGGTGCCATGAACGGTGTTTGGTTCCTTGCCGATGTTCTCCATGATGTCGATCTCGCCGGAAGTGGGCCACCCTACCTCGCCGAAGTTGCTGCCCAGCGACCAGAACGCCGGCCAGATGCCCTGTCCATAGGGGAGCTTGAGCCTGGCTTCAGCGCGCCCGTAGGTGAAATCGAACTTGCCGTTGGTGAGCAGCCGGGCCGAGGTGTACGCGCATGGACCGGCTACGCCGGCGGGGGTATAGGTGCATTGCAAAGCCTCGTCTGTAGACTTTGTCGCCGTGATGACCAGTTGTCCGGCGCCGTTCAGGGCGGAGTTCTCGCGCTTGTCGGTATAGTATTCGTACTCGGCGTTGCCCCAGCCTTCACCGCCGATGTCATAGCCCCATTTCGTCGGATCGGGTTCCGCGCCGGCCGGGCCCTCGAATTCATCGCCCCACACGGGCACCCAGCCTTCCGGCCCCGGATCGGGCGGCTTGTTGTCCAGGATTTGCACCGTCATCGTCGTGCCGGTGTTCATCCCGTAGAACCAGAAGTCGAAGGCGTCGTAGGTCGTCCAATCCTTGCTGGTGCCGAAGTTGCGGGTGAACCCGCCGCCCGCTGGCTGCAGAGCCTGGATGGCCTGCGTGGGCAGGTGGTAGGTGACGCTGAGCACGGTGTTGAGCGGGTCCTGTCCCGGCAGCGCCAGCGGCGACGCGGCGAGGATCTCCACCGTGGTCACGGTGACGCCGCCGGTGGGCGTAAGCTCAGGCGGCACGCCCCGCTCGAAGTCGTCGATCATCCCTGGTTCGGGCACGTCGCGCACCACAACCGGCGCGGTGGTTTTCCAGCCGAGATCAGCGCCAGTTGGCTCCGCAAGCGCAATGGAGAATGGCTCGTTGCCTTCGATTTTGTGATCTTTCAGCATGGCGATCTGGATGCTTTGCACCATCTCGCCCGGCGCAAACGTGAGCGTCCCGCTAACCGGTGCGGTGTAGTCGTGGCCGGCTTTGGCGGTTCCTTCCGTGATCGCATATTTCACTGTCGCGGTTTCTGCCGCCGTCTGGTTGAGGACCACGCGCACGTTTGCCGTGTTACCTTCAGCCGCAGCGTAGGCGTAGGTCGAGAATTGCACCCGCACCGGCATATCGTCGGTCTCGCGCTCGCCGTAGATTTCGACCTGATCGAGGTAGAGCGTTTGCGGTCCCGTCCCGGCGGGCAGACCGAAGGAGTAGGCGGACACTTCCGTCAGGTTGAGGCCGTCATTGGGCGCGCCGCCCGGTTGCCAGTCGGTGCGCCGTTTGAACGTTGAGAAGGGCAGGTGGAACTGTCGCCAGCCGGTGTAATCGTCGGTGATGCGGGTGTAGTAGCGTTCCGCCGAATCGCCCATCGAACCGAGCGCCTGATTATCGAAGATTTCCACCTGGATTGTTCCGTCGGTATCGTTGCCGTAGAGCCAGAAGCGCAGCCCGTCGTAGGCGCTCCAATCCTGGCTCACCCACTCGCCATTGTCCGAGAAGCTGTGGTTGAAGCCGCCCCACGCCGTGATGTTGTAGTCTGCGCTGAGGATGGTGTTCGTCGCCGGATAGCCGGGCACGGGCGTGATGATGGTGGTGGTCGCCAACACGGGCATGTCGGCGCTATTGCTGCCCCAGCTTACAAAGCCGATTTCAGTGTTGAAGGCGGTGCGGCCATAGGGCAGGCCGGACTCGAAGTCGTCGATGAGTTGGGTGTCCGGCGGCAGGTCGTCGTCCAGGATGGTCAAGACAGCCGGGTTGTTTGTGCTGCCGAGCAGGAGACTACCACCAACAGGATTGGAAAGCTCCAGGTATACTGTCTCCGGCAGTTCGTAGATGGCGTCGTCGGTGATGGGGACGGTGAACGTGATTTCGGTTTGCCCCGGCGCAAAGACAAGGTCGCCGCTGACGGGTGTGTAGTCCTCATCGGGGGCGGCGGTGCCTTCGAGATCAAGTGAGGCGTAGGTGACTGTAACAGGGTCTGTCGCTGCGGGTTCAAGCTTGACCGTGATGATGGCCTCACCTACATTCTCCGTCACTTGGTAGCTAGGCTGGGTGAAGTCCACTTCCGGTTGAATCACCTCCTCTAATCCGCCGAACACTGCGACCTGATCCACGTACACCGTGCCGCTGGTGCCGATGGGCAACGCTAGGGCATAGGCCCACACCTCGGTGAGGGTGAGGCCATCGTTGGGGGCGCCGCCGGGCTGCCAGGCATCGCGGAAGAAGGCGCCCCAGGGGATGCTGATGTGTCGCCACCCTGCGCTAGTGTCGGCAAACTCGTAGGCGAAGCGTTCCGCCGTATCGCCCGGGCCGCTCTTGTTGTCGCTGAGGATGACGCGGAAAGTCGCGCCGCCACCCAGTCCCTTGAACCAGAAGCTCAGGCCGTCGTAGGCGCTCCAATCTTCAGGAGCAAGATTGTTACCGGTTCCTGCGCCCCAACCCGCGCTGGTGTAGGCGATGGACAGCACGTGGTTGGTCGCCAGTCCCGGCACGGTATCGGTGGCGGGTGTGGTCGTCGCAATGGTGACGCCATTGTCGTAGTCGCCGTATTGGAACCAGGTACTCGGCACCCCGGCCTCAAAATCGTCCACCAGGCTCGACTTGAACAAGGCGACCTGATCCACGTACACCGTGCCGCTGGTGCCGATGGGCAACGCTAGGGCGTAAGCCCACACCTCGGTGAGGGTGAGGCCGTCGTTGGGGGCGCCGCCGGGCTGCCAGGCATCGCGGAAGAAGGCGCCCCAGGGGATGCTGATGTGTCGCCACCCTGCGCTAGTGTCGGCAAACTCGTAGGCGAAGCGTTCCGCCGTATCGCCCGGGCCGCTCTTGTTGTCGCTGAGGATGACGCGGAAAGTCGCGCCGCCACCCAGTCCCTTGAACCAGAAGCTCAGGCCGTCGTAGGCGCTCCAATCTTCAGGAGCAAGATTGTTACCGGTTCCTGCGCCCCAACCCGCGCTGGTGTAGGCGATGGACAGCACGTGGTTGGTCGCCAGTCCCGGCACGGTATCGGTGGCGGGTGTGGTCGTCGCAATGGTGACGCCATTGTCGTAGTCGCCGTATTGGAACCAGGTACTCGGCACCCCGGCCTCAAAATCGTCTACGATGTGTACCCCCGCTGTTGGCGCTGCCACTATTGCTTTGCTGCTTGCCAGAGACGATGTGCCGAGCATCATGGTCAACAACGACAGCAGTGTGATACCCCGTAGCAAATTGGAAAGTCTTGTCTTCATCTCATATCCTCCCTCAAGCGATAAGTTTGAATATTTTCGGTCATCGGTTACGGGTGTTTTCATCAAGGGGCGATAGCTACCTCCTTAACGATATGTTGTTAATCCTATGAATCAAGGATTGGTGAATCATGCCGGCTCGCGCTTTGAGCTACGTACTGCCGCAAGATTCCCGAATAACCAGGTGGGTGTCCATAATAATCCGCCGTGGCGGGGTGGAGCCATTTTTGATCACATCGAGCAGCATTTCCACGGCTTTGACGCCGAAAGCGTGGACCGGTTGGTGGACGGTCGTCAGTTGCGGTCTGGCGATGGTGGCAGGAGGGAGGTCGTCGAAACTGACGATGGCGATGTCATGGGGCACCGTTAACCCCGCGTCGTGGATGGCGTGCAGGGCGCCCAGCGCCATTGCGTCTGACGCGCTGAAGATGGCATCGGGTTTGTGCGGGAGCAGCCGTTGCATCGCCTCATAGCCGCCGATTTCCGTGAAGTACCCTTCGCTGATGAGTGCCTCGTCTACCGGCAGGTCGTGCGCCTGTAACGCTTGGCAATAACCCGTGTACCGGTCGAGTGCGGCGGTAGTTCGCATGTCACCGGTGATCATGCCGATGCGGTTGTGACCTAGTTGTAGCAAGTGCGTCACGCCTGTGGATGCGCCGGCTACGTTATCCACATCGATATAGCTGGCGTCAGAGTGGTGCAGTGGACGTCCGGCCACGACGGTCGGCACATCGCTTGCCAGCAAGCGGGCGATGAGGTTGTCGCCGATTTGACCGACCTGGATCACGATGCCGTCCAGCAGACCGCGGCGAGAAATGCGCGGGTAAAATTTCTGTTCGTCAGCCTCTGTTTGCAGTAGAAAGAGTGCGAGGGTGTAATCATGGTCATTGCATGCCTGGGCAATGCCCTGCGTCAGCCGGGGGAAGTACGGGTCGTTGAATAGCGCCTCTGTCCGGCGCGGCAAGACCAGCCCGATGACGTGCGACTGTTGTGAGGCCAACGACTGCGCGACGGGGTGGGGGCGATAGCCGGTCTCGGCGATGACGCGCTGCACCCGGGCGCGCACTTCAGGGCGCACGTTGGGACGGTCGTTGATGACACGCGACGCGGTTGTGCGGGAGACGCCCGCGCGTCTGGCGATTTCATCCAGGGTCAGAGTATTGGACATATTTCCTCCTTGATCCATAGTCACCGAGGGCACAGGGTCCCCCAGAGAAAATAAAAAACAGCCACGGATTTCACAGATTCCACGGATTGGGTATTGGTCAACAAGATGTTGGACACGCGGCTAAATTCGTTCCCACCGCTGAGCACGCAGAGAAATAGCATCAATCTCGGCGTGTTTCTATAAGCCCATCCCCCCATTTTTTTTCGCCTCCTTCTCCCCTGCCAGGGGGGAGAAGGAGGGCAGGGGGATGAGAGAGTCAGCGCCTATGGCCGAAGTGTCAACCCATTATGCACCCTCCCCAAAGTCCCCTTCGCCACCTGGCAAGGGTGGCCGAATAGTTACAAAAACTCTATGTTCTCTGGGGCAGAAATTTTCATGGACGGGCTGCGCCCCAGCTTCGGCTATATTTCACAGGATGCTGGAAGCGCTTCCAACTTATACTATAGCACACATGGGTATGATTTGTCAAGAGGGAATAGCCCCCCATTACAAAAATCTCGACCTGGGTCATGGGCTGCCTGTGCTGTCAGTAGATTAAGCGGATTGAGCCGATGCGAGGTACCTTCGGGCACGACAAAAGTCAACGCCAAGGTGTCGGCTGGCTTTAGCATACCACCCCTGGCGCTAAATTTTCATCTACTGGATGAAGAGCGACGTGTTCGGGCGCTATTGCTCCAACCACACTTCCAATGTCCGCCCGACGGCTTCGAGACTCGCCGCGGAGACTTTGTCCGGCGTATCCTGGGTGGTGTGCCAGTAGGGGTAATCGAAGTCGATCATGTCCACGGAGGGAACGCCCAGGCGAATAAAGGGGACGTGGTCATCGATCATGGCGTATCGATACTCCGGGATGATGCGGTCGGCATAGCCCAGTTGCGCCGCAATGTCCCACAGCGCCTGGCTGAGATGGGAGTCGGAGTTGCGCTCGTAATAGACTTGCTGATCGGCGTCGCCGATCATATCCACGAGGATCATGGCTTGCAACGGCGTCTCGTCGGCTTCACCCCAATGTTGCGCCATATACGTCGATCCTACGATCCAGTCCCAGCCGTCGAGCCGCCCGTTGTCCTCGGCGTCGAAGAAAGCCAGGTAAATGCGCCGGTTCGCCGTATCCCAGGTGAGGGCACGCGCCAGTTCTAGCAGTACGGCGACGCCGCTGGCGCCATCATTCGCTCCCATCACGGGCTGCGTGGGGTCTTCCTGGTCGGCGGAGCGGCGGGAATCATAGTGCGCGCCCACGAGCACCGCCGTCCCTTCTCCCTGCCACGCCAGGATGTTGCGCGCGCTAACCTCTTTGTAAATGAACGGCTGCTCCTGCACGGCCCATCCCTGCGCACGCAGTTCCTCGATAATCATATCGCCGGCCTGACGGTTGGCCTCCGTTCCGGTGATACGGTATCCCAGGTCGCATTGGCGCGTCACCCAGGTGTAGGCCAGGTCGCCGGTGAATGTCTCCGGCGCGGCGGGGGTGGATGTCCCACACGCCGCAAGGAGCAGGACGAGCCATAAGATTGTGAAGCTCCATCGATGTTTCATAAACGATCCCTCATTCGCTATTCATTATTCGCCATTCGCCATTTGCCATTCGCCGTTCGCTATTCGCAATTTGCTGCTGAGCACCTGGCGATAAGCAGCGATGCGGGCAGCGCGCAGGTCGCGGCGATGGCCGACGAGCCATTTTGCGCCTTCGACGCCAATTTGCCAGGCGTATTGGGCGAGTAGCCACAACCGTAGTCCTTCGGCGATGACATTGCCGTGATACTTTTGAGTGTAACGGATCTTGCTCGCTTGAAAGTAAATGTGGCGCGCGGGCACAACCTGCGCACTGCTCTGGCCCTCATAGTGGATGACGCGCGCCTCTGGGAAGTAGACGACGCGCCAGCCGGCATCGTGGATGCGGCGGCACCAGTCCAGTTCCTCGGAGTACATAAAGAAGCTCTCGTCCATCCCTCCCACCTGGTTGACCACTTCTCGCCGCGTCAACATCGCCGCGCCGGTGACCCAATCCACCTCCTGGATGGCGTCATCGGGCCGTTCTTGCGCGTAGTAATAGCGTAACATCTTACGCGGCGCAAACTTTTCGAGCCAGGTGCTTTCGAGGAAGAGCACCGGCAGCGTGGGGAAGTGACGGCGTGAAGATTGCACGCTGTTGTCGGGATTCAACAACTGCGGCCCGACCATCCCCACATCGGCATGGCTTTGCAGATACTCGACCATGCGGGGCAGCGCATCGCCCACGATTTCCGTATCGGGATTGAGCAGCAGCAGAAAGTCGCCCGTGGCGGCGGCGAGACCCTGGTTGTTGCCGCCGGTGAATCCCCGATTTTCAGCATTGGCGATGACGCTGACCTGGGGAAAGGCGTCCCGTAGCATAGCGACGCTGCCATCGTGGGAGGCGTTGTCGACGACGATGATTTCTGGCCCCGGTCGTCCGTCCCACGAAGCGTACACAGATGTCAGCGCGCGCCGGAGAAGATCGCGTACATTCCAGTTCACAATGATGACGGATACGGTGATCATAGAGGCTCAATACTGCCGTCGGACGGCGAAGGTGACAATCTCTTCCATAGCCCGGCGATAAGGGGTATCCGAGTAGACCGCCAGGAGTGCACGGGCTTCGTCAGCGCGCATGGTGGCTTGCTGCATGGCCCGGTCGGCGGCATCGGAACGGCGTAAATCGGCGACCAGGGATTGGAAGACGACCTCGTGGCAGGGAGGATTCAGCACGGTCGGGATGCGCGTGTCGTCGGGATGACGTTGGCTATAGTACAACACCGGCAGCGTGATGATGCCCTGGCGCAGATCACTCCCTACCGGTTTGCCCAGCACGGCCTCGTCGCCCATCAAGTCGAGCACATCATCGACAATCTGGAACGCTTCCCCCAGCAATTGCCCGAAAAGGTGCAGCCTGGCGATATCCTCTTCGGCTTGCAGTGCCAGAATAGCTCCGGCCTCCGTCGCCAGGATGAAGAGGGAGGCTGTTTTGGCAAAGATACGACTGTAGTATGCTGTTTCGGTGGACAGGTGCCCTCTGTCGTTGAACATTTGGTTAAGCTCGCCCTGGCAGATAATGGCAAGCGTCTCGGAGAAGCGCTGCACCAGTCGCAGGTTTTGACTGCGCGTCGCCAGTTTGGCGGCCCACGCGAAGGCTACATCGCCGGCCAACACGGTTGCCGCCGGCGTCCAACCAGCGTTCAATGTTTGCCTGCCGCGGCGGAGTGCGGCGTTGTCGATCAAATCATCGTGAATCAGTGTCGCCGTGTGGAGCATTTCGATGGCCGCCGCCACCGGGATGGCGCGTTGGATGTCGGCGCCGCACAGGTAGGCGGATAGCAGCATGAGAGCCGGGCGGAGGCGCTTGCCGCCCTCCTGAATGAGCGTCACCAGTGCGGGTGCAATAGGGTCGGGAAGTTGCTGTTGAACTTCGAGCATGACGGCCTGGACGACGTGCAGTTCATCCCGCAGGAGGATCGCGTACTGTAATTCCTCTGATTCCATGGGTTCTCGTACTGATACCGGATCGTTTCGATTATACCATAGTGAGAGCGCTCAATCGGAAAAGGCGTTGGGCGTTGCCGGTGGTTGCGGCGGCGAGGGTTTCCACCGCCATACCTCGCAACCCGGCGATACGCCCGGCAATGTAAGGGAGATAGGCCGGTTCGTTCCGCTGCCCGCGATAAGGGTGGGGGGTGAGATAGGGCGCGTCGGTTTCCAGCAGCAGACGGTCGAGCGGCACTTGCCGGGCGACTTCGTGAAGTTCCGTCGCCTTCTCGAATGTCACCGGGCCGTCCATGCCAATGACGAGGTTCAGGGCGAGTGCCTCCGCTAACAGCGTGGGTCCACCGGCATAAGCGTGAAGCGTTCCTCTGCGCTCCGGATGGCCGTCCATCCAGGTGCGCAGAATGTCCAGAATATCGGCGTGGGCGTCCCGGTCGTGGAGAATGACCGGCAGTGACCATTCGGCGGCCAGCGTCAACTGCGCTTCGAGAGCTGCACGCTGTTGCGGCGGTTCCGCGCAAGGCCAGCCCCGGTCGAGGATATGCGGCCAGTAGTCATCCAGACCGATCTCGCCGATGGCGACGACGCGCGGATGACCCGCCAACTCGCGTAGTTCGGCCAGTGTCGACGCTGTCAGGCTAGCGGCGTTCGTCGGATGAATGCCGACCGCGGCGTAGAGCGCACAAGGTGTGTCGCGGTAGCGTTCGGCCAGAGCGACGGCGGCGCGGCTATCTTCCAGCGTACTGCCGGGGACGATCACAGCCGTGACGCCGCCGGCCGCCGCACGTGTCAGAGTGGCTTCCAGGTCATTCGCGTAGCGAGCGTGCTGTAAATGGGCATGGGTGTCGATGAGCATAAGGCGATTATACCGTTTTTTGATGATTTATCGATATACTGCTGATGAAATTCTAATGCGACTGTGTTATAATCCTTCAAGCTAAGGTTATCTTCCCGAAAACTGTGGCCGGTCTCCGACCGAGCTACCGCCGGCCCAGACGTGGGCGGGCACGGTTAGGGACCGGCCACAGCGGGAGGGTGTCGATGAGACTTTGGATATTCGACTTTAGACTTATCTTGACTGGAGGGCTGAATGTTACCCTGGTTTAATACACAAGAACAAAATATCGATGATTTGATCCGGCGCATCCCGGAAGAATTACCCATTCTTCCGCTGCGGAATACTGTAGCATTTCCTTATATTGTGATGCCGCTTGCCGTCGGCATACCGCGCTCGGTGCGATTGATCGAGGACGTCGATCGTGGCAATCGCGTCGTGGGACTGGTGGCGATGAAGGATCCGTCCGTGGAAGTCCCCACGACGACGCAGGTGTATCAAATAGGCACGGCAGCGATTATCCATCGGGTGATGCGTTCCGACGACGGCACGTTAACGGTCTTCATCCAGGGGCTTGAACGCTTCCGTGTTGTCGCGTGGACCGCCGAGGAGCCCTACTTCAAAGCGCGCGTGCGTCTGACGCCCGATATTGTTGAAGGTTCGGTGATCGAAGAGGCACTGCGCCGCAGTCTGCTGGATGTCGCCACGCGGTTGGCGGAGCTGATACCGCAGTTCCCTGAGGAAGCCATGCGTTTTATCCAGCAGTTGGAAGACCCCCGCCTGCTCGTCTATCTGTTGGCGTCGAACATGCGTATCGAAATGACCGATGCCCAACAACTTCTGGAGGCGGATCGGCTGGCAAACAAGATGGAACACCTGGTCAAAGTGCTGACGCACGAGGTGGAAGTGCGTGAAATCGGCCAGCAGATTCAGGAGAAGGCGAAAGAGGAGATCGAAAAGACGCAACGCGAGTATTACCTGCGCCAGCAAATGGATGCGATCCGCAAGGAGTTAGGCGAGGGCGACGATGGCCGCCGCGAAGTCGAGGAGTATCGGCAGAAGATTGCGGAATCGGGCATGACGGAGGAAGCGAAGGAAGAGGCCGAGCGGGAGCTGGCGCGCCTGGAGAAGATGCCGCCCCAGGCTGCCGAGTATTGGGTCATCAAAACCTACCTGGACTGGCTGGTTGCGTTGCCGTGGCAGGCGCAGACCGAAGACCATCTTGACATTGCCGACGCGCGCACGGTGCTCGATGAGGATCACTACGACCTTGAGGACGTCAAAGAGCGCATCCTGGAATTTCTGGCGGTGCGCAAGCTGCGTCAGGAGCGCGGTCTGGATACCGTCACTGAGGCCGATTTACAGGGCCGAAAAATCGAAGGCTCAGGGGCGATTCTGTCGCTGGTAGGGCCTCCCGGCGTGGGAAAGACTTCGCTGGGACAGTCCATCGCGCGGGCGTTGGGGCGCAAGTTCACGCGGATGAGCCTGGGGGGGATGCACGATGAGGCGGAAATCCGCGGCCATCGCCGCACCTACATCGGCGCGATGCCGGGACGCATCATGCAGGCGATCAAGCGCACAGGCGTCAAGAACCCGGTCTTCATGCTCGACGAAGTGGATAAGGTCGGCTCCGACTGGCGCGGCGATCCGTCTTCAGCTTTGCTTGAAGTCCTCGATCCGCAGCAAAACCATGCTTTCCGCGATCACTATCTCGACGTGGACTTCGACCTGAGCCAGGTGCTTTTCATCTGCACCGGCAATACAACGGCGACGATCCCGCCCCCGCTGTTGGACCGCATGGAAACCATCGAAATCGACGGTTACACGGAATACGATAAACTGCACATTGCCGAGCAATATCTCGTGCCACGTCAGCTCAAGATGAACGGCTTACTGCCGGACGAAATCATCTTCGGCGAGCCGTCGATCCGCGCGATTATTCGTGACTTCACCCGTGAGGCCGGCGTCCGCCAGTTGGAACGCGAGATCGGCAAAATCTGCCGCAAGGTAGCCACGCAGGTAGCCGAGATGAAAGAAGAACAACGAATGGAAACGCCGGCGGTGGCCGGTGAGAGCGAGACTGCCGGCGCGTCACAGGGAGACGAGTCAAGCGCGCCGGGAGCAGTCGAGGGTGAGGTGGTAGCCGCGGCTGAACCGGTGGAGGGCGAAACGATGGCCGCGGCTGAACCGGTCGAACCCATCGAAATTACGCCCGAAAAAGTGCACGAATACCTGGGTAAACCCCGTTATCGCTTCGAGGCTGCTCTGCGGACCGAACGCCCCGGTGTGGCGACGGGTCTGGCGTGGACGCCTACCGGCGGCGAAGTACTCTTCGTCGAAGCGGCGGCTATACCCGGCACGGAAGGTAATCTCATTCTCACGGGGCATCTGGGCGATGTGATGCGCGAATCCGCCCGCATCGCCTTGAGCTATGTCGAGTCGCATCTGAAAGACCTGGGCCTGGCCGAAGACTGCTGCAAGGGCACGATTCACCTGCACGTCCCTTCCGGCGCTGTGCCTAAGGATGGCCCGTCGGCGGGCATCACCATGGTGACGGCGTTGGTGTCACTGCTCACCGGGCGCACAGTGTATCCCGACTTGGGAATGACCGGTGAGGTGACATTGCAGGGGCAGGTCCTGCCCATCGGCGGCCTGAAGTTGAAAGTCATGGCAGCCCATCGTGCCGGGTTGAAGCGCGTCATTGTGCCGAAACTGAACGATGTGGACCTGGAGGAACTGCCGGACAAAATCCGCAACGAAGTGGAGTTTATCCTGGTGGAGGATGTGAATGAGGTGTTGCAGCATGCCCTGACGCCGAAAGCGGAGACGCCGGAGGCAGAAACGGAGGTCACGCCGGAAGCGTCGACAGCAGTTGAAACACCGCCGCCGTTGGGGGTTGAGGCATCGTAAAGTCAGATAGTAGACGACCGAATTATCTTTGTCCGTTTCTTGCATCGCAAGGATGTTTATAGATATTTTCCATGAGAAAAGTGACATCTGGAAGCGGATTTGGGTACGCCAGGCGCTTTTGGATGACGAGATATTAAGTCTATCCCCCTTGCCCCTTTCCCCCGGGGAAGGGGGATTTTTGTAGGCCGGGATTCTTGGTGCCACTTTCGCTTTTGTTCATCTGACGCTATAATCCCAGCTATGACGCGCGAACATACGCTGGCCTCATTCACCGACCGACTCATCGTCGGTGATGCGCTTGCTGTGCTGCCGCAGATTCCTTCGGCGAGTGTTCATTTGGTGTGCACCGATCCACCGTACAATCTGGGCAAGGATTACGGCACCATGGTGGACAAGAAGGCGTGGGACGAGTACGAGCAGTTCACGCGTGCGTGGCTGGCAGAGTGCAGCCGCATTTTGCGCCACGATGGCAGTCTCTATGTTTTTATGGGCGTGCGTTTCATTGCCCGGCTCTACATGATGCTGGAAGAATTGGGCTTCCTTTTCAATGGCTGGATCACCTGGCATTACACGCAGGGTAGGGGACGAATGATCGGATTCTCGCCTCGCCATGAAGATATCCTCTACTGCACCAAAAGCGCCGCCTACACTTTCAACCTCGACGCGGTACGCATCCCGCAGAAGTATTACCGCGAGCGGAACAACATGCGCGGCGCCAATCCCGGCGACGTGTGGACGTTCTCGCACGTGCATTACAGCAATCCCGAGCGTGAAGATCACCCGACGCAGAAGCCGGAAGCCCTCATCGAACGCATCATGCGTGCCAGCTCCAATGAAAATGACATCGTGCTGGACCCATTTGTGGGCAGTGGGACGACCGCGCGCGTGGCGCAGGCGCTCAACCGACGCTACATTGGGATCGACATCACGCCGGCGTACATTGCCATGGCGGAAAAGCGCCTGGCGCGGCCCTTCGCCGGCTTCGATTCCGTAGACCCCCGCGCGCAGCGCCGGCCACGGGATATGCCTGACGAAGACAGAAATCTGTCAGCAGATTAAGCAGATTTTTTTTCGTAACTATTCAGCCGCCTTTGCCAGATTGCGAAGGGGACTTTGGGGATGGTGCATATGGACGACATCATGGTATTGGCAGAAACGCCGGACTTGGAGTTTGACTATCTGGCCGATTTTCAGCAGCACAAAAAGGTGCGACAGAATCTCTTTTACACCCTAGAAGGGGCGGAAACCTTCTACACCTATCGCGGCGAAGAATTGCAGGAAATCTCCACCGATGATGAATACGCTTTCTTCGCCCGACAGCCGTTTTGGACGGCGGCCCGCCGCAGTGCCTTTGTGAGCCTGGGATGCGGCAACGCCGGCCCGGAAAAGCCACTTTTGCACACGGCCCATGCTGCGGGGAAGTCCGTGGCCTATTTCGGCGTGGATTCCTCGCGGGCGATGCTGAACCTGGCACAGCGGAATCTCGCCGCTGAAGATTTCCCGCGAACGTTTGTGCTGGCCGATTTCACACGGCCCGATTTTGTGGCACGATGGCGTCCGCATCTGACTGGATTCGACGTGCAACTTTACGCGCTGCTCGGCGGCACGTTTGGCAACTTCGAGCAAGATGTCATCGCCGAGGCGCTGGCGCGCATCGTCCCTGCGGGCCACTTTCTGTACCTGGACGTCGTCCCGCAATACGCGACTGAGACCCAGAACGCGCAACTGCGCAGCCATTTGATGCGTTTGCCACAGAACCTCAGCCGGTTTTTCGAGAATCTGCTGGAGAAGCTGGGGCTGGACCAAACGTGCGGCGAACTGATCAACGAGGAACGTTACGAAGCCTCTACCGGCGCCTGGCGCTACGTGGTGCAATTCCACGTCCACGAGGCGTTGGATTTCCCTTGTTTCGGCGGCATCGTCCACCTTATGCCCGGCGAGTCGATTGAACTGATGAACGTCCGCGCGTACCAGCCTGCCGCGTTGCAACAGTTTTTGGCCGGCTGGGGCTTCTGCTATGTCGACACCTACACGCCGGACGTGGGCCACATGCCGCATCTGTGGCAGCGGTTCTTGTTCCAAAAGAAGGAGACGACAGACAGCGACTATCAGACTGCCGGACTAACGATTATGTGACTTTGGACAAGGAGTATGTGTATGGCCGACTATCGCATCACAGCGCATCCGATTCTTCCGCTTCCTCCCGATGATTTTGTCGCATTTACCTGGCAAGGTCAGCCACTGACGGCACGCCGCGGCGAGATGATCGCGTCGGCGTTGTTCGCGCATGGCATCCACGTATTCGGACGCCATCACCGTGACGGCT
Organism: Anaerolineae bacterium; assembly: GCA_035415725.1. Classification (GTDB taxonomy): domain Bacteria; phylum Chloroflexota; class Anaerolineae; order B4-G1; family SLSP01; genus DSWT01. The sequence continues at coordinate 9,572 of DAOOGN010000044.1, read as the reverse complement.
CACCCCAGGGCATCTTTTGCGCGAACGGGCAGTGTTCGCAGTGTCTCGTGATCGCCGATGGTCTGCCGGTGAAGGCGTGTATGACACCGGTGACGCCCGGCATGGTCGTCGAGCCGCTGGAAGGATTGCCCGTGCTGCCGTCGGTCGCCGAACCGCCGCCACTGCGCGCGTTGGAGACGATTGACGTGCCCGTGCTTATCATCGGCGGTGGGCCGGCAGGAATGTCGGCGGCGATTCAGTTGGCGCACTATGGCGTTCACGTGCTGCTGGTGGATGACAAGTCACGCCTCGGCGGGAAGCTGGTTTTGCAGACGCATCGCTTCTTCGGCTCGGTGGACGCGGTCTATGCGGGTACGCGCGGCATTGACATTGCCATACGGCTGGAGAACGAAGTCCGCCGCTACGACAACATCGAGGTTTGGCTCAACAGCACCGCGTTGGCAGTTTTTAGTGACCACAAAGTGGGCATCCTTACTTCCAGCTTCTTACTCCCTACTCCCCAACCGCAGTACGTTCTTGTTCACCCCGAAATCCTCCTCGTTGCGGCGGGGGCGCGGGAGAAGTCGCTTACGTTCAAGGGGAACACCCTGCCGGGCGTCTATGGGGCGGGTGCGTTCCAGACGTTGGTGAACCGCGACCTGGTGCGGGCTGCCGAACGGTTGTTCATTGTCGGTGGCGGAAATGTTGGGTTGATCGCCGGCTATCACGCGCTGCAGGCGGGGATCGAGGTGGTGGGGTTAGTGGAGGCGCTGCCGGAATGTGGCGGGTACAAGGTCCACCGTGACAAACTGGCGCGCTTCGGCGTGCCGATCTACACGTCGCACACAATCCTCAGCGCCAACGGTGACAATCACGTGGAAGCGGTGACGGTAGCGCAAGTCGATGACTGTTTCCGGCCTATCGCGGGTACGGAGAAGTCTTTCGCCTGCGATACAGTCCTCATCGCCGTGGGCCTCGATCCCGTGAACGAATTCACGCAGAAAGCGCGGGACTTTGGGATGACGGTCTTCGATGCAGGCGACGCCCAGGAGATCGCGGAGGCATCGGCAGCGATGTTCTCCGGTAAGATTCGCGGACTGGAGATCGCACGGGCGCTCGGCGCGACGACAGACCCCGTCCCCGACGAATGGCGGTGCACCGGCGACATCCTCAAGTCGCACCCCGGCGCGGTGATCGCGGAGCGCATCCCGGCTCAGGAAGAGGGTGTTTTTCCGGTGTTCCACTGCTTGCAGGAAATCCCGTGCAATCCCTGTACCTCCGTCTGCCCCCAGCAGTTGATCTACATCGACCGGGCCGACATCCGCGCCATCCCTGCCTATCTGGGGACGACGCAGGGAAAGGCCTGCCTGGGATGTGAACAGTGCGTTGCCATCTGCCCCGGATTGGCGATCACCCTGGTGGACTACCGCCAGGATGCCGCGATGCCCACGGTGACGCTGCCCTACGAGTTCCTGGCGAGCTGCATCGCTGTTGGTGACCGGGTGACGACGCTTGATGCGGTGGGCAATGTCCTCGGCGACGCGGAGGTGGTCGGCGTGCGGGCGCTCAAACGCCACGACCGCACCGTGATGGTCAAACTGCGTGCGCCGAAGGCAATTGCCAGGTATATTGCAGGCATGCGTGCACCAGAACTGCCGGTACGCACCGTCCGCGAAGGCCAACTTTCTGCCCCGGCCTCCTGTCTACCGCCTACCGTCTATCCCGATATCGTCTGCCGCTGTGAGCGGGTGACGGCGGACGAAATCCGCACGCTGATCCGTCAGGGCTACCGCGACGTCAACGCGATCAAGGCCGTCACCCGCGCCGGGATGGGGGCCTGCGGCGGCAAGACGTGCAGCGCGCTCATCCTGCGCCTTTTCCGTGAGGAAGGTGTTCCCCTCGATGCCGTTACCCCGAATGTTCCTCGCCCCCTTTTTGTCGAAGTCCCCCTGGGCGTTTTTGCGGGAAATCAGCGAATCAGCGAATCGGCGAATCAGCGAATTACGAATAACGAATTACGAGCTGCGGATTACGCACCACGCATCACGCATCACGAACCCCATACTCCATACTCCCTACTCCCTACTTCCTATTCCGTACTCCCTACTTCCTCTTCCGATGTGATCATCGTCGGTGCAGGCAGTGTGGGCGTGCCGGCGGCGCTGGCGATGGCGCGGGCAGGATTGAAGGTGCGCCTGTTCGACGGGGCAGCGAGCCATGGGCAGGGCTCCAACAAAGCGGCGATTGGCGGGGTGCGCGCTACGCACTCCGATCCGGCGAAGATTCGCCTGTGCTTGCGCAGTCTGGAAATCTTCTCGACATGGGAAGAAACCTGCGGGCACAACATCGAATGGACGACCGGGGGCTATGCCTTCGTCGCCTACCGCGAACGCGAGGCGCAGACGCTCAAGGACCTGCTCAAGGTGCAGCACGCCTATGGCCTCGACATCGACTGGTACGACCGTGATGATTTTTTGCAGATTGTCCCCGACGTGAATCCTAACGGCCTTCTCGGTGGGACGTTCTCGCCGCGGGATGGGCACTGCTCGCCGCTGCTGGCCGGACATGCTTTCTACGAAGCGGCGAAGGCAGTGGGGGTGATCTTCCACTTCAACGAGCCGGTGACGGAGGTTTTGAGCGATGAAACGATGACAGGCCGTCAAGTACGCGGGGTGCGGACGGCGCAAGGGACGTATCACGCGCCGGTCGTCGTCAATGCAGCGGGAGCATGGGCGCAGGCGTTGGGGCGGCTGGCGGGCATGGAACATCCCGTGCAACCGGACTCGCACGAGGCGGGGATCACCGAACCGGTTGCGCATTTCCTCGGCCCAATGGTGGTGGATACCCGCCCGGCGTCGGGATCGGCCAACTATTACTTCTATCAATTGCGCAATGGACAGGTTGTCTTCTGCATCACGCCGAGTCCGAGCATTGTGGGCTTCGACCGCCGCGAGACGAGCGTCTTCCTGCCGCAGATTGCGTTGCGCATGGTGGATCTGCTCCCGCGTCTGGCGAACCTGCGTGTGCGGCGCACCTGGCGCGGTTTGTACCCGATGACGCCGGACGGCTCACCGCTGGTCGGCTGGGCGCGGGAGGTGACCGGCTACCTGATGGCGATCGGCATGTGCGGGCAAGGCTTCATGCTCGGCCCCGGCCTGGGTGAACTGCTGGCGCGGATGGTCACGCAGGAGAACCTCTCGCCGGAAGACCGGGAGGTACTGCAGGTGCTCTCGCCGTATCGGACGTTCGCGGGGCAGGAGGCGTTAAAGTAGGTAAGGATGCAGGATGCAGGATGCAAGATGCAGGATACAAGAGTGTGATGCAAGGCGGAGATTGAACCTTTCCTAATTAATGATATAATGAATTAAAGAATTTGTATAGAATTACAGAATCCAATACGGTCTGGTGAAAGGAGTTGTCTGATGACTGTCAATATCAAGAATCAAGAGGTGGAGAATTTATTGGACTCTGTCATTCAATTGACGGGAGAATCTAAAACCACTGCAATCCGTCAAGCCCTGGCTGAACGGTTGGAACGTCTCTCTTTGCTGCGTGTGGTTCCCCAGGATGCGGCTCGGCTAGAGGCGTTTTTACAAGATGAAATCTGGGCTAATATCCCGGAGCATCTGCTTGGAACGTCTTTGACCAAAGCGGAAGAAGAGGCGATTCTGGGTTATGGAGAGCATGGTGTATGATTGTCGATACGTCGGCGATTGTAGCAATCTTCTTCAAGGAATCGGGATACGAGGGACTGCTGCAGAAGCTCGGGCGTGCTCACGCGGTAGGAATCGGCGCGCCCACGTTGGTCGAATGTGGCATTGTCCTGAGCGCGCGGTTAGGGCGTGATGCGCGTGGGATGCTCTCGCGCTTTCTGGCAGAGAATGACGCGTTCATTATTCCCTTCACCGATGCGCATTACAGTACGGCGGTGACGGCGTGGCTGAAATTTGGCAAAGGAAGACATCCTGCCGCGCTGAATTTCGGTGATTGTTTGACTTACGCTGTCGCCAAGCTGGCGGGAGGCCCCCTGTTGTGTGTAGGCGATGACTTTTCGCAGACCGATTTGGAATTAGCGTAATCATTTCAATCCTTGCCAACAGGAGGACAAACAATGTCAGAAGTCACGTTGGGCGGTACAGTGACAGAGCAATTGGAACGTGTGGCGCTTCAAATCGGCGAGACGCCCCAAGTATTAGCGGAGCGCGCCGTCCGTGAGTTCCTTCGCGCGTTAACCCGGCAGGCGCTGCATCAAGAAGTGCAGGTATTTCGCGCGTGCCACGCTGACATGTTGCAGACTTATGCTGGACGTTACATTGCGATGTATCAGGGGCAGGTTGTAGATGATGACACGGATCAACTGGCGCTGTTGGCGCGGATTGAGGAACAGTATCCCTATACGCCGGTGTTGATTACCCAAGTCGTCTCGGAACCGGAAGAGACGTATACTTCACGTAGTCCCTGGCTTCGTTCATTGGATCAAAATCCGGCCTTCGGTTGTTGGCGTGAGCGTCAGATTGACTCAATGCACTATCAAGAAGCCTTACGCGCAGAATGGGATCTGCATTTATAGCAATCTCAGTAGTCTATTTCCGAGTATTTGGCTATAATGGAGGAGTGTGTGGCAATTCACTCCTCCGTTTTTGTTGGCTATGGGCGGCTCTTTTTGAGTTAGAGGACACAATTGAGGGAAAACGGAACAAGCAACAGTATTAGCGTTTAGCATTGATTGAAACCTAGTTGTGACATATCTATGGCAATTACAGATAAAACACGTAAAATACTTTGGGCACGTTCCGGAAATAGATGTGCTATTTGTCGGCGCGAGTTAGTAACTGATTCGGCAAACCGCCTGCGAGCTTCGAGTGGGCGTGGCGCGATAAAGACAAGGCGTTTCATCGTCACGGCGCAATCACACCGCTGGACTTCTATGGGGAGTACGTTGGCATCGACCTGGACGATATGGTTTGCCTCATCAACGCGCCGACGCAGGACAAGCCCTACGACAAGCTCTACACCGTGGCCTACCTCGGAAACGTCGTGGGCGGGCAGCCGGTGCGCTATCTCAATGCGGATGTCGATTACGGGCACAGCCGGATGACCCACGCGATGCTGCTCGCCGGCGTCGACCTGAACGAGGCCGGGCGTCCAGTGAAATGGCGCGTGGAGAACAGTTGGGGCACGGAACGCGGCGACAAGGGCTATATGCTGATGACCGATCGTTGGTTTGAGGAGTATCTCTACGAGATCGCCGTGAGCAAGCGCTATCTCTCGCCTGACTTGCTGGCGGTCCTCGAAACCGAGCCGGTTGTGCTCCCGCCGTGGGATCCGATGGGCGCGTTGGCCGATCCTTGCCAAAGTTAAGCCGGCTGAATTGTATTTATTCGTGAGAATACGGCATGTATAAAGACGAGTTGTGGTACCGGCAGCTCATTCGTAATGTCGAGGAACATCGGACGGATTTCACCGCCAAACAATGGCGTCGGTACCAGGTGGAGTTGATGCTGCGTATCGCACAGCGGGTCAAGGACTTTTCTGATACCTGTGAGACATGTCGGGATTTTCAACACACGTTGACCCGCCTGGAAGAAGAATTTTTGGAATTGCCGGGATCCAAGGCGCAGCGGCATTACCAGATCCAGCAGTTGCGGCTGATGGGGGAGCACTTTGTCAAAGCGCATCGTCTGGTTCCGCCGCAGTATTACATGGATTTATATAGATATTATGGTTTGATCGCCGGATTGCTGGCAGGAATCGCTTTGGGATTTCTCGTTCTGAACAACGGCCTTTATCTGCCTGTAGGCGCAGTCGCGGGATGGATTCTGGGCGGTCTTTATGGGAGGGGTGAAGATAACCGTGCACAGCGCGAACGCCGGTTGCTCTGATTGACTTTTTCATTTTTTGCTTTAACATATAATATTGTGATGGTTGGCTGATTTATTCACAGGTTTGCTCATCATGCGGCGAAAATTCTGGCTGATTTTTGTTCTATTCCTGCTCTTATCGTTGGCGCAACCCGCCCTGGCGTCTTCTGTAGCTCCGCCGGTGAAGAATGCTGCTGACACCGGCGCCTGGACGGTGCATACCTTGCAGTTAGGCGAAGAAGTGGACTGTCTGGCGCAGCGCAGCGGCATGGATGTGGACGCTATTGCCACAGCCAACCGCATCCTGAATCCCATGTTGTTGAACGTGGGGCAGACGCTGAATTTACCTCCAGCCGAGGCCTTCAACCTTATCTCCGTCCACGCGGGTGATACACCGTTGACTTTTGCCGTGACGCACGCTTTGCCCTGGTGGGACGTACTGCGGCACAATCCAGAACCGTGGTATGTCGGCAAAAGCATACGATTTTCCGGTGCAACGGAAGCGCCTTGTTTCACCTACCCGCTGACGGCATTGAACGTCTCACCGCAGCCGGTCAGCCGTGGGCGCACGGCGTTGTTTATTTTCGAAACAGCGGAGCCGGCGGCCTGTGAAATCACCTATCTCGGTCAGACGGAGCCATGTTACCCGCTGGATGATTCCCATCTTTATGCACTGGTAGGCCTGTCGGCATTGATGGAGCCGGGTGTGTACACGGTGAAGATTGCCATGCAGGCTGATGGCCTGGAGACCGCGTTCACTGCACCGCTGACAGTCAGTGCGGGACGGTATGGCTACCAGTATATCGATCCGCCGGCTTCGCTTTCGAAGCTGATGGACCCCGATCTTATGCAGGGAGAGTTGGACTATTTGGCCTTGTGGCGTACCATCCGCACTCCGGAGCGCGCTTGGGAACTGCCGCTTGCCTTTCCCCTGCCGGTTCAGGTCGCCATTTCGGCCAATTACGGCGACCGGCGTTCGTATGGGGGGATGGTCGATGGGTATCACTCCGGCGTGGATTACCGCGCATGGGGCGGTATGCGCGTGCTGGCCCCGGCGGACGGCGTGGTGATACTCGCTGAACGTCTGGAAGCGCGCGGTAACTCCGTGCTGATCGATCACGGTGGCGGCCTCATCACCGGCTATTGGCACCTTTCACGCATCGACGTGGAAGTGGGGCAGCACGTCAAACGGGGCGAAGCGTTTGCTTTGGTCGGCAACACGGGTCTATCGACCGGCGCGCACCTGCACTGGGAAATGTGGGTCAACGGTGTCTCTGTGGACAGCAGCCAGTGGTTGAGCGCCGATGCTTTTGCCGGGCTGACCCTTCCGGCGCTCAGCGCACAACCTTCGATCACGACGACCGTCTCTGTCGCACCGTGAGAGGGGGCGGATGACCTTGTTCGAGCGCTGGAGCTGGTCTCCGGCGTTTTGTTTTGAGAAGGGAGGTCTTGCATGTGCGGACGCTTTTCTTTGGGTGTCAATCTCGATGATCTGATTGAGGCTTTTCCTGATTTTACATTCCCGCCTGAGCTATCACCACATTATAACATCGCGCCGTCGCAGGATGTGGCGGTCGTCCCCAACAACACGGAGAGGCGCGTCGAATTTTTCCATTGGGGATTGATTCCCTCTTGGGCGAAGGACCCGGAAATCGGCAATCGCCTGATCAACGCGCGGGCCGAGACGCTGGCGGAGAAGCCGTCCTTCCGTGCGGCTTACCTCCGGCGGCGCTGCCTGATCCTTGCGGATGGTTTCTACGAATGGCAGACCCTACCGGGCAGCAAGGTCAAGCAGCCGATGTACATTCAACTGGCGACGAAAAAGCCGTTCGCCTTTGCTGGATTGTGGGAACTCTGGCGGCCCGACGACACACCCATCCTCTCCTGCACCATCATCACCACCGAACCCAATGCCTTGCTCGCGCCGATCCACAATCGTATGCCCGTCATCCTGCCGCCGGAGGCATACAATCTATGGCTCGATCCCACCGAGCAGAAGCCCAACGTGCTCAACCCTCTGCTCAAGCCCTACCCTGCCGACTTGATGATCGTCTATCCCGTCTCACGCCTTGTCAACGACCCGGCGAACGACGTTCCCGACTGTGTTGTACCAAATTACGAGTAGCGAATTATACAGCACTCGTTTATTCTTTACTCATTTCTATTTCCCTGTGAGGTCTTATGCATCCCATAACTTATGCCCAAACCCATCACGACAAATTTCTGGAAGAACTCAAAGCCTTTTTGCGCATTCCCAGTATCAGTACGCAGGCCGAGCACCAGGCCGACATCGAGCGTGCGGCGTTATGGCTGCGCGACGAACTGTGGCACGTTGGTTTTACCACCGCGGAGGTGATGCCGACCACCGGCCATCCCCTTGTCTATGCGGAATGGCTGGCCGCCGGCCCCACTGCGCCGGCCGTGCTCCTTTACGGTCACTACGATGTCCAGCCGCCCGATCCGGTGGAACTGTGGCGCACACCGCCCTTCGAGCCGACGGTGGTGGGCGACAATCTCGTCGCGCGCGGCGCCTCCGATGACAAGGGACAGGTGTTCATTCACCTGAAGGCCGTCGAAGCGTTCCAGGCGACAGCCGGCGCGCCGCCCGTCAACGTCAAGTGCATCTTCGAGGGCGAGGAGGAGATCGGCAGTCCGAGTTTCGACCCCTTCGTGTATGCGCACACGGATTTGCTGGCGGCGGATGTGGCGCTCATCTCCGACACGCATATCCTGGGGATGAACACGCCGACCATCGTCTACGCGCTGCGCGGGCTGGCCTACCTCGAAGTGAAAGTGACCGGGCCGGATCACGACTTGCACTCCGGCATCTACGGCGGCGCGGTGCTCAATCCCATCAATGCGCTTTGCCGGATGATCGCGCAGCTTCAGGACGCGGACGGACGGATCACCATCCCCGGTTTCTATGACAGGGTCCGTGAGCTTGATCCCGACGAGCGCGCGGAACTGGCGAAGCTGCCTTTCGATCACGCGACCTGGCTCAAAGAGGCCGGCGTCAAGGCGGATTGGGGCGAACCGGGTTACTCCGTCGTTGAGCGCACCTCCGCACGACCGACGTTGGACGTGAACGGCATCTGGGGCGGTTACATCCAGCCCGGCGCGAAGACCGTCCTGCCGAGTGAGGCGTCGGCCAAAATCTCGATGCGTCTGGTGCCGGATCAAGACCCTGAGGAGGTGGCGCGGCTGGTGGAGGATTACCTGCTATCCATCGCTCCGTCCGCCGTGACCGTCGAAGTCCGCAACCTGCACGGCGGCGACGGCGCGATTGTCCGCCGCGACAGCCCGGCGATGCAGGCGGCATTCCGCGCCTACGCCGAGACGTTCGGCGTCGAACCGATCTTCATGCGCGAGGGTGGCTCGATCCCCGTCGTGGCGACGTTCCAGAAGGCGCTTGGCATCGAGACGATCTTGATGGGTTTTGGCCTGCCCGATGACCGGTTGCACTCACCCAACGAGAAGTTCCACATCCCGGCGTTTTACAAGGGCATCGAGACGGTGATCCGCTTTTTGGAGGGCTTGCGGGATGCCGGGTTGTGATCTGGATCGAGGTTTGCTATCTTCCTGTCAGCAGATTGATCGGGGGTAATGTCCTCTGCAATCAGTTCAATGGCCTGATGGATGTCGTAGATTAGTTTTTTGTATCTATTCAGGCTAGTAAACATTTATTCCCTATGCCAGGTTGGGCGTGGATTTCGGTATGCCTGGTGCTTGTGG
>DAOOGN010000043.1:0-32726 GCA_035415725.1 Anaerolineae bacterium | reverse complement strand
ATGCCAGGTTTGGCGTAGACTTTGGTAGGCCAGGTGCTTCTGTATGACAAGATATTCGTGTTTCTATGCGCCCATCCCCCCTGCCCCCCTTTTGCCCCCTTCTTCCCCGCTGGCGGGGGAGAAGGGGGTTGGGGGATGAGAGAGTCATCGCCGATGGCCGAAGTGTCAACCCCGTATGCACTATCCCCAAAGTCCCGTTCGCCACCCGGCAAGGGTGGCTGAATAGATACAGTGTTTCTACACTTGCGCAATCGCCGGATCATTCAACAGCACCCGCCGTCCCTCGTGGACGGAGACGTAGCACGCGAGTGTCATCCGCAGCGCCGCGTGGCCTTCTTCTGCTGTGGCGATGGGCGGGCGCTCACCGCGCAGGAACTCTGCCAGTGGTCCCGCCAATCCCGCGATGCGCTCCCCGTGGTTCGCCGGGGTGGGGATGTCACTGCACGTCCAAGCGCCGGCCCCCACCGTGTACCACTTGAGGCCGCAAGCATCCGGCGGACGCGGAACGTTGCAACTGGGCACGTCGCCGTAATTCTGCACGATGCTGCCTTTCTCCGCGATCACCTCGACCGTGTTCTCCATCGCTGGTGTGACGAACGAGCACGTCACCTCGGCCAGCGGCCCGCCGGGATAGCGGAAGATCGCGACGCCGTTATCCATCGGCAGGCGCTCGGGATCGTACAGCGAGACGACCTCTGCCGTCACCGACTCCGGTTCGCCCAGCAGCCACAGGATGAAGTCGATGGCGTGCGCGGCGTCGTCGGCCCAAATGTCGCGGTTGAGCGCCGGGTTGAAGTGCCACATCGACGCGAAGTCGGGCCAGAGGTGGACGCCCAACCCGTGGCGGCGGCGCACCATAAAGATCCGCCCCAACTCGCCGGACTGCATCAGCGTCTTGATCTGGACGTTCTGCGGGTCCACGCGCATCTGCCACGCCAGTGTGAACGGCGCGCTACTGCGATTCACCGCAGCCACGATGCGGTTGGCCTCCGGCAGTGTAAGCGCCATCGGCTTTTGCAGGATGATGGCCTTCCCTGCCGCCGCGGCGCGTTCGACCAAATCGGCGTGCAGCGATGTCTCGGCGGAGACGATCACGGCTTGCACGTCGGGGTTTGCCAGCAACGCCTCGGCGTCGGTGTAGGGATGGAGATTATGATCTGCGACGGCCTTCTCCAGCCGCGCCGCGTCGTGATCCCACCCGGCGACGACACGCACGCCCATCTCCGGGCACGCGCGCCAGCGGGCGCAGTAAGCATTCACGTGCCCGTGGGCGAAGCCCAAAATGCCGATGTCGACAGTATCTTGCATCATTCTGCTCTCCTCATTTCACTTCCCACATCGCTGGGGCTGCTTTGGGTGATGTGTGTGTATTGTAAGAGTCTATTCTTTAACTGTCAACCGTGAAGTATGGGGTGAAGTCCAAAACTCCGAATTTGTGTTATCATGCCACGATTGGAGTGACCGGGTGTGGAATCAGTCTTGTCCATTCCATACCCATCTTTTCTCAAAATGGTTCTTCAGGATTTCGCAGGGTCGAAATAAAAAACAGCCACGGATTGACACGAAAAATCCGTGTCATCCGGGACAAAAACTAAAGCCGTTTTTCCGTCCCCGCGCAAAGTCCCAGAGAACCCCTAAAATGTACGGAGTCTCGAGGTATTATGTTCATCCAGCATCCCTTAGTGCGAGCGTTACGAAAATTGCGCGGCAACGCGCGCGGGTGTGTGTACACCGAACCTTTGTGGGGAATACCCTTCAATCTCTATTCGCCCTACGTTTCGGTCTACATGCTGGCGCTCGGCCTGACCGACGTGCAAATCGGCCTGCTCGCCAGTATCGGCCTGGCTTTGCAGGTCTTCTGGGCCATGATGAGCGGACCGATCACCGACAAGTTGGGGCGCAAGCGCACGACACTCATCTTCGACATCATTTCGTGGAGCATCCCCTGCTTGATCTGGGCCGTGGCGCAGAATTTCACCTACTTTCTCTTCGGCGCCATTGTCAACGCCGTGTGGCGCGTCACCGCCAACTCGTGGCAGTGTTTGCTCGTGGAGGATACGGATGAACACTTGCTCGTGGACATCTACTCATGGATTTACATTGCCGGGTTGCTCGCGGCGTTTGTTTCGCCGTTGACGGGGTTTTTGATCGACAAATACAGCCTTATCCCCACCATTCGTGGCCTGTACCTGCTCTCGTTCGTGATGATGACGGCCAAGTTTATCATCCTGAACTCGCTGGTCACCGAGACTCAACAGGGCCTGGTGCGGATGCAGGAGACCCGCCACCAGCCGTTGTTCGCGGTGGTGGGCGAATCGAAGAGCGTGCTCAAGCAAATCTTTCACACGCCGGTGACACTCTATACGGCGGCTTTGATGATCATTTTGGGGATTACCAACACGGTGCGCGGCACGTTCTGGTCGATTCTGGTCACGGAGAAACTGCTGTTCCCCTCTGCCTCGTTGGCCTGGTATGCTTTTGCCCGCTCGGTGACGATGCTGTTGTTCTTTTTCGCTGTCATGCCGCGCCTGAGTACGATGGACGTGCGCAAACCGATGCTCGTGGGCTTCCTCGGCCTGACGGCAAGCCAGGTCTTGCTGCTCCTGGTCCCGGCGGAGAACGCCTGGCTGCTCCTGTTGGCGACGATGGTGGAGGCATGCAGTGTACCGCTGGCTTCCACTTTGCTGGACAAGCTGGTGGTCCTGGCGGTGGATGCGCAAGAGCGCGCCCGGATTATGGGACTGCTCTCCGTCCTGGTGATCGTCGTCACTTCACCTTTCGGTTGGATCGCCGGGCAACTTTCCGGCGTTAACCGCAGTCTGCCGTTTATTCTCAACGTCGTCCTTTATGGCATGGGCGGCCTGTTGACGTACTTCGGGGGGCGGCTGTTGCAGAGGCATAGAGAGACAGAGGCTGTTGACGCATAAATTTTTTACGGTATCTCTACCACCGCCCGCATCCCCCAGCGTAATGCAGGTGCACTCTCCTCAAGGTGGATAGTGACGGGGTAGGTGACGTCGCCGTGATAGTCGACGCTCTGCTGCTTGATCCGGGTGATGCGCCCCTCAAAGGTGTCGCCGGGCAGCGCGTCCACCGTCACCTCGACAGTCTGACCTTCTGCAAGCCCGCTGACGCTGCGTTCGGTAAGGTCGGTGGTGGTCAGTTGTAGCCGATCCACGTCCGCCAGGATGAACACAGGTTGTCCCGCGCCGACGTTCTCACCTACCTCGGTGAAGACCTGCGTGATGATGCCGTCGAACGGTGCGCGCAACTCGGTGCGGGCAAGGGCAATTTGTGCCGCCGCCAGGGTCGCCTTGGCCTGTTGGACCTCAGCCTCTGCCACGGCGATGCTTTCTGGTGTGGGGGGGGCCTGCAACAGGTCGAGTTCCGCCTGGCTTGCCGCGACGTTCGCCTGCGCGGCCTGGATGCCGGCATGCGCTGCGCGCAGGCGCGCGGCGGCAACCTTGGGTTGCGCTGCGACGCGCGCTTCCGCCGCCTGGACCCGCAGTGTCAGCAGGTTGAGCTGCTTGTGGGCATCTTCCTCATCGCTGTTGCTGAGAGTGATGAGCGCCTGTTTGTAGGCCGCGCTGGCTGCCTCCTCTTGTGCTTGCAGGCCGGCGGCTTCGGCGTCCATCCCGGACTTGAGTTGATCCCGCAGGGCGATGGCGCGTTGGAGATCCCCCTGCGCCGCGGCGAGTTGAGCTTCGGCGGCGGCGACCTCTTCGGCTCGCGGTCCGGCTTCGGCGAGTGCCAGTTGCGCCTGCGCTGTGGCGACCGCAGCTTCGGCTTCCTTGACGGCCAACGTCGCCAGTGTGGAATCCAGCCGCAGCAGTACGTCTCCCTGAGCGATATCGTCACCGGTCGTGACGAGCACCTCTGCCACTTTCCCGTTCACTGTGAAGCGCAGTTGGCTCCACCGCGTTGGTTCGAGGGTCGCTTCTGCAATGATCGGAGTAGTGGTTTGTGGGTTTGGAGGTTGGGTTGTTGCACCGTTATCCGCCGATGCCCCATTCCCTATTTCCAATTTTGCCGTCATCCCCCACCGCATCCAGGCGGGCGCGGGTGCGTCCAACGTGATAACAACGGTGAAGAGGGTGTCACCCAGGTAGTTGACGCCCTGCGGATCGATGCGCACGACGTGCCCTGCCAGCGATGCGTCAGGTTTTGCATCCAACATCACCAGCGCGCTTTGTCCTACCGTCACAGAAATAACGTCCAGTTCGGTTAGATCGGTGGTTTTGATCTGCAATGGGTCCAGTGTCGCCAGTGTCACCAGCGGATCGCCCGCGGCGACGGCATCTCCGGCATCGACCGGCAGATCCGTCACCACGCCATCGAACGGCGCTTCGACGACGGTGAAGTCGAGTGCCGCCTGGGCCTGCGCCAATGCGGTTTCAGCGCGCTGCATGGCTGCCGCGGCGACCGCGACCGTTTCGGCGCGGGCTCCCGCTTTCGCCAGATCGAGCTGCGCCTGCACGGCATCCCGTTGCGCCAGCGCCGACTGCACTGCGGCTTGTGCTGCGTTGCGCTGTGGGGCGACCATCCCCTGTACGGCGCCATAGTGCGCCTGCGCCGCGAGCAGTGCCGCGTAAGCTGCCTCCATCTGGAAGCGGGTCAGCTCTTCATACGTGCCCAGGGTGGGGCAGGCTTTTTGTTCGCTGCCGTCGGGGAGAGTGTAGGTGTAACATTTCATCATGTCGTTGTGGGTGTCGTCGGCCTGCGTGTGTGCCAACTCGGCCTCCATCATGCTGGCCTGCGCGTCGAGGACATCCGCCTCGGCCGGGTGGGCATTCTGTTCGTCGCGCTGGGCGATAGTCTGGGTCAGTGTGGCACTGGCGGCGGCCAGTTGGGCCTCGATGACGGCGATTTGTTCCGGGCGCGCCCCGGCTTGCGCCAGATCGAGCTGCGCCTGCGCCAGGGCCAGCCCCGCTTCAGCCTGCTGGATGGCGAGTTCGGCGTCGGCGGCATCAAAGCGCACGAGCACGTCGCCTGTCGTCACCTGCACGCCCTCGGCGACCGGCGCGGCGACAACCGTCCCGCTGGCGCCGGCGCAGAGTGTGACCGAGCGCACCGGTTCGACGACACCCTCGGCGTACACTTTGTTTTGCTCGTCCTTCACTACCACGGAAATTGTCGTGCTGTCCGCTGCCAGACCCGGGGATAAGGATGGTGCTGTGGCCGTATGAGACGCGCCACTGCATCCAGTGAGCCATACCAGGATCACAATCACCCCAATAACATTGAAACGTCTCTTCATCTTTTCCCCTTTATGCACGAATGACAATCCTGACGGGCACGGTTGAAGACCGGCCCGAGCCGGCCAGATAAAGCGTTAGCTGGGGCCGCTCTCCTGACCAGGCCCCCCCGCAAGGCCGAAAGCTACTCATACGCCAACACTTCCCGAATCGTCAACTGTGAGGCATGGCGCGCGGGAAGCAGACTTGCCGCCATCGACAGGAAGATGACCACGATCAGCCAGATGAGGAATCCCTGCGCAGTGAAGGCGAACGGCGCGGGCGTATTGAAAATGGCGCGGCTGATCACGTTGGAAAGCAGTATACTGATGGGAAACGACAGGGCAGCGCCCATCCCATAGCTCAGCAGTCCGATCACCAACCCTTCGACGATCACCAGCTTGGACACGATCCGGTTGTGTGCACCGATGGCCCGCATCACGCCGATCTCACGGGTGCGCTCCATCACGTTCATACTCATCGTCCCGGTGAGGCCGATGCTGCCGACCAGCGCCGTCATCAGCGCCATGACCAGGAGTACCACGGTCAGGATGCCCAGCACGTCGGTCACGGAGGCGTTGTAGGCTTTGCCCGCTTCGGTTTTGCTGACCTCCAGGCCGAGGTCGCGGAAGTGCGCGTTGAGCAGAGCGCTGACCTGTTCCTGGAATGCCAGGTCGTGCTGTGTCGTCACGATGCGATAGCTTGAGGAATGGTTCGTCTGCTGAAGTTCGTTGGCGACGTAGTCGTAATTCGCGTAGGCCACCAGGTCGTCGAAGCCCGTGTATTGGAAGATGCCCACGACTGTCCAATCGTCCTCGCGCCCGGCCAGCTTCAAACGCAATTTGTCGCCGGGTTTGAGATCGGGCGCCTCGCTCCAGAATGCCTCGTTGACGGCAATGGCGTTCTGGTCGCCGGGAAGCAGCCAGCGTCCTTCCAGGAGCGTTGGGTCGATCAGGTTACTGTCGGCGGGCGGCGCGATGATGCCGATGGAGGAGGGGGGAAGTTCCCCGCCTTTAATCCCCTCCGGCGAAGGGGGGTGTAGCCAATCCGCACCGGTCGTCAGCCAGACCTCGACCCGCTCCACGCCGGGTACAGTCAATGCCTGGTTGGTGATCTTTTCCACCCGGTAGCTATCGACGAAATCCAACTGCACGTCGGCGCCGAAGTAGCGCGTGGCCTGCTCCATTTGGGTATCCAGGGAAGCCTGCGTGTTGAAGACGGCGATGAAAACCGCGCCGCCCAGGGTCAGGGTGAACAGCGTGAGCACCAGACGGCCTTTGCGCCGGAAGGTGTTGCGGATGGAGATCAACAGGGGGCGCGATAGAATTTTCGGGCGCTCCAATTGGCGGTCGAGCCAGCCCTTTTTCTGCTGCGCGCCGCTGATGCCGGTACTGCTGATGGCTTTTTGTACGGTGATGCGCGACCCGGTGAGCACCGGCAGGATGCCCGCAGCCGGGGGCACGATCAGGCCGATGACCATCTGCACGATGATGGCCTGCGGCACCACGCGGAAGTCTTGTATCACAAAGTTGACGATGTTCGCAATGAAGCCCAACAGCGCGTAGGCCGCCACACTGGCCGTGGGCACGGAAAGAACCAGAGCCACGAGGCCGAAGCTCATAATCAACACAAAATACATTGCCGTGATCTGGACGCGCCGTGCGCCCACGAGTTTCATAATCCCGATCTGCCGCAGATGCTGGCTCAACAGCGCGGACATTGTGTTGGCAATCAGCGAGCCGCTCAGGAAGGCGATGAGCACTCCCAGGATGATGAGCACGGCGATGAGCGCCTTGATGATCGAATCCAGGGGATGTTTGCTCTGGATCGCCGTCTCTGTGCGGAAGATGGATACCCCGGCCCGTTCCAGCCGGTCGGTGACGGCGGTGGCGACCTGCTGGATGTGCGCTTTGTCGTTGGGGGACTCGTCCGCGGTCACGTAAAGCCGGTTCATAGAGGTCGGCTGGTGCAGCCATTCCAGGGTGTCGACGGTGATGTAGCCCCGCAGATCGCCCAGGATAATGTCGTAGATCTCGCTCTGGTCCACGCCCGCACCGACGATGGTAAGTTGCCGCCGGGTACCATCGGGCAGTTCAATGTCCAGGGTGTCGCCGATGGCTGCGTTCAGGCTGGCGAGCGTTTTGTGCTCCAGGATGATTTCGTGATCGCCGGGGACTGTTGCTCCAACAGGCGACAGCAACCGGTGAATGGTGCGCTCTTCGTAGTTGCGGAAAGCGTAGAGCGTCAAAGTCTTCCAGCTATCCGGCCCGGTTTGCAGGCGCAGAGATGCCGTGGTGAAGGCTTCTGCGTCGGCCACCTCGTCCATGCGGCGGACGAGGTCCACCCCATCGTCGCTGAGCGGTGTGGTCGTCAGGGCGATGTTGGCCGGGTTGGAGGATGAGTAGCTGAGGTTCAGGTCTTCCTTGAGCATCACATAGGTGCCGGTGATGACGCCGATGGCGAAGACGCCCACGGCAATCGAAGCGACTACCAGCAGTGTGCGGGTCTTGTTGCTCCACAGGTCGGCCAAAACTTTTCGCCAACGGGGTCTGAACATAACGAAGGTGCCTCAGGGGGTGTTCGGGCCGGGGTGTGCGGCCATTCCCCGCGTCATAGCCGGCATCGTCGTCTGCATTTTCTGCCGGAACCCGGCATTTTCCGCCGCGCGTTCGTGCGCAACCCGCAGCATGGCCTCGCGCATCGCGTGGGCGTCATTCAGCAGTTCGACGAAAAAGGCGCGGCTCAAAGCCAACACCTCAACCGGGGCGTACAGCGCCGCTCTCACGTTCGCAATGGAACGGCCCGGCCGCAGCAGACTCACCTCGCCGAAATGCTGTCCCGGCCCCATCTGTGCGATGGTTTGTTCCTGCCCATTGTCTTGCCGGAGAGTGACTTCGATGTTGCCGCGCGCGATCATGTAAAAGTGGTCGTTCTCCATGCCCTCGGTGATGATCGGTTCGCCGGGCGCGAAGCAGCGTACTTCGAGCTGCCTGGTCGCTTTGAGCATTTGCTGGTGGGTCAAGAGCGGCAAGACGTTGGCGACGGTTGCGTTGATAACCTCGCCGTCGGCCAGAAGCAGTGTGCGTGCAGCGCGCCGGGCCAGCGTGCTGTCATGGGTGACCATCAAAATGGTCTTTCCGCACTGCGCCAGATTCTCGAAAATCCCGAAGACCACTTCTGCCGCGCGCGAGTCCAGGTTGCCGGTGGGTTCATCGGCAACGATGACCGGTGGATCGTTCGCCAACGCCCGTGCAATCGCCGCGCTCTGCTGCTGACCGCCGGAGACGGCGGAGGGCATCTTGTGCGCATAGTCCGCCAATCCGACCATATCCAGCAATTCCAGCGCGCGCCGTTCCCGCATTTCGGGGGCGACCCTATGGCAAAAGTCCATCGGCAGCATCACATTTTCCAGCAGTGAGAGCATCGGCAGCAGTTGGTAGAACTGGAAGACGATGCCCAGATTGCGCCCGCGCCACTTCGCCATGGCACTTTCGGAGAGATGATGCACGTAGGTGTCGCCGACTTTGACCTCGCCGGACGTCGGACGGTCGATGCCGGTGATCATATTCACCAGCGTTGACTTCCCGCTGCCCGATTTGCCGACGATGCTGACAAACTCGCCCTGGCGAAAATCCGCATCGACATTTTTAAGGGCGGTGAAGTCGCCCGCCGGCGTTTTGAACGTTTTGACAATCTGACGCATCTGGATAAAGGCGTCGTCAAGATGTTGCAGATCTGGTTGATTATGGTTGTTTATCATTCGTGATTTCTCCCCCAAGCTGCGATTAGGGACTGAGCAATCTTACTCCTTAACTCTCTACTTCCAACTCCCCATCCACGATATGGAGCACGCGGCTAAAACGCTGCGCCAAAGACGCATCGTGTGTGACCATCACGATGGTTTTCCCCTGAGCGACCAGATCCTCGAAGAGCGCGAAGATCGCTTCCGCCGTCGCCGAGTCGAGGTTGCCCGTCGGCTCGTCGGCGACGATGATGGGTGGGTCGTTCGCCAGGGCGCGGGCGATGGCGACGCGCTGCTGTTGCCCGCCGGAGATGCGTGTTGGCGGTTTTGCCATGTGTTCTTCCAATCCCACCTGGGTCAGAAGCTGCCTGGCGCGGGCGACGCTTTCCCGCGGCTTGTACAGGTCGCAGAAATCCATCGGCAGCAGTACATTGTCCAGGAGCGAAAGCTGCGGCAACAGCTCGAACGTCTGGTAAATCACGCCGATGTTGTGCCCGCGCCAGAGCGCCATCTGGTTTTCGTTGAGGGTGTGCAGAGCGGTATCGCCGACCCAGATTTCGCCGGCAGTGAGGCGGTCTACCCCGGTGATGACGTTGACCAGCGTCGATTTGCCGGCCCCGGATTTGCCGACGATGCCCACAAACTCACCGCGCTCGAAATCCGTCGTGATGCCTTTGAGCGCCGGGAATGGTGCACCGCCGGTCTCATAGACCTTGGTGACATTCCGCAGCCGGAACAACGGCTCCGTTTTCTGCGATATTAAGAAGACGCCTGTCTTATTATTCACCATGACCAGCATACCAGATTTATGTTTTCCGGGAAAGTGATTCCAGTCATAACCATTCTCTTACCGCAGTGATTGCAGTCACATGTCAAAGTGACGGAAAAGTGCTATCATAATCGAAGTAGGGTTCTCTGGGACTGGGCGTGATGCTGGAAAAGCGGCTTTAGTTTTTGCCACGGATGACACGGATTGCACTGACGTTTTATACTTTGCGTGTCAATCCGTGAAATCCGTGGCTGGTTTCTTATTTCGACCTCACGAAATCCTGAAGAACCATCCCACAGGTGGCAACCCGAGTTATGATGTCGACAATGGAAGAGCATCCGCTGGAACCTGGCCTCTTGCCCGCTTTCCGGGCTTATGTCTTCGTGCGCCTGGCAGCCATGACGCTGGTCGCCGAGATTTATTTTTTCTGGATCGGTGTACCGTTTGAGCTGGCGCTTTTCCCGACCGCGGCGCTTTTTGTGGGCGAGACGGTCTTCCTGTACCTGCTGCTCTACCGGACGTGGTTCCGCCGTCATCTGGGGCGGTATTATCTGCCCCTGGCCTTGCTCGTTGCTTCCACCGGGCCGATCCTTGAAATTCGTTACATCCTCAGCGTCTATGGTTCCGCCCGCATGCTTGAGTTCTGGCTCATTTTCCCCTTTCTGACGGTACCGCTCATCTTTACGGCCTGGCAGTACCATTTTGGCTACGTCGCGCTGTACTGCGTCGGCACAGCGCTGCTGGAACTCGCTATTGTCAAGTTGTCGTCGCCAACCTATACCGTCCACGTACTCTTTGACGGCGGCGCGATTGTCACCCGCTCGTTGTTCTTTCTCTTTGTAGGCTACATCATCACGCATTTGATGTCCGAGCAGCGGCGGCAGCGACAGGAATTGGCGGAAGCCAACCGCAAACTGGCGCGCTACGCCGTGACGTTGGAGCAGTTGTCCGTCAGCCGGGAGCGCAATCGCCTGGCACGCGAATTGCACGACACGTTGGCCCACACGCTGAGTGGACTGGCGGTGCAGCTTGATGCACTGGAGACGGTCGCGCAACCCCTGTCGCCCAAAGCCGAGCGGATGTTGGAACATGCTTTGGTCACGGTGCGCGAAGGGCTGAATGAGACGCGGCGCACGTTGCAGGATTTGCGTGCCACGCCTTTGGAGGAGATGGGCCTGGCGTTGGCGCTCAAAAATATGGCGCAGAGATTTGCGGACCTTTGGGAACTGTCGCTGACCCTGGACATCCAGGAAGACGTGGGCCCCCTCGCGCCGGAAGTGGAACAGGCGTATTATCGCGTCGCGCAGGAGGCGTTGGACAACATCGCCCGGCACGCCGAAGCGCGTGCCGTGATAGTATCCCTCACCCGCACCGATCGTTGTCTGACGCTGACGGTGAGTGACGATGGGCGAGGCATCGCGCCGGACACGGACTTCGGCGCCGATCATTTTGGCATCCAGGGGATGCGCGAACGCGCCATGCTCATCGGCGGGACGTTGGAGATCACAGCACATCCAGACCAGGGAACCACGCTGCGCCTCAGCACCGAATTGTGATGGTGATGATTTTTGTCGGCAGATTGAGCGGATGAAACAGATTTTTATTTGACTTATATAATCTGCTGATAAAGCGCTCTGATAAAGCGCTCTGATAAAGCGCTGATGAAGAATAGAAAGGGTTATCGATGATCCGGGTGTTGATTTGTGACGACCAATGGATTGTGTGCGAGGGGCTGGAGGCGATTTTGGACGCCGATCCAGAGATCGAGGTCGTGGGAATCGCCCATGACGGCGCCGAGGCGCTGGACAAAATCGCGGCAACGCGCCCGGATGTAGTGCTGATGGACCTGAAAATGCCGATCATGAACGGCGTGCAGGCCACCCGCAAAATCGCCGAGCAGCATCCAGACACCAAAGTCCTGGTCTTGACAACCTACGGCGACGATGAATGGCTGTTCGATGCCGTGCGCAGTGGTGCGGTGGGGTATTTGCTCAAAGGCACGCCGCGTGCGAACCTGGTCGCCGCCGTCAAGGGCACGGCCAGTGGTGAATCGCACATCGATCCCGTCATCGCCGGGAAGCTGCTGGGCCACATCGCGCGCCAGGGTGCACCATCGGTCGACTCCACGCTATTGGCCGTGCTCAGCGACCGCGAGATGGAAATCTTGCGTCTGATCGCACGCGGCCTGAGCAACGCCGAAATCGCCGGGCAACTTTTCCTTTCGCCAGGTACCGTGCGCAACTACGTCAGCGCGATCCTCAACAAGCTGAATGTCACCGATCGCACGCAGGCCGCGGTGTTGGCGCTGCGGCATGGGTTGGAGTGATGTTTTGATGATCCACGAATATGCGAATGGACACCGCAGTCATTCGCTATTCTTTATAGGTAACTATTCAGCCACCCTTGCCAGGTGGCGAACGGGACTTGGGGGAGGGTACATAATAGGTTACCCCTTCGGCAGGTGATGACCCTCTCATCCCCCAACCCCCACCCAAAATCCCCCTGCCCCAGGGCAGGGGGGATGGGCTTATAGAAACACGAATATCTTGTCATCCACAAGCACCTGGCCTACCAAAGTCTACGCCAAACCTGGCATAGGGAATAAGTGGCTTCGTCAGGTTTACTAGCCTGAATAGATACAAACTGTGGTATAATACCCCTTCGCTTCGTCACCCAGACATGACACTGCTTCTCTCTTAATCCGTTCGAATCCGATAAATTTGTTGACACAAAGGAGGTATGATGCCACGCATTGGGATTGACTTTGGGACAACGAACTCATCGGTTGCGTATTATGACGGCCAGCGGCTGCACCCTATCGAACTTGACCCTGCCAACGAGAATCCCCACGTGCTCCCCTCACTCATTTACATGGACCGCGACTATCACACACTGCTCGGAACATCGGCAGCGAACGAGTACCTGGCGCGGGAAACAGGACGGCGCATTGTCTGGGAGCGCAAGGAGATTCGGCCGATCGAGATGATCGTCGGCAGCGGCGGCTCGGCCCCCATCCGCTACTGGCACGAGCTTTACATCGACACCGATGTTGGGGCGCGCGGACGGCTGCTGCAATCGGTCAAAACCGCACTGCGCGATCCACGCTATGAGGGCACGGACATCTTCGAACGCTATTTCACCATTGACGAACTCATTGCCATCATCTT
This sequence comes from Anaerolineae bacterium, assembly GCA_035415725.1. Lineage (GTDB taxonomy): Bacteria > Chloroflexota > Anaerolineae > B4-G1 > SLSP01 > DSWT01. The sequence continues at coordinate 19,814 of DAOOGN010000043.1, read as the reverse complement.
GCGCTCGATGAAGGCCAGCGCTGAAGCGCAACTGGGCGAGACATGCGATAGCGTGGTGCTCGGCCGACCGGTGCGCTTCTCCGACGACCTCAATGTCTCCCAGCGCGCCGAGGAAATCCTGTACAAAGCCGCGCTTTTTGCCGGATTCCGGGATGTGTCCTTTCAGATGGAGCCGATCGGTGCGGCACACCTTTACCACACCACCGCGGCGAAGCGCGAAATGGCGCTGATCTTCGACTTTGGCGGGGGAACGCTCGATTTGACCCTGGCCGAGGTGGGCGGACGGCAGCCGCCGCGCGTGATTGCCACGCGCGGTGTTCTCGTCGGCGGCGACGATTTGGACCGGCGGATGATGATCTCGCTGCTCCCGTACTTCGGGAAGGGCGCGCATGTCGATGGCGGCATGGATTTTCCGCCGGATTACCTCGATCTCTTGCACTCCTGGCAGACCATGCCGGAACTTTCGCGCCCGATGCCGTTGGAGCGCATCAGGAAGTTCCAGAAGACGAGCGACGATCCTCAGGCCATGCGGGCGTTGGAAACACTCGTCACCCAGAACATCGGTTTTGATCTCTTCCGGCACATCGAGCGGACGAAGAAAGCGCTCACCGACGACCTGATGGCACGGCTGGATTACGACTACGAGTCCATCGCCATCCACGAGCGGATGCTGCGCCGCACCTTTGAAGCCTGGATCGAGCAGGAGGTGGCAACGGTGGCCCACGCCCTCCGCCAGGTCGTGGCCGACGCGGGGATGCGTCTGGAGCAGGTGGATGTGGTGCTGCGCACCGGTGGCACGTCGCTGGTGCCGGCGTTCGTGGAATTGCTGGGAAGCCTCTTCGGCCACGATAAAATCCGCGAGATGGACCCGTTGACGTCGGTGGTCGGCGGGATGGCGGTGGTGGCGCATGTGGAACTGGGCAACCGTCCTCAGTACGCCTATCGCTATGAGAATCCCTTCGCCTACATCAAGGCCACGAGCGGACGTGATTACCAGCACACGATTCTGCACTCGTACCAATCGTGCTACACCGACCGCGACTACACGATCACAACGGTGCCGCTGGCGTTGACCGGCCTGCACGCCAGCAAGCCCGCCGATCTTGACTACGACTCCGAGGCTGACAAGCTCCTGCGCTTCAAGTTGACCCGTCCAAGCAAAATTTACGTCATCTACCAGGCCAAGGCGCACCAGTTGCCGAAGTGGCTGCAAGGATTTACCCGCGAGGAGAATTTGCAAGTCGACATCACTACGCCGGGGGGAACGTACCCCTTCTGTGTCTACAGCCGCGATTTCCCGGCAGGCGCGTTTGCCCTGGGTGGCGCCCACGCGAAGGGATACAGTGGCATCGTGTTTTTGAATTACATCGTTGCGGCCAGGCCGGGTTAGAATGAGTGCATTGTCACTTCCCTATGCCGTCACTGCACTGTGAATGGCCGTCCGAAGCATGAACTCAACCAGACAATCAGGGCCGGTAGAAAGAGGAGTCCGATCAGCACCAGCCAGGGCGCCAGGTCGCGGACCACGATCCGTACCGCGCTCCATGTTGCCGACACGGCGTTGCCGGATTGTTTTTCCTGTTCCATCCAAACGCGCCAATTGCGTTCGAGCGTGGTCAGGTCGCTCCCCAGAACCTGTTTGGCCCCGGCAGAGTAGCCTTTCCCGTCGGCGTACGCTTTAATCAGCTCTTGTATCTGCGACCAGCCGTAGGTCTGGCGGAGATACTGCACAAAGCTCTGACTTTGCGCATAGGCCAGCAGGGCGCGGTCATATTCTTCGGGGAAGGGATAGCACAGCGTTTCCAGCGTCATGAGTTTCCCCTCGCTGATGGCTTGTTGCAGCGCCAACGTGTAGGCGGGATCAGGACTGCGTTCAAAGGACGAAGCCACCCCTTCCACAAGCCAGATGGGAAGTCGGCTGTATCCCTGCGGGCCGGCCAGATCGTAGAGCACCTTGTGGGCCAGTTCGTGCGGAATGTCGCGTTTCATTTTGACGGTGGCCTCGGCGGAGGGCGAAATCGCCAGGAGCACGACGCCGATCTCCGGGTAAGCCTGCCCGCCGACCCATTCACGCCCCGTCAGCCGCAGCGCCGATTGCAGATCGGGCAGCGAGGGGTAGATATAAAGGGACACCGCCCCGGTGGAAGGGGCCTGGAGCGTCGTGCGGATTTCAGTGATGGACGCTTGAGCGATGTCCAAAGCATTGAGCATCAAGGACGTGTCGCCAGACACCCAATGCAGGGTGATGGTGTCCTCTTGCAGTGTTTGCCAGAGAAAGCGGTTGTCTTCGTAGAGAAAGCGGGGTTTCTCGGTGGTGTGCGTGTTCCCCTGCGCGTCTTTATATTCCCACCAATAGCTGATGTACGTGAAAGGCGGAAAGGGCTGTTCGCGCAGGTCGCGTTGGTACTCCCCTTGGCCCTGGATAACCGGCGTCGGGTAGGCCTGCGTGTAGGTGCCGATCTTGAGGTACAGGGTGGCGACGTCGGGCGCGTTTTCGGACGGGAGCGTCAGAGTGAAATTGGCGCTCTGCCCGAAAGTATACGTATGGGCGACGGTGACATTGGCCTGGGCGTACAGCGGAGACCAGGCCAAGGCCAGCAGGAACGCCGGTCCCGCCAGCGCGAGCAGCTTGATGGCGGCGCGGTTATGTCGGGCGCGGATCAGACCCACCTGTCCTCCTCGTCGTCCTCAAGATCGTCCTCCTCATCCTCGGCGAGGTACAGCGCGAGTAGCTCGTCTTCGTCTTCGTCGGTGAAATCATCCGCGGCGTCAAAATCCTCTTCGTCGAGGTCGTCTTCGCCAAAACCGATCTTGAGTTTTTCGTCGATGTCGCCGTCTTCTGCCCAATTCACCTCGCTCTCGCCGTCGAATTCAGTCGGCGGGCCGAAGAAGGTTGAGAGATCGCCGTGTAAGAAATCCAGCTCCTCGAGCGCGTCGCGGGCCGCCTGACGCAAAACCGGATTGTCGGAGTCAACGTGCTGTTCCAGCACCCGTTGGGCTTGCTTCCCTCCGATCTGACCGAGCGCCCACAACGCCATCTTCTGGATGCCCACGTTGACGTCGTCCGCCAGTTCAATGAGCGCCGGGATGGCCTCGGGCAGGGCCAGTTCACCACAGGCGCGCGTCGCTTCGTAACGCATGTCCGGCAAGGGGTTCAGCAGTTCGCGGGCGACGATTTTGGCCCAACGTTTGTCGGCGCTGCGCCCCATAGCGAGAACGGCGCTGATACGCATCTGTTCCTCGGCGTGGGCGTAGGCGGCCTCGATCATCTCCGGTACGCCGGCGAGGCTGGTGTAGCCCAGCGCTTCCAGCGCACGGCGACGCACATCCAGGTCCTCGTTGAGGTTGTTGTAGGCCGTGGTTAGAGCCGTGCAGGTACTGTCGAAGGGGCGGGGGCGGATCTTATGCAGTTCACCGAGCAGTACGAAGTGTGCCAGCGCCTGGGCTGCTGCCGCGCGCACCGCAGCAGCAGTATCCCTTTCCAGGATTTCGATGAGCTGCGGCACCAGGCGTATGTCTTCGTCCTCGATCAGTCCCATGATAGCCGCGGTGCGCACTTCCGCATCTTGATCGCGTATCGCCATGCGGTAGACGGACGAAAAATCCAGTGCAAAGTTTTCTGCGGCGAGCGTGTTCCAGGTTTGGACGAGTTCGCGGCGGGTGACGGCGGGCAAAGTGGGCCACACCGTTGCCAGCCGCCGGAGGTCCTCTTCTGGCAATCCCGAAAACTCTTTCAAATCCATTGTCGGCGGAATCTCCTGGAGTTCTTCCAGGCTATGCCACAGGTTATCGCTTATCTTTCTTACATTCATTTTTTACTGTGAAAATCCCATTAAAAAAACAGGTTCTTCATGATTTCGTGAGGTCGAAATAAGAAACCAGCCACGGATTTCACGGATTGACACGCAAAGTATAAAAAATCAGTGCAATCCATGTCATCCGTGGCAAAAACTCAAGCCGTTTTTCCATCACCACACCGAGTCCCATAGAACCAAAAAACAGTCAGATGCACTCATGGCAGCGGAACCGGCGCGACGATGTCCAGGATGGTGATGAAGAGGAAGACGACCATGAGGATCGCCAGAGTGATCATGTGGATGCGCTCCTCCAGGGCCGGCGTGAGAGGCTTGTGGCGCACTTTCTCCACAATGGCGAACAGGATGCGCCCTCCATCCAACGCCGGAATGGGCAACAGGTTGAAGATCCCCAGACTGACGCTGATGAGGATCACGATGTTGAGGAAGGGGTAGGCCGCTCCGGTGGAGACGCTTTCTTCCACCGACTGTTGGGCGATTTGGCTGATTCCGATGACGCCCACGGGGCGCGCTTGTTCGATGGGGATCAGGCCGCGGATAATGTAGACCGGAAGAAGCACCGACACGCCGACGATATTCCCGACATACCGTGTCCCATAGACGAAAGCCTGTCCCAGGGGATAGCGTTGAAGACTGCCCGGGTTTTCCAGCCCGCCGATGACGATGCCCATCGCCCCTTGGCCTTCCGGTGGGTTCACGCGCGGCACGAGAGAGACGGTGAGGGTCTCTCCATTGCGCTCCAGGGTAAGTTCGGTGGGTTGGCCCAAACTCTTTTGTGTGAGGAGTGATACATCGTTGGTTCCTTCCACCTTTTCCCCGTTGATCGCCACAATAATGTCGTTGACTTGCACATTGGCCTCGGCTGCCGGGGATGCTGGCGCCACTTCGTTGATCACCACCCGCGCGGTCGGAATCCCGGTGGCGAACACCAATGTCGCCAGGATCCATGCCGTGAGCATATTCATCAGCGGGCCGCCCAGGTAGATCAGGATGCGTTGCCCGGGTGACTTGGCATACAGACTGTGCTTGGCCGCCTCAGCTTTTTCCGCCAGCTCTTCCGCTGATAACTCCTCGGCATCTTTTTCCTCTTCGGCAAAAGTTTGTTCGCCTTCAAGCCGCACAAATCCACCGAGCGGCAACCAGTTGAGCGTGAAATCTGTCTCGTGCCAGCGAAAGAGTTTGATGATGCGGGGTGGGTAGCCAATGCCGAATTCTCTGGCCCAGGTACCCGTTAATTTCGCCATCACCAAGTGACCGAACTCATGGAGCAGGATCAACGGGATCAACCCCAGCACAAACCCCAAGAGCATGCCCAGTCCATTGCTTATTCCATCTGCCAATATCGCCATTGTTTTCTCCTCGATGTTCACAACCGTCATGGTGATTATACTCGAAGCTCATCTTACTGTCCAGTGCCAGAATGAATGTCAGTTTGTTGCCACTATTCAGCCATCCTTGCCAGGTGACGAATGGGACTTGGGGGATGGTGCATAATGGGTTGACACTTCGGCTATAGGCGCTGGCCTTCTCATCTATCGCATCATCCAAGAGCCTTGTTGCCTACCAAAATCCACGCCAGACCTACTGTAGGGAACAAGTTGCTGTGCCAGGTTTACTCGTCTGAAGAGATGCAGTTTGTTTTCTTCTCTTGCCGCGCTATACTTGCTCCAGGGGAAGGGTTATTCTCGCCCCAACACACGTGGAGAATAAATCCTCGGAGGAGGTCCTTGTGCCTGGACGACGTATGAGTTTGGCGGTGGGAATGGTGATGTGCATGTGCCTCTTGGCGCGTTCCCTCCCGGCTGCTGCGCAGTCTGACGACAGGCTCGTGCTGGCGTTTTATTATGCCTGGTTCGATATGCTGACGTGGGAAAAGACGTTGCCCGATAAACCCCTGCAGCTTTATCATTCGGCTGACGTGTATGCCATCCAACGGCACGTGCGCGAAGCGCAGCAGGCCGGCATCGACGCTCTGGTCCAGGCCTGGTATGGCCCAGAGATGACGGATAATCAGACCGAAGCCAATTTCCGTGTGTTGTTGGATCAGGCGCAGAACGAGGAAATTCGTGCTGCGGTGTCGGTGGATATGGGTGGGCCTTTTCTCCAGAGCCAGGATGAGGTCGTCACGGCGCTGCGTGTGTTGTATGAAGATCACACGCAGCATCCGGCGTATTTACGAGTGGATGGTCATCCTGTGGTTTTCTTCTGGGAACAGGACAAGTTCTCAGTCGCCACGTGGCAGGATATTCGCGCGCAGGTCGATCCGGCGCACCAGATGCTGTGGATCGCGGAGGGGACGCAACTGGAATACCTTGAGGCTTTCGACGGTCTGTATCTCTACAGTGTGGCCTGGTCGGCGACGCCGGCCTCGGTGTTGACGCAATGGGGGGAGGCGGTGCACCAGTGGAGCGCGCAACACAACACGTTCCGCTATTGGGTGGCGACGGTGATGCCCGGCTACAACGACCTGGTGACCGGGCGTCCCGATACCTTTGTCCGCGAGCGCAACGCCGGCGCCTATTATCGTGAATGTTGGGATGGCGCGATCAGCAGTACCGCCGACTGGGTGGCAATCACCAGTTTCAACGAATGGATGGAGGGCACGTCCATTGAACCATCGGTCAACTATGGGGATTCTTACCTTAACCTGACGGCCGAGCTGGTTGCTGAGTATCGCGCCGCGGCCTTCGACGTCACCCCCACACCCACGCTCGAACCCGCCACGGCGACGCCTGATTTGTCGACGCTGGAAGCGCCCGTCATCACGCCGACTCTCACGTCCGTAGCTGACGCCGCCACGCCGACATCGACTCCCTATTTCACGCCCACGGCGACGCTCACGCCGACGGCCACACCCTTTCGCTTGCCCACTCCTACGCCATACCCGGCAACACCCACGGTTCTTCCGCGTGTGATGCCCACCGTCCCCGCCGGCGCGGCGTCGCCAACGCCACCCCCGCCCCCGGCACGCCCTTTGATGCCGGTGGAAGGCGTCCCGCCGAAGTCGTGCGCCTGGGGGCTCGCGTTGTTGCCGGTGCTCGGTTTTGTGGCCGTGCGTTCACGCCGACGCTGATCTCCTCATGCAAAAACCCCACCGTCACCTGGGTTTTTTGCATCCTACCCGAAGATCAGTTCTTCCAACCTTTTGATATCCTCTAACCGTACATCGGGGAAGCGCAAGCCGCCTTTCACCTGGGCGCCGGTCTCTTTGAATTCATAGCCGCTCATACTGAGCATCACGTCTCGACTCCCCAGGATGGTCTGAAAAAGCCCCCAGAAAGGACTTTTGGAGAAGTTGGCATCCAGAACTTGAATTTTGCCGCCCTTCAAGTAGATCACGTCGGCAAAGCCGCGCCGTTCGGGGTGCGGTGTGATGAGGATAAGGCGCTTGTTCGTCACGATGAACTGCCACTGGTTGTACACCAACCATTCTTGGGCCGCTTCAAAGACGAGCAATAGGGCGAGGATGACCAGGATAGCTGCGATCAGTTCCCCTGTTTCTGAATGATTCAGGACCGTCACCCCGAAAACAACGAGCGCCGGCACGAGGACGATCATGCCCAACGCCCCCAACAGCTTGGGGACTTCTGCCCGGTAGTGCGCCATGTGGATGACCTGTTGGATCTCTTCTCCTTCGAGGTAGTGGGGCTGGGGAAGAAAAGTCTCCAGAAAAGGATGAATGATCTTCTCAAAAAGTTTCCAGGTCTTTTGCAAAACAACCGGTATGCGACTTTTCTCCTGCGCCTCCGGGGGCGTCTTCGCAGTGGTCTGGCTCACAGGCTAACGGCTTGATTAGGGAATAATAAGTTGCTGTCCTACACGGATCAGGTCACCGGTCAGGTTGTTGCGTTGCCTGAGCTGGTCCACCGTCACGCCATATTTCCGGCTGAGGCTGTACAATGTTTCTCCCGACTGCACCGTGTGCGTGCGTTCGCCGCTGCTGAGGGGCACCGTCTGCATCGAGCCACTGGCCGGCGTCGTGACCGGGCTGACGGTTGCACCCGGCGTGGTCACAATGACCACGGGGGTTGTCACCGCAACGGGTGTGGGTGTTGTCACCACCAGGCCCGGGCTGGTCACGATCTGTTTGAAGAGATCGGCGCTGACGACTTGTAGCTCCTGGGCAGTGGGCGACTGTTGGGTATCTCTGACCAGCCGAACGGCCCACCAGGGGAGAAAACGGGATGTGATCCACAGGACAATGAGCAGAGTGAGGATCACGCCGGCAAAGTACGTGAGCAACTTTCCCAGATTATTGGCCATGAGGTCACGTTTGAAGATCAGCCAGAATGCCCACACAATGGCCATGGCGATGAGGACAAGTACGACGATTGCTCCTGCATTCATAATTGACTCCTTTTTTTCGCGAGTTTCACAAATCTAGTCGGTGGGTGGACACATGTTCGCCGGTATAAAACTCAGTGCATCCACGAACCCTGCTGCAATTTTATCATAGATTGCATAATGCACGCCGGGCGTGTGACTTCCCGCACCACTGACCGCGCCGATGGGATCGCCGGCCTCCACAGTGCCTTCAGGCGCCGTATAGGAGCGCAACCCAATAAGCCAGAGAGTCCATTCGTCGTTCTCGATCTGGATGGTCAGGTTACCTCTCCCGTCTGTGTAGCGGATCAGTTGACCCGCCATAGGTGCCAGAACAAGCGACGCTTCGGCCGGTATCAAGTCGATCCCTGGAAACAACCCGCACATCAATTCACCCCTCGCTGCCGGTGCCAGCAACAAGGGACTGACGCCTGGACGCAATGTAGCGTCGCCTGCGCTATGAGGTTCGATGAAACAGTCCCGGATGGCCGGCGCGCGGCAGAAGGATGGCTGTGCCGCGCTGTCGGGACTCAACACCCCGTCGCTGGCGCTTTTTTTGTCGGGACCTTTGGTCACTGTCCATAGCTTGTCGAGCAGTTCCTGTAGCAACATCGCCGGTGCCTGAAACGCCGGAACGGCTGCCGGCTGGCTGCGCTGCGCCAACTGTGCCTGGATGGCAATATGCACCGGCCATGCACCCAAAGCCGTCATACGGTGCTGCCGTCCCTGGATATCCGTCAGCACCATATTCTGGTGCTTTGTATCGTAACCGTTCATCACGTAAGCCGAGTGTTCGGGATTCATCTGGCTGTGCGGCCCGGCGTTGTAACGCAGGTAACACTGCTTAATGAGTTGGGGATCCGTCGTCGTGTATTGGATCTCGGGACAATACGTTTTGAAGGTATGGGTCCCCATCTGCAACTGACGGGCGATCTCCCAGGCGTTCTGTGGACCTGCCGGGAAACAAGGGAGGGCTCCTGTTGAGACCGCGGTATAGAGTCCCATGATGCCTTCACAGTTATTGGGATTTTCCTCTTGCAGATTGTTCTCCTTGTACCACAAAACCAGCGGTACAACCGGCGGGACATCTTCTTGATAAGCGATCAGTTGCGCCACGCTGGCCCAGCGTTCGATTTGGGCTTGTTGCGTTACCGTCAATTCGTAACGTGCATTCCAGATAGACTGGCTTCCTAAACTGATGGCGATGGGCAAACTGATGAACAATAACGTATCGGCCATGCCCGTGAGCAGTGCTCGCGCCATAACTCGCACCTGAACTTTGAGGAATGGTGCGGCGTAAACTCGGATCCACTCGACGAACCAACCGGGCAGAAAGCTTGTCATCCACTCCATTATCTATGATTATATATAATATAATCATTTTTACAAATTTTGGCAATAGAAGGCCGGGTGGAACAAAATAACAATCTTGACTTTTTCTGAGAAGGGCGTTTTGTTTGCTTACTGCTGTGCTCTGTGGTATAGTATCGTGCAGGGAGCAGTCATTCTTTGAGCAGGAGGGTCTATGTATAAGAGTCATACGTGTGGCGAATTGCGCACCGAGCATATCGGCCGGGAAGTGACGTTGGCCGGCTGGGTGCACCTGCGTCGGGACTTTGGCGGCGTGATTTTCATCGTCCTGCGTGACCGGGACGGCTTGACTCAGGTGGTTGTCGATGCCGAGACGGCGCCTGAAGCACACGCTGTCGCCGCCGAGATCCGCAACGAGTACGTGATCCAGGTGCATGGGGTGGTGCGCCAACGGCCCGCCGACCAGGTCAATACTGAGTGGGCGACCGGCGCTATCGAGATTGGAGCGTGTGACATTCAGATCCTCAACACGGCACAAACACCGCCGTTCTACATCTACGATGAATCCCCCGTGGACGAGGCGTTGCGCCTGCGTTACCGTTACCTGGATCTGCGTCGCCAGCGGATGCAGCGCAACCTGATCCTGCGGCACAAGACGGTGCAATTCATCCGCGAGTATCTCAACCAACACGGTTTCCTGGATATCGAGACCCCCCAGTTGTTCAAATCGACGCCGGAGGGCGCGCGGGACTATCTGGTTCCCAGCCGCATTCACCCCGGCAAGTTCTACGCGCTGCCCCAATCCCCCCAGCAGCTCAAGCAACTGCTGATGGTCGCGGGTTTTGAACGCTATTATCAGATCGTACATTGCTTCCGCGACGAAGACCTGCGCGGCGACCGTCAACCGGAATTTACCCAGCTCGATCTGGAAATGTCGTTTGTGCATCGTGATGATGTGCTCGACCTGATCGAAGGACTGTTTACGGCACTGGTGCCGGCGGTCACGCCGGAGAAGCGTCTCCTTTCTCCTTTCCCCCGCCTGACATACGCGGAGGCGCTGGAGCGTTATGGCAGTGATAAACCGGATTTGCGTTTCGCTATGGAACTGGTCACTCTGACCGATGCCCTGGCGGAAAGCGGATTCGGCGTTTTCAGCGGCGCCGTCCGGGCCGGCGGACAGGTCAAAGCGCTGGTCGCGCCGGGGTGCGCCGATTATACCCGCAGCCAGCTCGACGCACTGACCGAGATCGTCAAAGGCCAGGGCGCGCAGGGTTTGGTGACGCTGGCCTTCCACAGTGATGGCGTGAAAGGATCGGCGGTCAAATTTCTGACGGCAGATGAGGTGGAAATGATCGCTACCCGCACGGCGGCGCAGGCCGGGGATCTGGTCTGCATCGTTGCCGCCGCCCCGGCTGTCGTGGCAGCTTCCTTATCGGCGTTGCGTCTCACCTTCCGCGATCGGCTGGCGCTGGCCGATCCGCACCTGCTGGCCTTCGGCTTTGTCCTCGACTTCCCCATGTTCGAGTGGAATGCCGAGGAACAGCGCTGGGACGCCGCGCATCATCCCTTTACCATGCCGCGCCCGTACACCTACGCCGCGATGATCGCCGACCCCTCGGCCGTGCTCTCCGACGCTTACGACCTTGTTTGCAATGGCTATGAACTGGCGTCGGGGAGTATCCGCGTCCATGATCCACAGATACAGATGGACATCTTCCGCGTGTTGGGCTACCCGGAGGACGAAGCGCGCGCCAAGTTTGGGCACATGATGGAAGCCTTCTCCTACGGCGCGCCTCCGCACGGCGGCATAGCGCCCGGCATCGACCGTCTGGTGATGCTGCTGGCCGGCGAAGCCAACATTCGTGAGGTTATCGCTTTCCCTAAAACGTCGCAAGCTGCTGATTTGATGGCCGATGCGCCGGCGCCGGTCTCGGCGCGCCAGTTGAAGGAACTGCACCTGCAGCTTGATCTTTAATCCGTAGCCGCGAGCGCCCAGGCGCCAGGCGGTCTGACTCTTTTCCGGGAATGGTGTGAACCATGACGTTGCTGTTCCAAAGTCCCTGTTTTGGATTCTGGTGGGAACCCCAAGAGGGCGTATTTCGCTTACAGAGTCCTGGGCGAGCGTTGCGTTGTATTGCCGGGATAGAGGTTTGGCAACACGGGCGCGTCCGCACGCTGACGACCGACAAACTTGTTTCTGGCCGCGTCGTGACCAGTCGCCTTGAGGATGCACACGGGCAGGCCGAGGACGCTGCTATCTACTATCAAGAAGCCCAGGGTTTAGCGCTGAGTTTGTTCGCGCGGGTTTACCCATCGCGCCCTTTTATTCTCCTCAAAGTCGCGGTGACCAACGTAGGGCCGGAATCGGTGAACATCCGCCGGTTTTTTGTCAGCACGACGCCGGATGGGTTTGAGGCGACGGCGCCGCCGGGCGGATTTTACATCAACGGCTGGCAATCCTGGTCAACGTCTGGATTCGTTCCGTTCAACAAGCATGGTTTTGTCCCGACGCCGCCGGTGCGTTGGCTCCAGGGGCCGATGATCCACAACGCGCTGACCCCGTGGAGCGGACGAGGCGGACGTATGTGGAGCGAGACGGTAGGCGCTGTGGTCACTCCCCGTGAAGCGTTGGTGGCCGGCGGAGCGTCTCTGGCGGATCAATTTGTCCAGGTGGGAGTGAGTGTTCGACCGGGGCATAGCGCCCTGACCCTTCAGTCTCAGGCCGATGACATCCCGCTCGATAGCGGTGAGGGGATGGCTTCCGAGTGGTTTTACCTGGAATGGGTGCCTCTGCCCAGCTCGGATCCGTTGGCGCAATATGCCTATGCGGTGATTCGCCAGATGCAGCTTCCCGCACCGCGTCCTGCGCCCACAGGATGGTGTTCGTGGTATATGTACGGGAATCAGGTCCGTGAAGAGGATATCATCCATAACCTGGCGGCGGCGGCTTTGTTGGCCGATGAAGTTCCCCTGCAGGTGATCCAGTTGGATGAGGGGTATCAGGCGCTGTGGGGAGATTGGACGACGCGCCATGAGCGTTTCCCCCACGATTTTCACTGGCTGGCCGGACGCATCCGCGGTTCTGGGTTTACGCCGGGCTTGTGGTTAGGCCCACTGACTGCCCATCCCCAGTCTCGTCTGGTCAGTGAGCACCCCGATTGGTTACTGCGCACCCGGCGTGGTCGTCCGGTAGCGGCAGGACTCATCTCAGGGTTCTTGGGCCGAGCGCTTGACCCCACCCATCCCGGGGTGCAAAGCCATATCCGACATCTGGTGGAGAGTGCGGTGCATGAGTGGGGATTTTCGTATCTTAAATTGGATTTTATGTACGCGGGAGCGCTGGTTGGGCAGCGCTATAACCCGCGGGTGACGCGGGCGCAGGCCTTGCGCCAGATTTTCCAGATCATCCGGGATGCCGCCGGCAGCGAAGCCTACATCGTCGGCTGTGGAGCCCCGTTGCAGCCGGCCATCGGTCTCGTGGATGCTATGCGCATCGGGCCGGATACGGCGCCGGCCTGGGAGCCGACTTTCGGCAGCGTTGGCCGCTGGATGAAGCACAATGCTTCACTCCCCAGCCTGCGCAACAGTCTGCGCAATGTCGCCACACGCACCTGGATACATAACCGCTGGTGGACCAACGATCCCGACACACTGCTGGCACGTAGTACGCAAACCCAACTAACCCCTGACGAGGTCCTGGCTCAAACGACGCTTTTGGGGCTTTCCGGGGGGCTGCTCTTGCTCTCTGATGATCTGGAAGCCCTATCCCCTGAACGTCGCGCAATGGTGGCTGCCCTGTTTCCTCCCTTGTTGGATGGGATGGATGTGCTCGACCTTTTCCAGAAGGAGATGCCGGAGGAGGTTGTCGTTCCGATTGCCCGCCCCTGGGGTCACTGGCGACTGGTCGGCCTCTTCAATTGGAGCGCGACGCCGCTTGAACGCACTTTACCGGCCGATTTGTCGCTGGACAAGCGTAAACCTTACCACCTCTTTGATTTTTGGGAGCGCCGTTATCTGCGTATGGAGCCGGGTGCATTGCCGCCGGTCTTTCATCTGTCGCCCCACGGCGCCGTTCTGCTCGGCATCCGTCCGGTTGTGTCTGACGCGCACCTGGTCACAACGACTTTCCACATCTCCCAGGGGGCCGAGATCACCGCGTGGCAGTTAGAAGCGAACACCCTCACATTGACATTGGAAGTGCAGCGCCTGGCGCGAGGTGAAATTTGGCTGGCATTGCCTTCCCGCCCCCGCGCTGTGTTTTTGAACGACAAACCACTGCCTGATGATGCCCGACGCCTCGTCGCCACCGGCGTGTGGACCGTGACGTGCTCCATCAACCGCCGCGGCACGCTGCGGATCCTCTGGGGCAACGGTTAACGGCCGGCCTCATCCCCCTGCGAAAGTGACGCCCGCAACCGTCCGGCGATCTGTTGGAGTTCTGGCGTCACCAGCAGTGCCGCCGAGCGCGGACGTGGCAGGGTGACGTTCACGTTGTCCACTACCCGTCCCGGTCGCGCGCTGAGGACGATGACCCGGTCGGAAAGCAGGGCTGCTTCCTCGACGCTGTGCGTCACCATCAGCACCGTGCGCTTGTCCCTTTCCCAGAGGCGCAACAGCTCCACGGCCATACGCTCGCGGGTCAGCGCGTCGAGGGCGCCGAAAGGCTCGTCGAGGAGTAACACCTCCGGGTTTTGCGCCAGTGCACGCGCCATGGCCGTCCGTTGCGCCATCCCTCCTGAGAGGTGAATCGGGTATTCCGCTTCGAAGCCCGAAAGCCCCACCTGCGCCAGGAGAGCGTCGGTGCGTGCTCGAATGTCGCGGGCAGGCAACCCCTCCATTTCCAGCGGCAGCGCGATGTTATCCGCCACCGTGCGCCACGGCAACAGCGCGGGTTGTTGGAAAACCAGTCCCACACGCTTATGAGGGGTGGAGTGCGGCTTCCCTTCCAGCAGAACTTCTCCTCGCGTGGGCTGGAGCAGGCCGGCGGCGATGCGCAGCAGCGTCGATTTGCCGCAGCCCGAAGGCCCGATCAGACAGACGAATTCCCCTCTGGCTACGTCGAACGACACATCATCCAGCGCGCTCAAGTCGCCCTGATAACCGCGAAAACTGGCGGAAAGATGACGAATTTGGAGGAAAGCTTCGGCCATCCTGCTCCTTGTGCTGCGTTTTTACTGCACGAACGCATTGGTGAACAGCGTCTCCACCGGCATCGTCTGTTCGATCAAGCCGATTTCTGCCATCACCGTTTGCGCTTCTTCCCATGCGGCGGCCTCGAATCGTCCGAGGTGGGAGGCGCGCCAGAATTCGATGCTGGTGTCCAACACGCCCCGCTGCGCGCTCGCATTCTCCTCAAGCCCCTCGATGTAGGGCGCGCTGATCTCGAATGCCGCATCGGGATCGGCGATGACATCTTTCAACCCATGCAGAAAGGCCGTTACAAAGGCTTGCACCGCCTCTGGCTGCTCTTGGACCATCGTGTCGTTGCTCACGATAACGGCCGAAACAAGATTGGCGTAGTCGGCGACATACAGCGCATTGAACGGCGTGCCTTCTTGTGCCAGCACGACCGGCTCGTTGTTGGCATAGACTACGACGGCGTCCACGCTCCCTGTCGTGAGCGCCGCCAGTTGGGTGTAGCCGATGGTTTGCAGGTCGATGTCGGCTTCGGCCAATCCACCGGCCTTCAGGAGGGCGCGCAATCCGATGTACGATGCGCCGAATGTTTCAGGAATGCCGATCCGCAAACCGCGCATCTCTGCCGGTGAATCTAAAGGGGTGTCCTGCAACGCTATGACCGCGACCGGAAATTTCTGATACCACGCGGCCACAGCCACGACCGGCAGCCCTTGACTGCGGGCCTGAATCACCTGATCGCCGCTGGCGACGGCAAAGGGGATTTCTCCGGCAGCAACCAGTTGTATACCGTCGGTTTCCCAACGATAATCAAACGTCACCGCGAAGCCGGCTTGTTCGAAGTAGCCGCGCTCCTTGCCCACGTAGAACGGGCTGAACTGCATATTGGCGACATAACCCATCGGCAAATTGAGGGTGGTCAACGCCGACTTGGCGGGTTTGTCCGCACATCCGACCAGGACAAAAAGTAGGATTATGAGAGAGAACCAACGTACACGCATCATGACCTCCGAAATTAAGAATTTTTTGTATCTATTCAGGCTAGTCCATCGAGGCAGAAATTCCACACCCGTTAGCCAGGATCGGAGCGGATCGCCGCTTGGAGCGGATCGCCAGATCCGCGGTTCTGGCGTGATCTGACGATCCCTGGCAAGCCTAAACAAAGTCCCCTTCGCCACCTGACAAGGGTGACTGAATGATTACGGATTTTTTGAGATATTCAAGCCGGTTCCTCAGCGTCGAACGCCGTGGTATCCTGTATACTCCAACGCAGGGCGCGGCGTTCGATGAGACTGAGGAGGCCATATATCCCTAAGGCGATTCCCATCAGGGTGATGATCGCTGCGAACATCATCGGCATGTCGTAGAGATTCTGGCCTTGTTTGACCAGGTAGCCCAGTCCACACGTCGAAGCGACGAATTCACCGACGACCGCCCCCATTCCGGCGAGCGTTCCACTGACTTTCAGACCCGCTAAGAAGGCGGGGAGCACGGCGGGAATCTCCAGTTTGACAATCACCTGGTAACGTGATGCTTCCAGCATGCGAAACAAATCTTGCAGGCGTGGATCGATGCTTCTCAGGCCCGTGACGACGTTGACGAGGAGGGGGAAGAAGACGATAAGCGCACAGACCACCACTTTCGAGGCCAGCCCCGGTCCAAACCACACCGTCAGCAGAGGGGCGAGGGCCACGATGGGTACCGCCTGTGAAGTGACGATTGCCGGTTCCAGCAGGTAAGCGATGAGTTTACTATGCACGACGCCGTAGCCTGACAACACCGCGAGTGTTGTCCCCACGAGCAACCCCAGACCCATTTCCACCAGCGTGACCTTCACATGAGCGAGCAGTACACCGCTGCTGATGAGCTTTCCCCAGCGAACGACGACGGCGCCGGGCGTGGGCAGTAAAAACCGCCGGGGTGTATCGGCGATCCACAACACCGCTGTCTGCCAGACGAGGAGACCTAACCCTAGCGAGAATAGATAGAAGGGCAGATGGCGGAACGGCGTCTGCCTATAACGTTCATTGGATTTGAGTGTTGTGCGTGCGGCCAAGTTCTTCTCCCTTGAAAATAGCCCCAGAGCACATAGAGTTCACAGAGAAAAACACAGATTCTTTGTGTCCTGCGTGTTCTTCGGGGTAAAAAGTTTTCATTCCACCGCTGGTGAACGCCAGTTCATGTGAAATTCCTCTCGCACACAAAAACGCCCCGAAATTCAACTTCGGGGCGTCATCGAACAATCCATCGCACGTGTTTTTTCCTTCTCTCGTCCGGACTTTACCGTCGGCCCCGGATTTTCACCGGATCAACAGTTTGGGTTCAGCAAACTGCTCGCGGGCTTGGAAACCGTCGCTTCTCGACGACTTTCTTGACCGCCGGTAGGGAATTGGACGCCTTATTTGATATGGCTACGCGCATCCTCACCCTGCCCCGAAGGAACGTATTCGCTCTGTTAATCGACCCTCAGTATACCACAGTTTGTTTTTATAGGGCTTACGCCAATTTCGCCATAGCACAAATTTCTCCCCCCTTCCCGTCAACGGGAAGGGGGGCTGGGGGAGATAGGCTGAATAGTTACTTTATTTGAATCTTCGTTTCCCGCGCCATCCGACGACGGCAGCACTGGCTGCGAGGGCGGCGGCGCTGCCGCAGATGCCGGAATGGCCACGCGCTGCGGGTTGTGGTCCATCGGTGTCGGGCAGCGGGGTGGGTGTGGGTGATGCTTCTTCTGTCGACGACGCCTCCGGACGAGCGATCTCTTCTGCTTCTGCACCGAGTCTGAAGTGGTAGGCTGTGCCATCATCCGCAACGCAAAAAACTTCTTCGCCGACTGCGAAGTAAGCTGCCAACTCCGGTTGCGTCTCAGTAAGCTCCCAGTACATTGCGGACATAAAAGGCACTTCTTGAGGCGTCATTTGATCGGGGATGTAAGCCGTATCGATGCAGACGCCGTTCTGACAAAGGAAAGTCTTGTCCCCTACGTAACGGATGCTGCTCAATTCTTTCACTGCATCGTTTCCTGTTGGTGAAGATAGCATCTCACCGGCGGCCGGTGGGGCCTCAGCGTTGCCCAGTCCTTTGCGCATTTCGGCATCTTCGACGGCGCTTGCACCCGAAACCGCCGTCGGTGCTGCCTGTAGAGACTCCGTGAACTCCTCTGCGGCGTGCTCGCGCCCTTCTGTACTTAGGGCGTCTGTGGGTTCTTCCACCAAGAAGGAAGTGTAAGGAGTGATGATGCCATACCGCCGGCTCAGATCGACAACGGCGTCGATCCACTCGGCATTTTCCCCATGAAGGCGGATTTGCGTGAGTAAGTAGCCGATCTTCCGCGCGGCCCACAACCTGGGAATGAAATCTTTACTTTTATCGGCTTGAAAGTTGCCTTCATACTCGTAGGTTGCGCGCTGTCCTTCGACTTCACCTGTGAGTGTGATCGATTGTGGTCCTGATCCGGTGTAACGCCCGGTCACAATGAGTTGCGTGCCGGCATAAAGGTCCGGGAGCGGTGTGGGATAGACATCGTAGGTCCGGATAGCACCGCACTCCAGCGTCACGTTGGTCAGCACGGGACTTTGGATGCGCGCATAGAAAGCTGACACATTTTCAGCGATGCGCTCTTCCGGTTTGACGTAAGCCGGGATGCCTTTGTGATCCTGGGCCAATTGATCCAGGAACAGCGTGTTGACATCATAGCCCACGCCGAAGGGGAAGATGCGCACTGAAGGCGGAGCTTCTTGCGCCAACGTGCTCAGAAGTGTTTGAGCTTCGACGATGCCCTCGGTGGCCAACCCGTCGGTCAGAAAGATAATCACGGTCGGTCGGGTTGCATTGGCCTGCGCCAGAGCCGCGGAGAGCGCCAGATAGATGTTCGTGCCTCCTAGCGCTTCGAGGCGATAGACCCAGTCGCTAGCCGCGTCTGCCTCCTGGCCGGCTTGCAGGGTGGTGGCATACATGCGCACACCGCTGCTGAAAGCAATCACATTGAAACGATCCTCAGGATTCAGATGTTCGAGGACGTACACGAGCGCATCTTGGGCCTGCTTGAGCTTATCGCCTTCCATAGATCCTGACGTGTCTAGCACCAGGAAAATGTCCTTGGGTAGAATACGTTGCCCCTCGGTAGCCAGGGCCGGCATCAGCGTAAGAAGGAAGAATCCATCCTCGTCGCCCGTCTGATACGTGAGCAGGTTGACGCCAATGTCCTCGCTGCCGGTGCCGACATATAGCTCGAAGTCGCGTTCAGGGAGGACGTGGTTGGCCTCATAACTGATCGTCGCGCGATGGGCCCCTTCTCGGGTGATGACCACCTCGTCCTGGTGGCTTGGGGAGTAAATGGCGCGCAGGGGTGTTTTCGATGTCAGGCTCACGGAAATGCTGACCTGTTCCAACGGAAGCGCGGAAAATCGTTCGGTATTTAATGGATAGCGGTAAGCCATCATATCGTCGGCTATGGGGAGGACTTGCGTGTACTCTAACTGGATGCGTCGTTCCTCCCCCGCCGGAATGGGAAAGATACGCGCGCGGACCGCGTCACGTCCGACATATTCCAGTAAAGCGGGATCACGCTGCCGTTGCACATAGCTCTCGTAAATATCACGTGCCTTGTCCGCCGGCAAAATCTCCCCCTCGATCGGTTTTCCATCCACCCACATAACAAAACTCTGCACCACTGCCCCCGGCGGCAAAGGGAAGACGTAGGTCCCCTCGGCAGGCACCTTGCCGTCATTGCGGAATGCCTGATCCACCTTTGTTACGGCTACCTGATCCTCAATGGCGACTGTCACACGATGATAGCGGATCGTCAACCACGGCTGCCAGTCGGGTGGTGGGTCAACAGGTGGATCGATGATGATGATCCCATCGGCCAGCACGGGCCTTGCCGTTATAACAATGACGAACAGCGCCAGTAGAACCGCAATTTGTTTTTTCATGGTCTTCTCCTTCCCTGCATAAATCGTACCGATTTCAGCATTAAGACGTTGTTTTGGGAGATGAAAGTTCCCTCTTGACAAGAAACCAGGTTGTGGTAAAATTTTGTCCTGTGTTTGGGATAGTCCAAGTGGCTCCAAAAATGAAGCGGCTGGGGCTTGACAAAAGCACGAAACTGTAGTATAGTATAAATTACAAAGAGATAAGATACCAAACGAGCAAGACTGATCTGGATAGATTAAGTTGCTGGGGCCGATGCTAGGGGGTAGGGCATCGGCTTTCGTATCGGGGGACCTT
>DAOOGN010000042.1:0-33282 GCA_035415725.1 Anaerolineae bacterium | reverse complement strand
CCTGGTAACGGGGTGGGAGAGTAGGTCATTGCCAAGGAACTGTTGCTGTTTATAAACCATAAATCCTTGCTGTACCATTTCGGCCTGGATCATGAACCCCAGCTTTTCGCTGGGGTTTTTTTGTTGGCTGTTTATTCCCCTGAAATTCGTCATTGACAAATCTTAAGCGCAGGCTAGAATTTAATCAATAACATGGTTAGGACTTACGCAAATTTCCGTTTGTAGTGACGGCTTTAGCCGTTCTTAGCTCCTAAGAGATGCCTGAAGGCGTCACTACAAATCCTTCGCTGCTTGATTCGAGCCAGGCTTGCGTAAGTCCTGCAATAACATGGTTAGGACTTACGCAAATTTCGCCATAGCACAAAACCCATCCTGACCGCCTGACACAACTCACTCCAGAACAATGGAATTTCGTGGAGCTTTTTGTGCGTTTGGAGGGCAAACTCAATCGCTTGCAAGAAGAATTGGGGCTTTCTTATCCTGCCGTCCGTAATCGCTTGCATGAAGTGATTCGTGCAATGGGCTATGAAGTTGGAGGGCCAGGAACTGATGAAGAAATGATGCAATCCATGCTGGATGATCTGGCTGAAGGAAGAACGACAGTGGACGAAGTGTTGAAGACCCTTAAAGAGTAAAGGGCTTCTTTTAGGTGATGATATGAGGTTGATAAGGCATTAAGGAGGCAAAGGGTGGTGGAAAGGCCGGATGTCAGCGCGAGGGTCAGGGAGAGGGTAGAGCAAGACATAGGAAAAGTGCGTCGTAGACTTGAGGAACTCCCGAATGATGAAGAAATCCAGCAGCAACTTCAGGAGATCAACCTTGAATTGACGCAGATTGAGGCTGCATTGGCGGACAGTATGGACGGTGAAGAAGGGCCAGCGGCAAATGCGCGCATGCAACTGGAGGTGCAGCGCGAGCGGCTGTTAGCCCAGATCGAAAGATTCGAGATGAAGAGGGAGATGCTTGCTGAAAAACGGGAGCATCTGCAGGAAACTCTGGCAGAGCTGCAAAAGTCATTGGGACAGCAAGACCCCCTTGCGGCTTCGGCTGGTCTGGCGGGGACGTTTATTCCGGCGGATTCACGTAGGATGCATGAGGAGCGCCGTAAGATTCTCCAGATGGTTCAGGAAGGCAAAATTACCGCCGATGAAGCGGCACGTTTATTGGATGCTTTGCGCAATCAAGTGGAGAACACGCAACAACGGAAGCGCAAACCTCGTTGGGTGCGTATCCGTGTGACGGATATAGAAGCGAAGAGACTGCGGGTGAATCTTACACTGCCGGTGGGCGTGGTGCGAGCCGGTCTGCGCGTGGGAGGCAACATTGCCGGGATGGAAGGGCTGGATACAGGGGAACTGGAAGAAATGCTTAATCGTGGTGAGACAGGATATATTCTCGACATGCAAGATCCCAGCGCTGGCGAACGGGTCGAGATCTTTGTTGAATAAACCTTGTGGCTTGCCATCTCTAGTACTGCGCGGCACAAATAGTTCCCCGGTTGTATCTATTCAGGCTAGTAAACCTGACGAAGTCACTTATCCCCTATACCAGGTTTAGCGTGGATTGCGGTATGCCTGGTGCTTGTGGATGACGAGATAGGCGTGTTTCTATCAGCCCATTCCCCCTGCCCCCCAGGAAGGGGGATTTTTGTAGGTTGTCCGTCGTCGTGTAAATCTTGCTAGCTTTAATAATTCCCCCTGCCCCCCAGGAAGGGGGATTTTTGTAGGGGGTGTCGCCATCCCCCCCCCTTTTTCGCCCCCTTCTTCCCCGCTGGCGGGGGAGAAGGGGGTTGGGGGATGAGAGAGCCAGCGCCTATAGAACCGCGGATCTGGCGATCCGCTCCGAGCATGGCTGGCGGGTGTGAAATTTCTGCCACGATGTACTAGTCGGTTGCCTCAGCGCCAAATTACGTTATACTTGATTTAATACAGCCTGACGTAGCTCCCATGATTTATGAATCAGGACTTACGCAAGCCTGGCTCGAATCAAGCGGCGGAGGATTTGTAGTGACGCCTTCAGGCGTCTCTTAGGAGCTAAGAACGGCTAAAGCCGTCACTACAAACGGAAATTGGCGTAAGTCCTATGAATGATGTGTTGGGCAAAGATGGGGTCTTATTCACGGAGGCATATATGCAAATAGAAAGCGTTTTACGACAGGCAGATATTTTCTACGGCGTTCCGAAACCAAGCCTGCAAAAAGTTGCCACTGTTTGTCACGAGTGTGTGTATAAAAAAGGTGACGTCATCGTGAAGGAAAATACACCCAGTGATGAATTGTACATTATTGTCGAAGGTATCGTAGAAATCGTCATTGACCCAAGCCTGTTGGGTACCTTGCAACCCGACGTACAACCGGCCGTCATTGCCAATTTGTGGCCTGGACAGACCTTTGGTGAAGTCGGCCTGGTGGATCGAGGGATGCGTTCGGCCTCTGCCCGGGCTATCTCTGAAGAAGCAAGGTTGCAGGCGATCAAACGGGAAGATTTGGTGCGTCTGTGTGAAGAAGACCATTATTTTGGCTATCTGTTGATGCGCAACATCGCCAGTGACCTGGCCTTCAAGATTCGCAATACCGACTTAATGCTGCGTGAACAGCTCCTGTGGGAGTCGCGTCCCAAAGGAAATTGATCCCAACTGCCTCTGACTTGCACAGAAATATGGGATGGCTTGCACCACCCCATATTTTTTGGTAACTATTCAGGCCAGTACATCACCCGTTAGCCATGCCTGGAGCGGATCGCCAGATCCGCGGTTCTTGGGCGCTACGCCGGGATCTGACGATCCCTGCCAACATAAACTGGGCAGGTATTTGCGCCGCGTAGGAGTCAACCTGACGAAGCCATTGATTCCCTATACCAGGTTGTGCGCGGATTTTAGGATGCAAAGCGCTCTTGGGTGACGAGATATTCGTGTTTCTATGCGCCCATCCTCCCTGCCCCCTTCCCCAGGGAAGGGGGAAATTTTTGTAGGGTGTGGCGGGCGGCGAAGCCGCCCGCCACACCCTCACTTTTTCACCTCAAGCGGCGGAGGATTTGTAGTGACGCCTTCAGGCGTCTCTTGCGTAAGTCCTATATCTATCAACGCCAGCGATATTTCCTCAGGCGCTACATTTGACCTTAAGGTTCATTGGATTATACTCAGTGCGTTAGTTTTGAGTTTGGGTGCAGGAGAGATGATGAACCAAGACCTGCAGTGGCAGTAGGGGTTCAGTATTCCCGGTCCGGTCAGACTCGGTCCGCCGGGCGGATTTAAGACTACCAGACTATTTTACACCAGGAGTGAAAGGACGATGGTTGCAAATCTCATAACATTATCGCGGATGCCTGTGCTCGCACTCATTATTCTTCTGCTCTATCAACCTTCCGCAACACCCAGTTTTGTGGCTGCGTTGCTCATCATTTTTCTCATTATGATGGACTCCTTTGACGGCGTGGTGGCGCGCAGGCGGGGTGAGACTTCTGTTCTCGGCAGTGTGCTCGACATCGCTGCCGACCGCACCGTGGAATTTTTGCTGTGGGTCGTCTTTGCGGATCTGGACTTGATTCCTATCATCTTTCCCCTGATTGTCCTGACGCGCGGCACTTTCGTGGACGCCGTCCGTGCTGTGGCACCGTCGAAGGGTTTAGCCCCCTTCGAGATGATGCGTTCGCCTGTGGGACGTTTTCTGGTGAAATCCCCTTGGCTGCGCTCGTCCTTTGCGGTAGCGAAGGCCGTGGCATTTTCCTCCCTGGCTCTGACACACGGCCTGGCTGCTGCCGGTAGCCCGGCGTTGGCGACGGTGAATGTTATTGCTCAGGTGAGTGCCTGGCTGGCGTTGGCGCTGTGCTTACTGCGCGGCATTCCGGTCCTCGTCGAGGCACCGCACACGCTCCGCGAGGAATCACATTCGGGATAAGTTGTGGGCGCCAAGGCTTTTTTCTCCAAAGGGTGGCCCACACGGGTGGGTTTCTACCTCGGTAAATACCTCCCGCCGCGCGGTGGACGCTTCATGGCCGGACTGGCAGCGCGTGTCATCGTGACGTTCAAGCCTGATCTTTACTGGGCTGCGCGGGCGAATTTACGCCATGTCTTAGGCCCGGCGACATCCGACAGGGAACTTGAGCGTGCGCTCTACCGGCTTATCAGCAATGCCGCCCGTGGTTATTACGAACTTTTTCACAACATCGGCCACGGCAAAATCAACATGGAGGAATTCTATCCCCCGGTGCGACTGACCGACGAAACCAAGACCTATCTCAGTCAAGCCATCGCCTCCGGGCGTGGACTTTTCATCCTGGGGGGGCACATGTCTAACTTCGATCTGGCCCTGATCGGAATTTCGCAGTATGTTCCTGTGCCGATGCAAGTGCTTTCTCTGGCCAATCCACCGGCCGGTTTTGAATTTTTCAACCGCCTGCGTGAAAAGGGCCATGCTATCCTCACGCCCGTTTCACCCGCATCCTTGCGGGAGGCGCTAGGGCGCTTGCGGCAGGGGGGCATTGTCGTCACCGGCGTGGATCGTCCGCTCAACGAGGGCAACGAACCCGTGGAATTCTTCGGCGCCACGGCGTACCTGCCTACCGGCTACATCCGCATCCCCTTGCGCACCGATTGCCTGGTCATCACCATTGTCGCTTACTACGAGGACGGCGCCTACTCCGTAGTCGCCAACCCGCCGATGACCATGGAACGTACCGGCAATGCCGAGGCCGACATGGCTCACAATTTGCGGCGGGTGTTGGCCGAGATCGAGACCCTGATCCGGCGTCACCCCGACCAGTGGATGATGTTTGTCCCGGTCTGGCCCACAACGCCCCAGGAGAGTTCAAGCCGTGGCGCGCGGAAATGACTACCCGACCCCCTGACTGATGACTACCCGACTATTTTCGGAGCGATATGCCTAAACTCAAACAGCTCGACGTTCAAGGCTTTAAATCCTTTGCCGACCCGATCACGTTTGTGTATCCTACCGGCATCACGGCGATTGTCGGCCCTAACGGCAGCGGTAAAAGTAACGTGGCGGATGCCATCCGCTGGGTGCTGGGCGAACAGCGCCTGACGACGATTCGCGGGCGCACGGGCGAAGATATGGTCTTCGCCGGAAGCAAAAAACGCCCGCGTGCCGGCATGGCGCGCGTGTCCATCATCTTTGACAACAGTGATGCCTGGCTGCCGGTAGATTTTGCCGAGGTGATTATCGAACGTCGTACCTACCGCGACGGCAAGACCGACTACCTGCTCAACGGGAGTCGCGTGCGCCTGATGGATTTGCGCGACCTGCTCGACCGCGCAGGCTTGGGACGCGACGCTTACCTGATCATCGGGCAAGGGCTGGTGGATCAAGTCCTGGCGCTGCGTCCGCAAGAGCGTCTGGCCCTCTTCGAGCAGGCGGCCGGCATTGCCCCCTATCGGACACGCCGGGAGGAAGCCGTGAGCCGCCTGGATGAAACGCGCCGCAATCTTGAGCGCGTCTACGATATCGTCGGCGAGATGGAGCCGCACTTACGCCGTCTCCAAAAGCAGGCGGCGCGCACAGCACAGCACGCGGAATTGACTGCCGCACTCAATGCGACGCTGCGCACGTGGTACGGTTACCGCTGGGGGCGGGCCGTGGCCGAACTGGAACAGGCGCGGCAGCGTGTTGCCTATCGCGCCGAGAAGGTGCAGCAGTCGGCCATCGAGTCCGATGCGACGACCGCTGCTATCGGCGCCCTGCGCCAGCAGATTACCGCCATACGCCTGCAGTTGGCAGAACTGCACCGTGAGAGCAGTGTCCGTCACAGCGAAGCGGAACGCCGCCAGCGCGAGTTGGCCGTCGCCCGCGAGCGCCGCCGCCAGTTGCAGGAGCGTCAGGAGGAGAGCCAGGCCAACCTGGTTCCACTGCGTTCGGCATTGGAGGCAGAAACGCAGGATATGGCGGCGCTCCGGCAGGAATTTGAAGCTGTGCAGGCGCAATGGCTTGAGGCTCAGGCGCAGCTTGCCGGAGCCGAAGCCGCACGCCGGGAGGTCGAACAGCAGCGCCAGGGACTCCTCAGCCGTCAGGCGCAGATGCAGGCATGGGCGCTGGAAAGCCGTCACCGTCTTGCCGACCGTCAGAGCCGGTGGGAACAAGCCACGGAGCGTCTGACACAACTGGCGCAGCGCGTGGCTCAGTTGGAGACGGAACTGGCGTCCATTGCAGAGCGTCGCCGGGCGCAACAGGCCAGCGTGGAAAACGCGCGCCGTGCTCTGGAAGAGATCGAGACCGCCTTACAGTCTGCCGAGGCCGAGGTGACGCGCCTGGAAGCGGCGCTGGCGACAGCACGCTCTGAGAGTGAGAATTCGCGCCGGGAAGTGGGGCGTAAGCAGGCAGAATTGCAGCAGGTTGCAGCACGCTTCGAGGCGTTGGAGCGATTGCAGAGTGAAGGCACCGGCCTGTACGCCGGCGTGCGTGCTGTACTCCAGGCCGTCGAGCGGGGCGAGTTGCACGGCTTGCCGGGGACCGTCGCCTCACTCATCCGCGTTCCCCCTCATCTGGATCGCGCCATCGAGACGGCGCTGGGCGGCCAGGTGCAAGACATCGTTGCTGAGCGTTGGGCTGATGCGCAGGCTGCCATTGAATGGTTGAAACGCCAGCGCGCCGGGCGGGCTACTTTCCTGCCGCTGGATACGTTGGATCCGCCCCCCGTGTTGGATGTGCCCGCCGGCGATGGGGTGATCGGCGTCGCTGCGGAGTTGGTGGAATACGCGGCGCGTTACCGTCCCGCCGTGGTCCTGCTCTTGGGACGCACCGCCATCGCACAAAACCTGGACGCAGCACGCGAATTGTACCGGAAATTGCACGGCAGTTTTCGCATCGTCACGCCGGAAGGCGAGATTGTGCGTTCCGGCGGCGCCGTGACCGGCGGTGAGGAGCATTCATCCCCAGGCCAGGGCGGGGGGCTGTTGGCGCGCGAGCGCGAGCGTCGTGAGTTGCCGGAGCGGGTCGGCGCCCTGGAGGCGGAAGTCGCAGTGTTGCAGGACAGCCTGCGCGAGCGCGAGGCGCAGGTTCAGGCGTTGCAGCGGGAGCTACAGACCGCCGAAGAACGTCGTCGGGTTGTGACCCAGCGCCGTCAGGAGGCCGAGCGCATCGTGGACCGTGAAGTCCGCGCCCTCGATAAGCTCATCCAGGAAAGCGACTGGCAGCGCCATCTGCTCGACGAGGGCCGGCAGGAGAGTGAGCGTTTGCAGACGTTGTGTAGCCGCCTTGAAGAGGAGCGCCACGCAACCGAGGCCGCGTTGCGCGAAGCGGAGGCGCAGCTTGCGGCGCTGGCGCGTGATCTTGAGATGCTGGCCGACGATGAAACGGCGCGCATCGCCGCCGAACGTCGCACCCAGGCGGCGCTTCTGGAACAGGAACACGGCAATCGGCAGGTGTTGCTGGCGACGCGCCAACGTGAGGTGCAGCGTTTGCAGGAGCAGATCGCGGCGTTGGAGCAACACGGTCGCACGTTGGTGGAAGAGTTGAGCGCGTCAGAGGAGCGCCTGGGTGCACTTCAAAGCGCTTATGATGAAGCACGGACGGCGGCGGAGGCATTGTCGACCCAGGTTCCGCCGTTGGAGGCTCAACTGGCTCAACTCGAACAGGCGCTGGAGACCCAGGAGGGACGAGAACGTGAGGCGCACCGTGTGTTGCACGATGCCGAACAGCGCCGTGCGCAGGCCGAGGTCGAAGCCAACCGCCGCGAGGATCAGCTCCAGACACTGCGCCACGAGATCGAGGAGATGTTGGGGATCGTCATTGGCGACTTGCCGGAGACGCTTTCCGCGCAACAGCCATTGCCGCTGGATGCCATTGTGTCGCCGTTGCCCGTGGTGACGGAGTTGCCGGAGGGGCTGGAGCGCCAGATCCGCGACCTGCGCACGCAAATTCACCGCCTCGAGCCGGTGAACGTCGCCGCAAAAGAGGAATATGATGAGCTTGAGCAGCGGCATGCTTTCCTCCGCGAGCAGATGGCGGACCTGGAGAACGCTGCAACGCACTTGCGGCAGATCATCGCCGAACTGGATGAGATGATGGACACGACGTTCCGCACGACGTTCAAAGCCATTGCTGCGGAGTTCGCGCGCATCTTCGAGTTGCTGTTCAACGGGGGAACAGCCCAACTGAGTTTGACGAGTGAGGAAGCGCAGGGTGACGAGAGCAACGGCACCGCCGGGGTGGAGATCATAGCCCGCCCGCCGGGGAAGCGCACCTCGAGTTTGGGGATGCTCTCCGGCGGCGAGCGCACGCTGACGGCGATGGCCCTGCTCTTCGCGGTGATGCGCGTCAGCCCCACGCCGTTCTGTATCCTCGACGAGGTGGACGCGATGTTGGATGAGGCGAATGTGGGGCGGTTCCGCACTATGCTGCGTGAGTTGTCGCGGCAGACGCAGTTCGTCATCATCACCCACAATCGTGGGACGGTCGAGGTTTCCGATACGATTTACGGCGTGTCGATGGGAGACGATGGCGTGTCTCAAGTGCTCTCATTGAGCCTGGAGGATTTGCCCCCTGCGGATGAGGTGTGACGGGGCCAAGGGACGGGCGACCGGCCTTCAGTAACAGGTTGCTATTCAGCTCACCCCCTTGGCCCGGGCCGCCGAGCGCGCCATCAACACTTCATGGCTGTGACGTTATGGCACGGGCCAGATTGTCACGGCGTCATCAGGCAGGTGCAGGGTGTCTTGTACTGCCGTCAGTCGTGCGCCACTCTCAAGTTGGTAGAGTCCCACAACGATGCGGGTTGTTGACAGATCCAAATTCGGCGGCAGGTTCAACGTATGAGTGTCGCACACCACGTCACCGGGCTGCCATAGGCCGGTGGGGAAAGCACCTTGCATGGGAGGTGCATCACCTGTACCTACCCATGTCCCCTGAGTGTCGAACAAATGCACAAAGACCGTAAAGTTGTCCGCTACGGTACGCCGACTGTTCCAGCGTAGGGTCACATTCAAGGCGCCATCTTTTCCCACAACTTGCGCGTGCGTTAGAGCTATGGCATCGCCAAAAACAACTTCGTGTTGCAAAGTATTTGCGTCTACGCAATGGGGCGTTGTACCGTTGACGCGCAGGGTGGTCAACGTTAGGGCGCTGTCGGCGGGTTGTCCACTGATGACTAACGGTAACCGCGCCCCGGTGTCGCGCCGATAAAGCAGCACGTTGAGTTTCCATGCTTGTGTGACCAGGTCCGCCTCTGGCACATGCAAACGATAGCGGTCGGCGATGATTTCGCCGGGTTGCCATGCGGTGGTCGGATAAGCCCCCCGCCCCGGCCACGAGTTGTAGTTCATCCGCAAGGTCGTATCCTCAGGGGCAAGGGATACCATCTGAAGCCCCAGGACGTAGTCTTCCTTTATCGGGGCGAGCGCCTGCCAATACAGGGTGAGGTCAAGCAAGGACGTTCGATCATCAAAGTCAATGTCATATCCATAGAACTCGATGACCTTGCCAAAGGTGGCTGTGACCGGATACTGTGGTCGAACATGGCGCATGTCGGCATAACGGCGCGGGAGTCCATAAAAAGCGGGCAAGAGGTACACTGCCGTCCACACGGCGACGAGGGCTTGTGCAACCATGATGATCGTGGCGAAGGGAGAGGGGGATGGTGATAATGAATGGATGCCCAAGGCTAAAAGTATCGCGATGGCAGGCAGGGCAGGGAAGACCAAACGTCCCCATGGGGCAGGAGTCGCCATATTCCATCGTGACCAGCTTATGACGACAAGGACAAACCACGCGCCGCCAAAAGCGCTGAGCCAGCGTTCTTGGCGGGTGAATTTTCGCCATCCCCACGCCAGGCCGCCTATCCCCATCACCACGAGGGCGATGAAGAAGACATAATACGCTGGCGGATAAAGCGAGCAAGGGATTTGTCCCCAAAACGACCTGAACATAAGCCACATTTCAGGGAAAAAAATCGGCGGACCGGCACGTTTACTGACCATTGCCAGCATCGGTTTTAGCGCCAGAGGATCTTGATACAATTGCCAGTTGCGCCAGAACCACCAACCGCTCATGCACAGGGCCACTGCTGGAATGAGCATAGCGGTGAATGCTAACTGCCGGCGTTTCTCTGGGGCGCGCAGCAGTAGCGTCAGGCATACTAAACCGGCGAGTAGCAACAGCAGCCAGCCGCTTAACTTGGACATTCCGGCCAATCCGATGAGTATGCCGGTGACGATCGCGCGCTTTGTAGATAGCCCATCCCGCCAAAGCGTAAAGAGCCGGTACAGCGCCAGTGTGACCAGGGGGGTGAGCATGTTGTCGTTGTTGATGCCGCTGGCCGTCAGAATGAACTGGGGATTAAAAGCGACGATTGCCGCAGCCAATAACGGCAGCCGGGAACGGTCGGGGAAGGCTGCCCGTGTCAAGGCATACGTACCGATGACGGTGATGACCTGCAGGATGGTGGACCAGATACGCAGCACGTGCAGCATGAGCAAGGTACCGTGCCAGGGGAATGTCTCGCGGTTATGGTAGAGGAGGGTGCGATTGTCGTATCGATCGATTGCTTCGAGGTGACATGACGCCCAGGGATTGTTCTGCTGGAACATTTCGGCATCGTCGGCATGCAAACCCAATAGCCGCGTCAGCCCCGCCGACAGGAGATGGTAAAGCGGCGGTTGGGAGGCTTCTTGATCGTAATGGTAAATGGCGTTGTCGCTCGGTTGGTGGATGGGTAACTTTCCGTTTTCCGCAATATAGCGGATGACCCCAAAGTGTTCGGCCTCGTCTACATGCTCGAAGGCGGGCGTGGTTACCCCATAGATCAAGGCAAGCGCCAGATAGGCCAGGACGATGATTCCTGCCTGCCAATGGTGTTTGAGTAATCTCATAAAGCCGTGGAAAGCTGTTATGGCTGGGCTGCCTGCTGCCCCAATCTGAAGGCAACTTTGTTGACATCGGCATACTGCGGCGGGACGCGGCGCAGTATGGCGGTCTCCCAGACTGCCGGGTCGGTTTCCAGCAGCGTCGCCAGCGCCGCGAGCATGATCGTGTTTACCGTGCGGAGGTTGCCCGCTTGCTCCGCCAGGGGCAATGCGTCCACGGCGACGACCTGACTCGCCTTCTGGCGCAGGGCCGTGAGAATGGCGTCCTCGGTGGGGTAGACGGCGTTGCCGACGCTCACCGACATCGGCATAATCTTCTGCCGATTGACAATGACGATACCGCCGGGTTTGAGGAAATCGATCCAACGGGCAGCCTCCAGCAACTCGAACGACAGCAGCACGTCCACCGTTCCTTCCTCGCATGTGGGCGATCCCACCCGCGGCGCCCAGCGGACATGACTTTCTACCACCCCGCCGCGCTGGGCGAATCCGTGGACTTCGGACTTCTTCGCGTCCAGGCCCAGGTCCAGTCCGACTTGGGCGGCGATATCTGATGCGGTGAGTACACCTTGTCCGCCGACGCCGACGAAAAGAAAATTCATGTGATTAATCATTATGTCCTCCTGGAGAATCAGCGAATGGAGAATCAGCGAATGGAGAATCAGCGAAGTTGTTGACGTTGAAGTTCAGTAACAAGGAGTGCGAGTACTTCATCCAACAGAGCCAATCGCTGCTCCAGGATATCTTTTGGCAGAAGGTGTTCAGCACGCCAATACCAACCTTTGCTTTCTCGCGCTGAACCGATGGCAACTTTGAGGAACCAATCGCGCTGTTTGCCGTATCCTCGTCCGTGTCCTTCTTCGAGGTTTGCGCTCATAGAGCCTGCGCTGCGGATCAACTGTTGGGCAACTGCTTTACCTCTCATGTCGAGATTCAAAATATCACAGTCTTGCCAAACGAGTTCATAGGCAAACAAAGCTTTACGGTAGCCAAAAAACTGCCAAATCGACTCCTTTTTAATCCTTGCGTGAACGTTTTTCTCCCACTCCGCATACTCCATCCTTCACCTCAGCTATTATTCGCTGATTCTTTCATTCGCTGATTCTTTCATTCGCTTATAGGCGCAATCGCCTGGGTTGGACACACTTGCATACAGACAGTACAGCCCGTACACAGCAGTGGGTCAATCGACGACTTCGGCTTGTGGTTCGTCGGATAGATCTCCTCGCTCTTGAGGATGGCAGGACAGCCGACGCGGAAGCAGGAACCACAGGCGACGCACTTTTCGAGATCGACCTGCATGCGGGTTTGGACATGGAAATGCGGGGTGAAGACGCACGCCCCGCGCACGATGAGCACCGCCGGACCGTCCTCGTGTTTCAACGCCGCCCGCAAGGCCTGGTTCAGCGCGTTCACATTCCACGCTTCCACTTCGTCAACGTAGGTGACGCCCAGCGCGCGGACGACTTCAGCGATGTCGATGGGCTTGTTCTCTGCTCCCTGGAGGGTGGTGCCGGTGCCGGGATGGTGCTGTTGCCCCGTCATGGCGGTAATGCGGTTGTCGAGCACGGCAATAACGATGTTCGCTTTGTTGTAGACGGCAGACGCGAGCGGCGCCATACCGGCGTGGAAGAAGGTGCTGTCGCCGATGACGGCCACGACGCCCTCTTGCCCGCCTGCCTGCTTGAACCCGTGTCCCATCCCGATGCTCGCGCCCATAGAGATCAACATATCCATGGCCGCGAAGGGCGGCAGCGCCCCCATCGAATAACAGCCGATGTCGCCGGGGAGGACGACTTTGCGCTTGGTGCGGCTCAGCGTGTAGAAGAACGCGCGGTGCGGACAGCCGGGGCACAGTGCGGGCGGTCGTGCCGGAACGGTAAGCGGTGATTCGTCATGCGTCATTCGTAATTCGTTATCCTCGATCAGCCCGGCTTTCACGGCGCCTTGCCGCACCTGCGCCAGCGTCAACTCGCCGCAGAGAGGGAAGATGTCCTTGCCGTGGGCGACGGCGATGCTGGCGGCCTTGAGTTGCTCTTCGATGAAGGGATCGAGTTCCTCAAGGACAATCAGTGTCTCGACCTGCGCCGCAAAGTCGCGGATGGCTTGCAGCGGCAGAGGATAGCTCATCCCCAACTTGAGAATGGAGGCTGTGGGGAAGACCTCGCGCGCGTACTGGTAGGCGATGCCCGTGGTGATGATGCCGAGCGCTTTGTCGCCCCAGTCGGTGCGATTGACGCCCTGCGCGAAGGCTGTGGTTTCACTCCATTGCGCCACTTCCACCAATCGCTGCTCGATCACGGGATGCCGCATCCGCGCGATGGCAGGCAGAATGACGCGCGTGATCTCGGCCTCGCGCGTGAACGGCGGGAGGGGTTGGAACTCGCGCGCGCCGGGCGTTGTCGCTTCCACGGCGGACTTGGAGTGCGAAAGGCGCGTCGTCGAACGCATCAACACCAACGTCTGGAACTGTTCACTGACATCCAACGCCACTCCCATAAAACGGCGGGCCTCTTCACTATCGGCGGGATCGAAGCATGGGAACTTGCCGAAACGCGCGTACTGACGGTTGTCCTGCTCGTTCTGCGAGGAGAACGTGCCGGGATCGTCGGCGCTCACCAGCACCAGACCGCCCTTCACCCCCGTGTACGAGACCGACATCAGGCTGTCGGCGGCGACATTCACGCCGACATGCTTCATGGCCGCGATGGTGCGTGCCCCGCCGAACGACGCGCCGATGGCGTTATCGAGCGCCACCTTTTCATTGCTGGCCCATTCCGCTTTCACACCGGGATAACGGGCGAGATTTTCGAGAATCTCCGTAGAGGGCGTCCCCGGATATGCCACAGCATATTGCACCCCCGCCTCCCACGCGCCTAGCGCAAAGGCTTCATTGCCGGAAAGTAATCGCTTCATGCGCTGCCTCCTCTAAAATAGCCATGGAGCACCCAGAGTTCACAGAGAAAAGCACACATTCTTTGTGTCCTGTGTGTCCTGCATGGTGAAAGGTTTTCATTCAACCGTTGGTGAACCGCCGGTTCATGATGAATTCCTTGAAAATAGTCCGATAGTCTTGAGTCCGGTAGTCAGGTATTGACCTATTGTAATGACAACGAACATTCTGTCCAGTCCAGACGAATGTTACCTTAATTGTTATCTATTCAGGCTAGTAAACCTGACGAAGCCACTTATCCCCTATGCCAGGTTTGGCGTAGACTTTGGTATGCCAGGTGCTTCTGTATGACAGTTTCTATCAGCCCATTCCCCCTGCCCCCTTCCCCCCAGGAAGGGGGATTTTGGGTGGGGGTGTACCCCCTCTTTTTCGCCTCCTTCTTCCCCGCTGGCGGGGGAGAAGGGGGTTGGGGGATGAGAGGGCCAGCGTCTATAGCCGAAGTGTCAACCTATTATGCGCCCTCCCCAAAGTCCTGTTTGCAACTGGCAAGGGTGGCTGAATAGTTACCCTTAGTTTATAATCACGGGACGAGTGATAGGTTGCGCCTTCTATCACTATAGATATAATCAATTTGTACGTTGCGACATGCCAACGTTAAAAGGCGACGTTCTTCCGGTGATCAAAAAATGGCCTTGCGCACCCTTTACCAAACACTGCTCGATAGTGATGTGGCTCGCCTGTACGTGATCGCCCGGCAATGGGAGATTACATTGACCGCGGAACGCAAACCTGATGTAGCGGCAGAACTGGCCGACGCCATGCAGCACGCCGACGCGGTGGAGCGCGTTCTGACCAGCCTCGGCGATGCAGACCGCGCCGCCCTGGACGCTCTGTTACGGCGGGGTGGGGCGTTGCCGTGGGCGATTTTCACCCGTTGCTGGGGCGAACTCCGCGCTGTGGGGCCGGGTCGCCTGGAGCGTGAGGAACTGTGGCGTGACCCCGTATCGCCGCTGGAAAAGTTGTGGTACCTGGGCCTGGTGCAGCGTGCCTTCACCATGGGGCCTGCGGGCCAGGTGGAAATGGCGTTCGTCCCGGAGGAACTGCGACTGCGGATGCCCGAACCGACGCCCTTGACGGTGTCGCCGCCACTGCCGGCTGCACCACCCACCCATCAAGCCCTCGGAACCGACGTTCTGGCGGACGATCTGGCGACCTTGTTGGCTGTATGGCAAATGGATTCCATCCGCTCTACCCCGCCAGATGAGCGGCAGGCCTGGATGCATGTGCCGCAGGCCAGCACGTTCCTGGAAACGCTGGCGCTAGAGCAGGGATGGATTCGCCGCGATGAGCAAGAGAAGATGCGGCTTGTTCCTGAGCCGGCGTTGAAGTGGCTGCAAGCGGATAACGGGGCGCAGTGGGGCACGCTGGTCCGCGCGTGGATGAACAGCACCCGCTGGAACGATCTCGCCGCCGTTCCTACTCTGCGCCCCGACCCGCTGCGCGGCTGGCCTGCCGAACCGCTGTCCACACGGCAGGCATTTCTTGAGCTGTTGCGTTATTGTGCCCCTGACACGTGGTACACGTTCGCAGATTTTACTGCCTTCGTGCGTGAACAAAACCTTGATTTTCTGCGCACCGACGGCGATTATGACGCCTGGGCGTGGCGCGATGCAGCGACCGACAAACCCTTGCGTGGCCTGGAGGCTTGGGACGCTGTCGAAGGCGCGCTGATCGCCTTTTTGCTCAGCGGACCGTTGGCCTGGTTGGGGTTGGTGGATCTAGGGGGAAGCGTGCCCTCGTCACCACCGACATGGTTCCGCTTAAACACAGCCGGCGCGGCATTATTACAATCCGACGTTCCGCTGACCCTGCCTGAACCGCCGGTACTGCGCCTGAGCGAGGATGGTGTGCTGGTGATACCGTTGCGTCGGCGCTACGCACACTTTCAAGCGCATCGTATTGCGCAACCGCTGGGGTGGGATAACGGCTATCGTTACCGACTCACTCCCACTTCTCTGGCCCTGGCGCGTCAGCAGCGGATTACAGTGGAGCGGATTGTGGCGTTTCTGGAGGAGACGACCGCACGCTCCCTGCCTGCATATCTGCGCACGGCGATTGAGCGGGCCTATCGCGGCGGCGAGCCGGTACGGTTGGAACAGGTGTGGCTGTTGCGCACCCCCGATCCGACCGTGTTGGAACAGCCGGCGCTACGACGTTTCATCCGCGAGTCGCTTGGCGGCGGGATGGCGCTCATCCGCGCCGCCGACCGCGCGCATGTCCTGACGCTATTAGCCCACAGCGGCATCTTGCCGGAAACGGATATATAAGTACATGGTAGACAACAGACAGGGTAGGGCATAAAACAGATTATTGGAAAAAAGAAGACATTCATCTGACAATGGTGCCTGAAGAGCGGTGGCCGGTCTGCGACCGTGCCACCGCCGGGCACAGGTGGGCGCGGTCAGAGACCGGGCCGAGCACTTCCCAATAATTTGCATTATACCCGCCAGGGGAGTCCCCCGTTTACCGTCTGAAATAGACTGTCTACTCGTTGTTCAATTCAGGAGGACTTATGGCCGAACACGAATTGTACCGCAAAGTAGCACGCGCTTACGCCGCACGTTTTCAGCAGTCGCCACAGCTTGTCGTGCGCGCGCCGGGACGGGTCAACCTCATCGGCGAACATACCGATTACAACGACGGTTTCGTGCTGCCGGTCGCCGTCGATCAGGCGGCATGGCTGGCAGTCGGGCCGGCTGCGGAGCCGTGGACGACGATACGCGCCGTAGATATGAACGACGATGAGGTCGTGTTCTCTGTCGCTCAAGTACCGGCTTCGGTGGGCGGGTGGTCCGACTACCCCAAAGGGATTGTCTGGGCCTTTTTGGAGCGGGGTCTGCAGCCGTCCAACATCAACGCGGTTTTGACCTCTGATGTGCCTGTGGGCGCGGGAATGTCCTCCTCGGCGGCGATTGAGCTGGCGTTTGCCTTTGCGTGGACAACCCTGGGGCAGTTCGACATCGCCTTGCCCGATCTGGCGCTGCTGTGTCAGAAAGCGGAGAACCAGTACGTGGGTGTGAATTGCGGCATTATGGATCAGATGATCAGCGCATGCGGTAAAGCCGGCCACGCGATGATGTTGGATTCCCGCTCGCTGGATCGACGCTATTTCCCTATGCCGGAGGGTGTTGCCATCGTCGTCGCCGACAGTTTGGTGCGTCGCTCGCTGGCAGCTTCGGAATATAATGTGCGTCGGGCGCAGTGCGAGCAGGCGGTGACCCATCTGCAAGCCTATGTGCCGGATGTCATGGCTTTGCGGGACGTCTCGTTGCGCAATCTGGAGCGTTTTGGCCGGGGACTGCCTGACGTGGTGTATCGTCGCGCGCGGCATGTTGTTACGGAGAACGACCGGGTCCTGCGTTTTGCGCGGGCGCTCTACAGCGGGGACATCGATACCGCCGGCGCGTTGATGGTGGAAGGGCATCGCAGTTTGCGCGATGACTATGAAGTGAGCGTGCCGGAGTTGGATGTGTTGGTCGAAGCCGCCATGGAAGTGCCGGGCTGTTACGGAGCACGTTTGACCGGCGCGGGCTTCGGTGGTTGTACCATCGCGTTGGTCGCCGAGGAATCCGTCGCCGAGTTCCAGACGCATATTACGGAAGTGTACGAGGCGCGTTGCGGGAAATGTCCGGCGGTCTATGTGACACATCCTGCTGACGGCGTCGCCAGCCTCTAGGACGATGCGGCACAAAGAGTTCCCCAGTGAATCTCAAAATCTGTTGAACTTTTGTGGTTTTTTTCTGATTCTCAAGAAAGGAGCGATGTATGAACATTGGCATTCCAAAAGAACGATTGTGTGGTGAGGAACGTGTTGGGTTGACCCCGGCCGGCGTGGGTTTGCTGACGAAGGCCGGACACAAATGTTTTGTGGAGAAGGCCGCCGGCACCGGCGCCGGTTTCGACGACTACGACTATGAGCGCATGGGCGCGACGCTCCTGTCGACCGGTGAAGAGGTATACGCGAATAGCTCTTTAGTGCTCAAGGTGTTGCATCCTACGTTGGATGAGATGGCGTGGATGCCCGTCGGCCAGACGTTGATGTGTTTTCTGGGCTTGCCGTCACTCTCGCCGGAAGAGGTTGAAGCCCTCAAGACGCACCAGATAACCGCCATCGCTTATGAGATGATTTCCAAAGATGGCCGCGAGTTCCCCATCCTCAAGACGATGAGCGAGATTGCCGGGCGTATGGCGCCGTACATCGCCGGCAACCTGCTGATGCGTACTAACGGCGGACGGGGGGTGCTGTTGAACGGCGCACCGGGGGTTTCCGCCGGCGAGGTGGTCATCCTCGGTGGGGGGGTGTTGGGCACCAACGCCGCGCGCGCTTTTGTGGGCCTGGGCGCGAAAGTCTTCATCCTCAGCCGCTCCCTGGACCGGCTGCGCTACCTTGAGGAATACTTTCAGGGGCGGGTGACAACGATGATCGATCACGACTTCAACGTGGCCTACACCACGCGCTTTGCGGATGTGGTCATCGGCGCGGTACGCGACCCCGGCAAACGCTCGCCGGTGATCGTCACGCGCGAGATGCTCCGCACGATGCGTAAAGGCTCGGTCATCCTGGACTTCGCCATCGACCACGGAGGATGCGCGGAGACAAGCCGCCCGACATCTTTTGCTAACCCCACCTACATCGAAGAGGAAGTGGTCCATTACTGCGTGCCCAACGTGCCCGGCGGCGTGCCGCGCACCTCGACCCACGCCTTCAACAACGCGGCCTGGTCTTATATCCAGCATATCACGAACATGGGGCCGGTTTCCGCCATTGCGCAGAACGACGCCTTGCGCAATGGCGTCGTCATGCGCAATGGCGAGATCATGGAGTCGCAGTTTCCCGCCGGCCGGTAGCGTGCTGAGGCCTGGCCGACCGGCTGCCATGTCTCTTTGGAATTCGTCTGACTCTGTTTGCAATTTCTAAAGGAGGTGTCACTTGTTTCATGCCCTTGTCGCTATCAAACAAGTGCCGGATACCACCAACATTCGCATCGATCCTGAAACGGGGAACTTGGTGCGGGAGGGTGTTCCGGCCATCATGAACCCCTACGACGCCCATGCATTGGCGGCTGCCGTCGAGTGGAAACGCAAGCTAGGGGGGAAGGTATCCATCGTATCCATGGGCCCGGCTTCATTTATCGTGACCATCCGCGAGGCAGTCGAGCTGGGGGCCGACCGGGGCATTCTTATCTCCGACCGCAAGTTTGCCGGAGCGGATACCCTGGCGACCTCTTACGTGCTCGCTACCGTCATCCAGACGATTCACGAGCAGGACCCGATTGACGTGGTGTTCTTCGGCAAGCAGGCCATTGACGGCGATACGGCCCAGGTCGGACCGGGCGTAGCCGTGCGACTCGATTTGCCCATCATCACCTACGCCGTCAAAATCCGCACCATCGATCTTGCCCGGCGGCGCCTCGTCGCCGAGCGCAAGACCGAGAAGTGGACTGAGGTGGTCGAAGCCCCTCTGCCGGCGCTGATCACCTGTGAAAAGGAGATCGCCGAGGTGCCCTTTGCCCCCCTGCCGGACCTGATCCGCTCATTGCGCTACGAACCGGAGATATGGACGATGGATGGCCCGGCGGTCTTCGATGCGGAGTACGTCGGCGTACGGGGTTCGCCGACCATCGTGTTCAAGATGGGGACGCCGCCGCTGCCCGAAGCCGGTGAAAAAATCAACAGCCGCGAGGTAGGGGTCGAAGCTGCCATTGCCACGGCATTCGCTAAAGCTGACGCCGCCGGCATCCTCAAACCCATTCTAGGAGGCGTCCAATGAGCGCGCGACGTTTCTGGGTCTTCATCGAACAAGAAGGCGGTAAGGTGCATCAGGTTTCCTGGGAGTTGTTGGGCGTAGCCGGTCGACTGGCCTCCGAGGTCCAAGAGGAGGCTGAGGCTGCCGGCGATACCGTTCACGTTGAAGGCATCCTTTTGGGGCACCAGGTTGAAAACATAGCGCGTGAAGCCATCAAGTACGGCGCCGAGCGCGTCTATCTCATCGACGAACCGGAACTGGAGCATTACCGCAACTGCCCGTACTACAAATCCATCGTGGGCGTCGTGCGCAAATATGGACCCGAAGTCATGCTCATCGGTGCGACGACGCTGGGGCGCGACCTGGCCGGCGCGGTAGCGACATCCCTGCGCACCGGTCTGACCGCCGACTGCACCGGGCTGGAAATGGGCGAGGTGAAAGGCTCCCAGCAGCGGCTGCTACTGGCAACTCGTCCGGCGTTCGGCGGCAACATCATGGCGACCATCCTCTGCCGCCAGCACCGCCCGCAGATGTCGAGTGTGCGCCCGCGCGTGTTCCCCCTGCCGCCCTACAACCCGCATGCCGGCGGCGAAATCGTCCGCGAGGAAGTCCCCCTGGATGAGAAAGACACCGAAGCCTGCATCCTGGAATTCATCCACGACAAGGCTGAAAGCGTCGGCATCGAATACGCGGATGTGATCGTCTCCGGCGGGCGCGGTCTGGGCACGCCGGACGGCTTCAAGCTGATCGAGGAACTGGCGCACGAATTGGGCGGCGTCGTCGGCGCGTCCCGCCCCTGCGTGGATGCAGGCTGGATCGGTTACGCCCACCAGGTCGGGCAGTCGGGCCGGACGGTGCGTCCCAAACTCTACATCGCCGCCGGCATCTCAGGAGCTTTGCAGCACAAAGTCGGGATGCAGAACTCCGATTTCATCATCGCCATCAACTCCGATCCCCACGCCCCCATCTTTGACGTGGCCGACGTCGGCATTGTCGGCGACCTTTTTGAGGTGATCCCGGCGATGATTAAGGAAATCAAGGCGCGTAAGGAGGCCCTGGCATGAACAACAGCGCTGAAAAGATTCGTTTCGATGCTAT
The DNA here is from genome assembly GCA_035415725.1 of Anaerolineae bacterium. Lineage (GTDB taxonomy): Bacteria > Chloroflexota > Anaerolineae > B4-G1 > SLSP01 > DSWT01. The sequence continues at coordinate 12,676 of DAOOGN010000042.1, read as the reverse complement.
TGTTGTCGGTGCGGGGTTAGCCGGTTCGGCGGCGGCCATGGTGATGGCCCGCGAGGGATTGAACGTGGCGCTGATCGAGCGGGGACAGAAAGCCGGCGGGAAGAACTATTTCGGCGGCGCCATTTACACCCATGCCATCGGCGAAGTCCTGCCCGATTATATGGAACGCCATCCGCCCTTTGAGCGCCCGGTCACCGAAGCCGGATTCTGGTTTCTTTCCAGGGATGGCGGCCTCACGCGGATGATGGTGCAGGGAGGCAGGCTGGCTAACGAACCTGCCGATGCCTATATCACCTCGCGCGCGATCTTCGACGTATGGTGGGCCGAACAGGCGCAGCAAGCGGGCGCCCTGCTCATCCCCAAAACCTCCGTCGTCGACATCCTCTGGGATGGCGGACAAGTCGTCGGCGTCAAAACCGACCGTCCGCAGGGCGATATCTACGCGCCGGTGGTTATCGTGTGCGAAGGCGTCAATAACTTGCTGACGCAGAAGTTGGGGCTGATCGATCATGACCTTGAACCGGCGCACATGGCGCTGGCCTTCAAGCAACTCATCGCGCTGCCGATGGACACGATCAACGCGCGGTTTGGCCTGCCGGATGATCAACACGGCGTAGCGGCCTCGGTTCTGGGCGATGTTTCCCTCGGCCTGCCGGGGATGGGTTTCGTCTACACCAACAAAGCAAGCCTCTCCGTGGGCCTGGGGGTGATGCTTGATGCGGTGGCCGAATATAAGCTCAAGCCTTACGAGATTTTGCAACGGTATCTCCAGCACCCGGCGATTGCACCGTTGGTCAAGGACGGGCAGTTGATGGAATACGGCGCGCATCTGATCCCTGAAGGCGGCTACCGTGACATGCCCAAACTCTACACCAACGGGGCGATGGTGGCAGGCGATGCAGCGTCGATGGTCAACGCCCTGCACTGGGAAGGCACCAACATGGCGATTGTCGCCGGGAAGCTGGCGGCTGAAACGGCGCTGGAAGCGCATCAGCGCGGGGATTTCTCCGGCGCGGCGCTGTCGCCATACGAAGAACGTCTCCAGGAGCGCTTCATTCTTCAGGATATGAAGCAATACCGCAACTTTTCCCACTTCCTGGAAACGCACCCGACTTTTATGGATGCGTACCCCAGCTTTGTCAATGATGCGTTGGGGCAGTTCTTTAGCGCCTATGGGCTGCCGAAGAAGAATCTGTTCAAGAACATCCTGGGGAGTCTGACCAGTCGTCGGCAGTTGATGCAGGCCGTGGGCGACATACTCTCTATGGGAAGGGCGGTGATGGGATGGTAATGAAAACGGGGGACGCATTCAGTGTCAAGACGTTGCCGCAGGATTTACAGGCAAGCCTGCCCGACGTGTATGTGGATGATTTGCTGGTCTCGCTCAAGTATTTCATCGACGAAGCGCAGAGTCATCTCAAGATCATCGATCATGCGGTCTGCGCGCGCTGCGAACATAAACCGTGTACCAGCTTTTGCCCGGTAGGCGTTTATACGCTGGCCCACGATGGCAAAATCCAGGTGGCGTATCAGGCGTGTGTTGAGTGTGGCAGTTGCCGGGTGGGATGTCCCTACCAGAACATCGAGTGGAAGTTGCCGCGCGGTGGCTTTGGCGTCGCCTATAAGTTCGGATAACCTGGGTAAGTTAACCGAGGACCGCGCCGTCGTATGACGGCGCGGTCTTGTTTTTGTAAACTTTTAGTCTTGTGAACGTAGCAATTTTTTCAAGGGCTTACACCCTATCCTCTTTCCCGGCGAAAACGCTGGGGAGGGGGATTTTGGGTGGGGGTGTCGCCACACCCCCACTTTGCCCTCTTCTTCCCCGCTTGCGGGGGAGAAGAGGGTTGGAGGATGAGAGGGTCAGCACCTGCCGAAGGGGTAACCTGTTATGTGCCCTCCCCAAAGTCCCGTTCGCCACCTGGCAAGGGTGGCTGAATAGTTACCTGACCAATATGGCGTTCAGGCCGCGGCCTGTTTCCACAGCGCGACGGCGGCGTCGCTCTCCATATCCTCCGTCGCCGTGAACAAGTCGATGGGTTTAGGCGACTCTCTCACGATGGGATTCTCCAACGTCTTGAGCGCGTCTTGCATTGTGAGACCTGCGGCCAGCATTTTCTTCAGCAGCAGTGGCGGGCGCTTCTCGATGTTGAGATTCATGATTTTCCCGAAAAAGTTGGTGATCTCGAACAACCCTTCGAAGGGTCCGGCGGAGAGATGGACGCCGTTGTTGGCGATGCTGACCGTACCCAAGCCGTAGTCGTCGGCGTGGGCGTAGAGCGTGCCGCGGATGGAGTGAGGGACTGCTTTCTCCGGGAAGGTGGCACCCACCATCTCGTTGCGCAGGACGGCCCAGGGTGTATCCGCATGAATCAGCACCAGGACGATGCGGTGGGTCGGATCGGTGAAGTGCCTCAACTGGGCGGGATGGAATCCATTGACCAGGATGAACTTTTTCCCCTCTTTCTCATAAAGCTGGACGTAGAAGCCGCTTCTGATTTTGAGCGATTTCCGCGTAAACCACAGAGCATCCAGATCGTAGCAATTCTCACCGGGATAGGTCTGGAGATACTCATGCCCTCCCAGGATAGGGAACTCATCGATGGAGGCGACGCCAAGCGCGTCGGCTATCTTGTGGCGGTCGCCGGCGTCGATCATGGTGGATGCAAAACGTGACAGGCGATTGATATAGCCGTAGTGGCGGTTCATAATTTCGGCTTCATCCAAAACCTTGCCTCCCACGACGGCCACGCCGCTGACGTGGGCGTTGAATTCTTCCAGTTTGCTGAAGATGAGTTGCAGGGCGGCCTCGATGAATTGGGTTTTCTCCACCATAAAAATTTCCGGCTTCACAAAAAACAATAGCTCATGACGCCATGTTTCCAGGCCAATATCGACCGGTTGTACAATGGCAAATTCATCACAGGTGGGAACCATGACGGCGATGTTTTTGATCAATTCGGTGTTGACGGTCATTTATTTTTCCTTTGTGAACGAGTCTATGAATGACTCCCTCCTGAAAAAAGGTAACTGAAATTTTACCCGCCAGACTAAAAGGCGCCCATGCGTGTGTGCGCCTTTTTGACTGCGCGATGGAACTACAGCAGTGCTAGCGCCCGGTTATAGCTCTCTAGCGCCTGTTCTACCCGTCCTGCGGCCATGTAGGCGTCGCCGAGCGCTTGCAAGAGGGCGACATCTTGTGGATGTTCGGCGGCCGCCTGCCGGAGATCGGCAATGATCTCTTGCGTCTCTGCCTGTGCCTGGATAAGGTAGGTGTAGTGGGTCAGCGCCTCCTCGGTGTCGCCGGCTCTCCACAACTCGCGCGCCAGGGCCAACCGGCTCGCATAATCCGACTCGTCGCGGGCGACGGCGTCGCGCAGTGCCATCAGGTCGCCGGCGACAAACACCGTCGCGGCGACCTCCTCAAGGGGCGCTCCCACTGGCGGCTCGACCGTGAGCACTTCCTCCTCTGGAAGCGGCCATTCTTCCTCCACGGGAGAGACTTCCTCGGCCCGCTCTTCCAACGTGACGGACGGCGCTTCGACAGCCACCTCCGGCATGGACACTTTTTCGACGACGGGTTGTGTCTCCGTGACTGGCGGTTCGGGCGTTGGCCTGGGCGTGGGCTTACGGCCGAGGATTTCGGCGACGCGAGCCTGCGCTTCGGCTTCGGCCTGGGCGCGCAGTTCTTCTTCCTTGCCGACGGCCAGGCTCTCGAGCCACGCCAGCGCGTCTTCGCCGGAGAGCAAGTCGCCTTCAGCGCCGGGCGCGGTTTCCTTGACGGCTGCTTCCTCGACGACGGGTTTTATCTCCACGGCCGGCGGTTCGGGCGCTGGCCTGGGGGTAGGCTTGTGTCCGAGGATTTCGGCGACGCGAGCCTGCGCTTCGGCTTCGGCTTGAGCGCGCAGTTCTTCTTCCTTGCCGGCAGCGAGGCTTTCGAGCCAGGCGAGGGCGTCCTCACCGGAGAGGAAGTCGCCTTCGGCGGTGGGGGCTTCGGCGACACCTTCTTCGGCCTGCTCGGCGAGGTGTTCCCAATCCATGGCGCCTTCTTCGGCGACGGACGGGGCCTCCGGGAGTGGCGTTTCGACTTCGGCGGCCTCTTCACCGAATGTTTCCCAGCCGAAGAAGCCGGCGGCGGGCGCTGCTTCCGCTTCCGCTGCGGGCGCTTCCTCGACGAGAGGCTCAGGTTCCACCGCTGGTGCTACGGGCGCGGGTTCAACCTTGTGCCCGAGGATTTCGGCGACGCGAGCTTGCGCTTCGGCTTCGGCCTGAGCGCGCAGTTCCTCTTCCTTGCCGGCAGCGAGGCTTTCGAGCCAGGCGAGGGCGTCCTCACCGGAGAGGAAGTCGCCTTCGGCGGTGGGGGCTTCGGCGACACCTTCTTCGGCCTGCTCGGCGAGGTGTTCCCAATCCATGGCGCCTTCTTCGGCGACGGACGGGGCCTCCGGGAGTGGCGTTTCGACTTCGGCGGCCTCTTCACCGAATGTTTCCCAGCCGAAGAAGCCGGCGGCGGGCGCTGCTTCCGCTTCCGCTGCGGGCGCTTCCTCGACGAGAGGCTCAGGTTCCACCGCTGGTGCTACGGGCGCGGGTTCAACCTTGTGCCCGAGGATTTCGGCGACGCGAGCTTGCGCTTCGGCTTCGGCCTGAGCGCGCAGTTCCTCTTCCTTGCCGGCAGCGAGGCTTTCGAGCCAGGCGAGGGCGTCCTCACCGGAGAGGAAGTCGCCTTCGGCGGTGGGGGCTTCGGCGACACCTTCTTCGGCCTGCTCGGCGAGGTGTTCCCAATCCATGGCGCCTTCTTCGGCGACGGACGGGGCCTCCGGGAGTGGCGTTTCGACTTCGGCGGCCTCTTCACCGAATGTTTCCCAGCCGAAGAAGCCGGCGGCGGGCGCTGCTTCCGCTTCCGCTGCGGGCGCTTCCTCGACGAGAGGCTCAGGTTCCACCGCTGGTGCTACGGGCGCGGGTTCAACCTTGTGCCCGAGGATTTCGGCGACGCGAGCTTGCGCTTCGGCTTCGGCCTGAGCGCGCAGTTCCTCTTCCTTGCCGGCAGCGAGGCTTTCGAGCCAGGCGAGGGCGTCCTCACCGGAGAGGAAGTCGCCTTCGGCGGTGGGGGCTTCGGCGACACCTTCTTCGGCCTGCTCGGCGAGGTGTTCCCAATCCATGGCGCCTTCTTCGGCGACGGACGGGGCCTCCGGGAGTGGCGTTTCGACTTCGGCGGCCTCTTCACCGAATGTTTCCCAGCCGAAGAAGCCGGTGGCGGGCGTCTCTCCCACGGTCGGCGCAGCTTCTTCCGCCGGCGCTGTTTCTTCAGTGGCGGGGGCTTCTGCTTCAGGTTCAATATCGCCCAACCACGCGAGCAAATCTTCTTCAAGTGCTTCGGCTTCTGGCTCGGCTTCCGCTGTCGGTTGCAGGTCACCAAACCAGGTGGGGATCTCTTCGGCGGTAGGGATTTCCTCTGTCGGTTCTTGCCTCTCTGCCGGCCGAAGTTCGGAGAGCCAGTCAGGCAAGGCTTCTTCTGGAGTGATTCCTTCGGCGGGCGGCACTTCACCGGCCTGTTCGGGCTGTTCTCCGGCGGACTCGATGGCTTCGCCGGCTTCTTTTTTGATCTGGAAAGACATAAGCCAGTCAGGCAATTCCCCTTCTTCGGCCCGGGATGGCTCGGTGATTTCCTCAGCCGTAGCTTCCTTGAGCCATTCGGGAATTTCCTCTTCTGGTGCGGCGCCTTCGGCGGCCGGCGTTGCGGGTTGTAACTCTTGCAACCAGTCGGGCAGTTCTGCTGCTGCCGGTTCGACTTCTGGTTCGGCCTGGACGCCAGGCTCTTTGAGTTCGCGGAGCCAGTCGGGTACGCCTTCTTCCGGCACAGGAGCCTCCGCGGCCTCAGCCGCACCGGTGGGGGCAAGCGCTTGTAGCCAATCCAATGAACCTTCGGTGGTGGGGGCAGCAGGCTCCAGCTCGCTAAGCCAATCCGGCAACGTTTCGGCCTCGGCTACTTCTTCTTTCTCTTCTTCTGCGGCGGTCGGTTCTGTTTCTGGCGTCAGCAGGCTGATCCAATCGGGCATCTCTGCACCGGCTGCCGCTTCCTCGACGGCTTCTGTCGGCCCGGCGGCACCTTCCCCGGCAAGGCTCTCGGCTGCGCCGGTTTCTGCGCCGATATTGGCCATCCAACTCAGCGCTCCTTCTTCCTCGGTTTCCAACTCGCGGAGCCAATCAGGAAGCTCTATCTGGGACTCAAGTCCGGCGGTGATCTCGACTAACCGGGCTTCGGCGCCGGTCATTTCAGGCGCCATTTCCGCAACGCCTACGGTCACCGAAGATGCTTCGAGCTTCTTGAACCATTTGGCCTGCTCGTCGATGCCGATGGCACCGGGGCGGTAAGTCAGGCGCTCCAGTTTGACCTCTTGGGGCTTTAACGGTGAGGCCGTGCCAAACATCTCGTTAGCCAGTGCGTTCTCCAGATCGATTTCCTGGGCGCGGTTGAGGTAAACCTGTCCTTCTTCCTGACCGCTATCGACCCACAGCGCCCCCAAGAGCAGGTTGGCTTTCAGGCAATAGCGCATATCATCCAGGACGAGCTGGCATGTATCTGCCGCCTGGACGATCTGATCGTCGCGCCAGTACGCTTCGGCCAAGGCCAGGCGCAGGTCGTAGCGCGTGGGCTGCGTGGTCAGCAAGGTGCGCAGTTCTTCGACGGCGCGGCCGGGCCGGTTCCCCCGCATGTAAAGTCGCGCCAGGCCGGCGCGACTGAGCGGGATGCGCTCCGGCTCCATACCATCCCGCCGTCCGTAGAGTTGGCGTAGCTCGTCGACCAGGTCGGGGTCGCCGGGATTGAGTTCCACGGCGCGTTCCAGGTTCCAGATCGCGGCATTCAAATTGTCCAAGCGCTGATGGGCTATCGTCAAACCGATGCGCGCCATCAGATGCTCTGGATCGGCATTGAGAGCGCGGTAGAACATATCGATAGCCAGCTCCGGTTGGTCCGCTTCCAACAGTATTTTGCCCAGCAAATAGTAAGCGCCGACATAACGAGGATGCTGGCGGAGGATATGCCGGGTGTGCGCCAACGCTTCCACATAGCGGGCTTCTTCTATAAGCTGATTGATTTCATTTTCATATTGATGCAAAGCAATCTCAGCCACTCTATCCCTCCTTAACTATGGATATCGCTACCGAGGGTTGTAATCTCTCTAACCGACGTGTTTCTATTCCTATTATGCTATGTTTTAGGAGAAAAGTCAAAGCAATTTTTTTGTCCAGGATTTTGGTATCTCTTCAGGCCAGTCCATCGGGGCAGAAATTTCACACATTGGCACTATACCCAAAGACCTTGCCAAACCGATACCCTGTGATAGAATGACCCATAATCCCGTTGTTGGATAAGGAAAATGGGATAAAGTGACCCGTTGTGGAGGTTTAGATGAGTGACGAAAATCAGCCGAATGAGGTCGTAGAATCGCAGTTGAAGCCTGAGACTGTGATAGTGGAACCGCCGCCGCCTTTTGCCCCTGAGGCGATGGAACCGCCGGAGGTCTCGCCGCTGGAATCTGTGCAGACCGAGGCTATGCCGATGGAGACGCCGGTTGAGGCTGAATCCTATCTGGATATGGAAGCGGGTATGGAGACGCCGGCTGCAACCGAAGTCGCCCCGTCCATTGTGAGTATTGCCGAGCTAGAAGCGTCGAAGCCCTCGACGGGAGAGAAAATCAATGCTTTTCTGACCGGCGCCGGCGCTTTCTTCCGTGGACGACGTTGGTTGCTTGGCGCACTCGCCGGGGTGGTTCTCATGGTGATCGTGGCTTTGCTGGTGCCTAAGCTGTCGTTGGCCCAGCTCGGCAGTGATTATACGACGCTGGATGCTAAAAATCTGACCGTGGAACATCCTGATGGCCTGAAAGTCAGGCTGGTGGAACCCGCCGAGAACAAAGTGCGCGTGAAATTGGAATCCGTCCCGCGGGCCGATTTTGTGGCCGGGTCACTGTCGGAAGATTTACTTCCGGCGCTCACCATGCTGCCGACATACTTGACGCCCAAAAGCCCCTATTACAAGATCACCATGCGCAACAAGGATGTCTCCGGTCTGGCGCAGCTTGAGGTCGTTATTCCCAATGAGGCTGAACCGTGGGAAACGCTCGATCTGTATGCCTGGGACGGCGATACATGGCGCTGGTTGCCTACCAAACTTGATCGCACGGCTGAAGTCTTGACGGCGGATGTCAAAACGCTGCCGGCGTCCGTTATGGTGATGCAGACGAGCATGACGGAACAGAAGATAGCGACTGAAGCGGAGACGTTCCCCTTGCCGGCGACGTTGACCCCTTCCCCGGAGACTGTTTTGACAGAAGTAGATGTGCCCGGCATCCTGGTCGGGACGATGGGCGGCGTAACCGGCGACGCCACCCAGTTACCGCCGGCGCACAACGGCGCGTTGACGTTGGTGCCGCTCGTGCGCAACTGGGCGCCGGGCCGCGATCCCAATTGGGCGCTGGTCAGTGATATGCTGAACAATGTCACGGACCGCAACGCGCATGTGCAAAATCTGCTCGGTGTAGCGCAGAGTGGTGGATACAGTGGATTGGTGCTCGATTATCGGCATTTGCCGGCGGCAGACCGTGACGCCTACGCTAGTTTTGTGACCGATCTGGGCAAAGCTCTGCAACAGAATGGTCTATGGCTGGCCGTCGTGGTCGATGCGCCGCAGCGTACTGCTGATGGCGCGTGGGACACCGGCGGTTATGATTGGGCGACCTTGGGTGCGGCTGCCGATCAACTGCGTGTAGTGATGCCTCTTGAGCCTGGGGCGTATGCGCCGGGAGGGCTGGTCGAGCAGATGATCGTCTGGGGGGTGACGCAGGTGAACCGTTACAAGCTACTGCCGATTTATACCACCCTCAGCACCGATGGCGAAAAAACTCTCGCGTTGAACACTATTCTTGAACCCATCGGCAGTGTCCAGGCCGTGAGTCCACTCACCGCAAGCGTCACCCCGGGAACCGCGTTGAGCTTCAAACTCGGTGCGATCTCCACGGTGGAGACAGACGTTGCCACGGGCGCGACCCGCCTGGTTGTGGGGGAGACGTCATTGTGGTTGGGCACGCCGCAGTGGTTACGTGTGCGCCTTGACCTCATCACACGTTATCATCTGGGAGGGGTGGTCCTGCGTGAATTGACGGACGCCGGCAATCTGCCCGGCATCCTCGATGCTATAGCGGCGTATAAAGCGCAAACGGCCCCCGCCGAGTACGCGCTGCCGGAGATTGTGTGGCAGGTGACCGGCCCTGATGGGCAGACGGCTACCAAGTCGTCTACGGCGCTGACGCAGCCGCAATTTGCCTGGACGGCGCCGGCCATCACCGGTACGTATACGATTGCGGCCACTGTCGCCGGCGTGGAAAAGGGGTCGCTGGCGGTGTTGGTCGCCGTGCCGACGCCGGTGATCACGGCAACCGTCGCTGAAACCGAGACGATAGGGGGCGGGACGACGGCCACCACATTGACACCTGCTGAAACTCCCACTACAGAACTGAAAGTCGGTTTTATCGCCGACGTGACCGTGCCGGATAACACCCACTTCCAGAAGGGAGAGAAGTTCACCAAGACCTGGCGGATGAAAAATATCGGCAGCAAGGACTGGCCCAAGGATACGGTGTTGGTTTTCGTATCGGGTGAGCCGATGACGGAGGTGACGCAGGTCGAAATCGGCGAGGTCAAGGCCGGCGAAAACGTGGATATCAGCGTGGATATGGTCGCGCCTAACGCCGATGGCACCTACAAGGGGAACTGGCAGATTCAGGCCGGCGACAAAGTCTTTGAGGGTGTCAAGCCTTATGTCGTGATTCAGGTGGGTGAACAGCCTGTGGCGACCCCGGTGCCAACGCCGGTGACACCCATCGTGGCCCCGGTGTTGTCCGGCAGCTTTGAACTGGGCGGGCATGTGCGCGATGCCGGTTTGCCCTACAAAGACTTGATGCACTATGCCGGGATGAACTGGATGAAGGTGCAGGTGCAGTTTGGGCAGGGAGCGGGCGACCTGATCAACATTGCCCATGCCAACGGGTTCAAGATCCAGTTGAGCGCCTTGGGTGGGCCGACTATGGTCACTCAAGCGGGCTTTGAGGACAAGTTTGCGAGCTGGGTCGCGGGATTGGCCTCGGCAGGTGCGGACGCCATTGAGGTATGGAATGAGCCGAACATCGACCGTGAGTGGCAAATCGGACTGATCAGCCCGCAAGCGTACGTCAATCTGCTCTGTAAGGCGTACAACGCGATCAAGGGCGCCAATGGCGGCACGGCGGTCATCAGCGCCGCTCCGGCGCCGACCGGCTGGTTCGGCGGTTGTTCCGCCAATGGCTGTGACGACCAGCCCTGGCTCGAAGGGCTGTACAATGCTGGCGCGGCGAATTGCATGGACTATATCGGCGCGCACCATAACGCTGGCGCCACGTCGCCTTCGGCTACCAGCGGCCACCCCGGCGATAACGGCGGACGTCACCACTCCTGGTACTTCTTGCCGCAGACCCAACTTTACTACAACATCTTCCGAGGAACGCGCAAGTTGTTCTACACCGAAATGGGTTACGCTTCGCAAGACGGCGTGCCGACGTTCTCGGATCAATTCGCCTGGGCGCGTGGCACGAATAATGCACAACAGGCGGCGTGGCTGGCCGAAGCGGCCAGTCTGGGCGCCAGCACCGGGATGGTGCGCTGCATCATCGTCTGGAACATCGACTTCGTCCGCTATGGCTACGATCCCCAGGATGGGTACGCGATTATCCGCCCGGGCGGTGGTTGTCCGGCCTGCGAAACGCTGCACGCGATTTTAGGGACGCGCTAATAAGCTCTAAACCGATTTCGACCATTCTGAAATCGCAACTATTAGGACAATGGCACATTACTAATAGAAAATTGCTTCACTTGCGAAAAGCAACAAATATGCGATAAATGAGCGAATGACGAACGAAACGATAACCAAAGCATACGGGATGCCAGGCGTTGGGGCCTGCCAACAGCGGCGGTGGAAGAATTGCCCAGCCGCTTGCGGCAGACTTGGAGTCGCTATCGGGGCCATTTTTGGACGCGGACCCGAGATCAAGGGGAGCACACTTACGATTATATGAGTGGATTGCTGCGAATAACCGGAAGGCGCACCTATAGCGATATTGCCCGCGAAGCATCGGAGAGCAGCGACAACATCCAGCACTTTATGAGCAATTCGCCGTGGTCGGGACGAGGTGTGATCAATCAAGTTCAGCGCGAAGTGAGTGCCCTGTGGGAGGATCAGGTGGATCGCGTATTGATCTTGGACGAGAGCGCCGATGCTAAGGCTGGGCCGGTAAGTGCGGGAAGCGGGCGGCAGCATAATGGTCGTTTGGGAAAGGAAGATGTGTGCCAAGTAGGGGTGTTTCTGACTCTGGCATGCGGCTCGATTTGGACGTGGATTGACGGGGAGTTGTTTGTGCCGGAAGCGTGGTTCAAGCCGCAGGCACTTCGTCGTCGCCAGCGCGCGGGCATTCCCGAAACACGAACGTTCCAAACTAAAGTTGAGTTGGGTTGGCAGATGATTGAGCGAGCTCAATCCGCAGGGATACCCTTTGACTGGTTTGCTTGTGATGACTTGTACGGTCGGGTCAACTGGTTTCGCGCCAAGCTGGCTGCGGCTGAGATCGTGTATATGGCAGACGTGCCCAGCAACACGCGAGTGTACCTGAAGCGACCTACATGGGGGGTGCCTGCGAAGAAGAAACGCGGGAAGCAGCCGCGTTGCCCGCGCGTGCTGTCGCCGGAACCGCCCGTCCCGGTGAGCGCAGTGGCGCAGGATTCGAACACGGTTTGGCAAACCTTGCGTGTGCGTACCACTGAACGGGGCGAGTTGATGGCGCCTTATGCGGCCCGCCTGGTGTGGACCTTGCGTGATGACGCTCCCACTCAAGAATGGTTGGTGTTGCGTCGCGAAGCGGATGGCGAAATTCGCTACGCTTTCAGCAATGCGCCGGCAGACACCCCTTTGCCGCAACTGGCCTACAGGGAATCGGCACGCTGTTTTGTTGAATGTTCGATTCGCGATGCCAAATCTGAGTTGGGATGGGATGATCTCCAAGCCATCAAGTATCGCGCCTGGGAACACCAACTGGCCTTGACCATCTTGGCCAGTTGGTTCATCGCCGAAACGCGCTGGGATTGGCGCTCGCAATTCCCGCCTGATGACACCTTGCGCTCTGAGTTGGGCGTTGACGTCTTGCCTACTCTCTCGCTGGCCAACGTGCGCGAATTGTTGCGCGCTACTATGCCTTTGCGACAGTTGTCGATCTCTGAAGCTCAAGACTTGGTCTCTATTCATTTGCTTAGTCGTACTCGTTCGCGTCAATCGCGTCTGAAAAAACAATGTGATCTACTCCAGTTTCACTCAAGAGATCCTGCCTAATGTGCCATTGTCCTACTATTCAGCCACCCTTGCCAGGTGGCAAATGGGACTTTGGGGAGGGCACATAATAGGTTACCCCTTCGGCAGGTGCTGACCCTCTCATCCCCCAACCCCCTTCTCCCCCGCCAGCGGGGAAGAAGGGGGCGAAAAAGAGGGGGTGTGGCGGGCAGCTTCGCTGCCCGCCACACCCCCACCCAAAATCCCCCTTCCCTCCAGGAAGGGGGGCAGGGGGGATGGGCTTATAGAAACACGCATATCTTGTCATACAGA
>DAOOGN010000041.1:0-33386 GCA_035415725.1 Anaerolineae bacterium | reverse complement strand
GCGGTCGGCCCGCCGGGCCTGGTGGGTTCAGCCGACGGCTTTCGCCTCGGCCAGGGAGGCTGAGCGGCCGGCCCGCCGGGCCTGGTGGGTTCAGCCGACGGCTTTCGCCTCGGCCAGGAGGCTGCGCGGTCGGCCCGCCGGGCCTGGTGGGTTCAGCCGACGGCTTTCGCCTCGGCCAGGAGGCTGAACGGCCGGCCCGCCGGGCCTGGTAGGTTCAGCCGACGGCTTTAGCCTCGGCCAGGGGGCTGCTCCATGTATACTTGGCGAGACGCCCCTGAATATGCTGATAGATTTCAGGGAGTTCTGCGCCTAGTGCATTAGCAGGGAACATTTTCGTGAATAACCAGGTGCGGTTCATGAGCGCAGTTGAAGGTCTTACAAACACGGTCGGCCAAGTCCTGAGCCGACAAGGTGCCGTTGGGTTCGACCATGCGCCGTTTAGCGTGCGCCCAATGGGCCTCGATCCCCACCCCGCCAATACCAGCGCACCCCTGTGACGCCGACCGCTGCCTAATTCCGATGATCAAGCGTCGCTCCCAACGGGCAGTATGCCATTGCAATCACCCTTTTTTCAGGTATAATCGCAGCCAGGAGATGGAGCGATGCTCTGGCTAGATGCGGTTGCTGAAACCCTGCCCGGCCCAACGCGTCTGCGGGTGCGCGGGCGCAGTATGTTGCCCACGTTGCGCCCCGGCGATGAGGTGCTGGTCCATCCGGTCACGGCGGAGGCGCTGACGCCCGGCGATTGGGTGGTGCTCCGCGGCGGCTTCCTGCATCGCTACCTGGGACGGCGTGCAGGCCGCATCATCACCAAAGGCGACGGGCACAAAGCTCTCGATCCCTCGTGGACGCCCGATGCGGTGTTGGGCCGTGTCGTCGAAGCGCAACGCGATGGGCGCTGTTTCTACCGTCGCACACCGCGACAACTACGGCGCGAAAGGTGGCTGGCCGCCGGCCATCACGCTCTCGGCGACGTGTGGAGTGTCCTGCGGCGCGTCAAGGCATCGTTCATCGCCCTTTTTGCGGCAATCCTGGCCGTATCGGTGGTTGGGGCGGCTGTGACTTTGACCGCTTTCTACGCTGAACCCGGCACAGATAAGATCATAGTACATTGGGAAACGGCTAATGAAGTTGGCTATTCAGGGTTCTATCTCTATCGCAGTCTGAATAGAGTAGGTAGCTATACCGACATCTCCGGTTTCATTGCCGTCGAGGGGGGAATAGAGGGCGCTCTCTATGATCACGAGGACGCTGATGTGACGCCCGGCATTACCTATTACTATAAGCTGCTGGACGTGCCGGATAACGGTGCTCGGGGCGATTTTACCGTACCGATTAGCGCGGTCATTCCACTGAACAGCACCCCCACCGTGACGCCGACCTCCACCGTGACGCCTGAGCCGGCCTCAACGACTCCCACGCTGACGCCCACGGCTACCCTCACCCCCACCGCAACGGTGACGGGAACGCCGCCACCCACGGCGACGCCCAACCCCAATGTCCGCTTCTGGGCCGACAAAACGGAATTGGCCGCCGGAGATTGCACCACGCTGCAATGGCAAACGAGTCACATCCTTGCCATCTACTTCGATGATGTCGGCGTCAACGGAGATGACGCGCGGACTTTTTGTCCATGCGCCAATGAAACCCACATACTGACCGTGAAATATCAGGATAACAGCACCGAAGACTTCGTGATCACCCTCAGTGTGACCGGAACGTGTACCACCCAGCGCACCGCGACGCCCACCTTGACGCCCACCCCGCGCCCTGGGATACCCACGTTGACGCCCACGCCGCGCCGGTCACCTCCCGGCGCCTTGCCGGCGACCACCCATCCCGTCACCGTGCCCGCGTCGCCGGCGCTGGATACGCCTGTGTTTTCTCCGTCGCCTGTCCTATCGCGCACATTGACCCCCTCGCCCTGGCCGTCCACACCGCTCCCGGAGGCGACGCTCGCGCGGGTGGAGGGTGAGACCCGCGCGGCGGGCGTTGACCAGGCGCTCTCCCTCTGGCTGATCGTGGTTGGCGGCATTGTTGGCCTGGGCTTTATCGGCGCAGGCGTGCTGATGTGGAAGCGGGGCGCGTGAAACGTTGGCTGTGCAGGGGATGCGCAGCCCTGCTGCTTATGGCTGCGGCGGGATGTCGTCCTGCGCCTGCACCGATGCCGCCTGCGTCTGTGGATCCGGCTTCCGGATGGACGCTGCTGGTGCAAGACGCTGGCCCGCGTTGGCTTGGCCCGGCCTGGTGGCGCGCCCAGGGTCTCGACCCTGAAGAACTCGCCCCTGAGCCCATTCGCCTGGGGCGTGGAACCGAGGCGACAGCGACATTCTGGGTGGAATCCACCGCCGGCCCCGGTTTACTTTTTTATGGCACTGTGGATGCGGGCCACCTTGGCCCGGTCGGCAGTTATCATCTCGCCGTAGAGACTGCCGCCAGCGGCACGGCGGCATTGGCGTTGCCACTGGTTTCTCCACCTCAGTATCAGACCACGACGACCGCTACTCTGTGGCTGGAACAAGACATCTTCTATCGCCCGACGGCTCCTCAGGGGGCAAACTGGCTGTGGACCTCTTTCAATGCCGCCCCGGCTTTCACCCTGACCGTTCCCTTGACCGGGGCGCTGGCTGTGCCTGTCACGCTGACCCTGCGCTTGTGGGGCCAGAGCAGTATGCCGCAGAACCCCGATCATCACATCCGCGTCCTGTGGAACGGCGTTGTGGTAGACGATCATTTCTGGGACGGCAGTGCACTTGAAGCGTGGACGGTGGCCGCTCCCGCGCCACGTGATGGTGATAACGAACTGGTGTTGATGGCGCCGGCTGACACGGAGGCACCGGTGGAAGTGACCTGGCTGGACAGCGTCGACGTGACGTGGCAACGGCCGCTCACCTGCACCGGAGGAGAGTGGGAGAGCTGGATTGCCGGAAACGAACCGGCCGCCTGTTGGGAAGGTGTGGCGGCGGAACGGGTCACCGTGCTGTTGGTGGGGCAGGCGGGGACGGTGCGCGGCGGGTTGATCGAGCGCCCTGCCGACGGGCGCGTATGCATCGCACAGCACCCCGGCGAGCGCGGTTGGATCGGCGCACCTGAAGCCGCTCCCCCTCCTGACATAGCACGTCCACATGAAACTGTGGATGAAGCGTCACTGCTGGCGGCGGACTATCTGATCATTGCGCCGCGTCTCTTCCACCCGGCGCTGACTCCGCTGATTGAAGCGCGCGGGGCAGAAGGGTTATCCGTGGTGGAGGTGACGCCGGAGCAGGTCTACGACACTTTCGGGACGGGCGAACCCACTGCTGACGCCATTCGCGCGGCCGTAGTTGCACTGCATACGCGCGGGCGATTGCGCTATCTCCTCCTGGTGGGCGATGCCTCTGTTGATCCCGCTGCGTGGTGGCGCGCCGATTCCACGCTTGTGCCGACGGGATGGGTGCGCACCTTCTTTGTGGGTGATACCCCTTCCGACTATGCTCTGGTGAGCGGCGACGACGGCGAACCGTTGATCGCGGTGGGCCGTTTCCCCGCGTCAACGGTGGCAGAAGTGCAGGCGATGGTCGCCAAGACGCTCGCCTGGAAGCCGACTTCACGGTTGCTCCTGCTGCACGATGATGAGGCGGAATTCGTCGCGCTGACCGACGCCCTGGCGACGTTATCCACGCCCGACCTGCGCCTGGGCGATGACGCGAGCGCTACCCGCCGCGAACTGTTGCGTTGGTTGCGCGATGCGCCGGGCGTGCTGGTCTACAGCGGGCACGGCAGTCTGCCCGTCTTGGGCGACGAAAAGTTCCTTACCGTGGACGACGCGGGCGTGTGGGACGGGCCGACCGTTATGGCGGCGTGGACGTGCCTCGCCGCGAATTTCACCTATCCCACCCAGATGAGCCTTAGCGAGGCGTGGCTACGCGACCCCGCGGGTGTGGTTGCGTTTGTCGGGCCGACCGCCGAGACGGCGACCTCCGATCAGTCCGCGATGGCGTTGGCCTTCCAGCAGGCGCTGCTGGATGGGGCGGCCATTGGCGACGCGCTGTGGGCCGGCTGGCGCGCCGCGCCAGCGCCGGATGCGGCGGTCAGTTTTGTGTTGTTGGGGGATCCGGCACTGCGACCTATGCCGGCGCCGTAAGAGGAGGCAACCGCGATTGCCACAGCGCCTCGTTGCCCTAATATCAAGTTTGTGAGGTGGAGATGGATTATCAAGATTATGTACAGGCCATGCGCCAGGCCGCCCGGTTCGTCGAGGCGCAGGATGACGAGGAAGCCATCAAAATATGGCAGAAACTCCTCGCCGGCGATATTGCGGATCTTGACAAGGCGGTGATATGTATCGATCTCGCCGTCAGCCACGCCAGGAGGGGGCGTGAGTCGGAAGCGCTGGACTGGTACGATAAAGGCATGGTTTATGAGGCACCTCACCGGCGGGGCACGGTGGCCGAGGCCAAAGCTGCCTATTTGGCGGAAAAAGGCCATACGCAGGAGAGCCTGGACCTGTACACGAGTTTGTTGGCGCAACCCTTCCTCACCGAAGCGGACAAGGCACGGATACGGGAAAACATCGAGGTGTTGAGCCGGCCGGCGGAGAAATTCTCCGCTCAAGCAGGGCTTCCTGCCGGAGAGGAAACGGTACGCCAACGTCAACGTCAATCCTAT
This sequence comes from Anaerolineae bacterium, assembly GCA_035415725.1. Classification (GTDB taxonomy): domain Bacteria; phylum Chloroflexota; class Anaerolineae; order B4-G1; family SLSP01; genus DSWT01. The sequence goes on along the minus strand of DAOOGN010000041.1, from coordinate 28,739 downwards.
GTTCTTCCTCTGGCGGCGGCTGTGCTGATTCTGGCCGGCGGGATATTGATGGTGCTCGGGGCGCCGGCGTTGCACCCCGCCGCGCCGATGGCACCGGCGAGTACGGCAACGTCCACCCTGCCGCCCACACCGACGCCGGAACCGCTGGTCCCGACGCGGACACCGCTGCCGCCGTTCTCGGCCACCCCCTCGCCAACGCGGACGCCAGCACCGACGCGGACGCCGTCGCCGATGGCTACGTCAACCTTCGCCCCGACCTCGACTTCTACACCGCGCTCGGGGACGCCGGCGACGCGGGTCCCGATCACGCCGGCGACGCCGAAACCGACGACGGCTACAACAGCGCTCCCGACCACACCCCCCACGACAGCGCCTCCCCCGGCGACAACACCGTCATCCACGGCGACACCGCCACCCACGACGACATCGTCACCCACGGCGACGCCTACCTCTACCGCAACGCCCACCGCCGACGCGACGTCGCTTCCCTCTTCTCCTTCTGACTTCGTCGTCCCCGCCAACGAGCGCTTCCGGCTCGGTGTCTCACTGCCGGGCGGCGCGACGGGTGACTATGACTTGAGCACACTGCACGCCGGTTGGGTGATGGATTGGGCCGCGCGCAGTTCACCGGCGCTGCCGCCGGGCGTCGCCTACATGCCCACCGTGCGTATGTCCGGCGCCGGGCTTTCGCCGGCGGCGGCGACATTGACGGCGGTGGCGGCGGCGCGTCCCGGCTCTACGTGGTTGATCGCCAACGAGCCGGACGTGCGCTGGCAGGATAACGTGGATCCGGTCACGTATGCGCGGCTCTATCATGAAGCCTACACCGCGATCAAGGCCGGCGATCCTGCGGCGCTGGTGGCAGCGGGCGGCATCGCTCAGCCTACGCCGTTGCGTCTGCGTTATCTCGATCTCGTCTTGCAGGCTTATCAGGCCGAGTTCGGCGCGACGCTTCCGGCGCAGGCCTGGCACATCCACAACTATATGTTGCACGAAGAGCGCGACTCGTGGGGCGTCGATATTCCGCCGGGCATTCCCGACAATACCGGCGTGTTGTACGGCGTTGACGATTCGGGCAATCTCGCCGCCTTCCGCTCGCAGATCTATGCCTTCCGGCGCTGGATGTCTTCGCGCGGCTATGGCGGACAACCCCTCATCGTCTCCGAATTCGGCGTGCCGATGCCGGAAGATTACGGCTTTCCGCCGGAGCGGATGGCCGAGTTCCTGCGCGAGACCTGGCGCTTCTTCTTAACGGCGGCGGACGGCGGACTGGGCGATCCTAGTGACGGGGGGCGGCTGGTACAGCGCTGGTGTTGGTTCAGCCTGAACTACGGCGTCTATCCCACCGGCAATTTGATCGACGCGAACGGCCGGTGGACGCCTCTGGGACGCACCTGGATTTCTTACGTGAGCGATTGAGCGTATGACGACCGGATGGGTGGCGGAACTGAAGGCGCGGGCCAAAGTGCTCCGTTGGGTGCTGAGCCTCGGCGTGATGATACTTGCGGTGGGGCTATTGATCCGCGAGTTGGACTGGGCGCAGGTGCTCGGCGCCTTGCGGGCGGCCCATTATGCGTGGGTGATAGTGGGCGTGCTGGCGATTGTGGGGACCTTCTTGGCGCGAGTGTGGCGCTGGCAGGCCTTGTTATGGCATTCCCATCTGGATTTTTGGCCGGCGTTGACGGCGTTGTTGGTGGGACAGGTGGCGAACCTGGTGTTGCCGATGCGCGGCGGCGACCTGGTGCGCGCCATGTGGGTGCGCCCGGAGCCGGGTGGGGGGCAGGACGCGGCGCGTGCTGCGGGCGCGTCGGAGGCGTTGGGGAGTGTGGCCCTGGAGAAGGTGTGGGATATGCTGGCGTTGTTGCTGTGCGGCCTGTTGTTGTTGGCGCTCGCCCCTCTGCCCGCGTGGTTCTCCAATTCGACGTGGAGCACGGCAGGAATTCTGGTCGTGGGCGGCCTGGTGTTGTGGGCCGGACTGCGCTGGCAGGATGTGTTGTTCCGCTGGGCGGCGCTGATTCTGGCGCGCTTTCCGGCGGGATGGGATAAGGCGCTGCTGCCGCGTTTACGGCGTCTGGCGCAAGGGCTGGATTCACTGCAAAGTGCTCCGGCTTCGGGCCGGGTTTTTGCCTGGACGGTTGTTTACTGGGGTTGCGGCGCCCTCTCGAATTGGGCGGTCATGGAAGCGTTTGGCGTCCATGCACCGGTCGCCGCCGTTTTTTTGCTGGCAGCGTTGATGGTCGGCAACGCGGTAGTGCCGACTCCGGCGCGTCTGGGCGTTTTTGAAGGTCTGTGCGTCGTCTCGCTGGGGTTGTTCGATGTGCCTTACGATCTAGCACTGGCGATTGGCCTGGTGCTGCATCTGGTGGTGATGGGACCGCCGTTGATCACGGCCGGCGTGTTAGCGTTAGGGGCGCAGGTAGCGCGGAGGGTGCATGGTTCAGCCTGACTATTCGGTGATCGTCCCGGCCTATCAAGCAGCGGAGGTGATCGGCGCTTGCGTGCAAGCGCTAGTGCGACAGACGGTGGAGCGCGCACGCTATGAAATCCTCGTGGTGGACGACGGCTCAACCGATGCTACGAGCGACGCGGCGCGGGAAGCGGGTGCAGATCGAGTATGGCGGGTAGCGCATGGCGGGCCGGCGGCGGCGCGCAACGCGGGTATCGCAGCGGCGCAGGGCGAGATTGTCCTCTTCACCGACGCCGACTGCGAACCATCCGCCGAGTGGATGGCGCGGATGGTTGCCCCCCTGGCTGATCCTCAGGTGATGGGGGTGAAAGGCGCGTATCGCACCCGGCAGACATCGCTGATGGCCCGGCTGGTGCAGTTGGAGTTCGAGTTCCGTTACGCGCGGATGGCCGGATTGCCGCGCATTGATTTTGTGGACACTTACGCCGCGGCGTATCGCCGGGCGCTGCTCGTGGAATACGGCGGTTTCGACACGGCCTTCCCGATCCCCTCGGCGGAGGACGTGGACCTCTCCTTCCGGCTGGCGCGAGCCGGCCACCGGCTCGTCTTCGCGCCCGACGCCTGGGTCTGGCACCGGCATCCGGCGACGCTGGGACGCTATCTCGCCCGTAAGGCGCGTTTCGGTTATTGGCGCGCGCTGCTCTACGTTCATCATCCGGACAAAATCTCCGGCGACGCGCACACCGATCCGGCGTTGAAGCCGCAGTTTGCGCTGGTGGTGCTGCTTGGGCTGGCGGTGATGGCCGGGTTTTTCTGGCCTCCGGCGTGGATGGTGGCCCTGCTCCTGCTCGCGCTCTTCCTGGCGACGACACTGCCTTTCGTGCGCTGGGCCTGGCGACGGGATCGGGCCGTGGCGTTGATCTGGCCCGGCGTGACGTTGCTGCGCGTGATCGTCCAGGGCCTGGGGCTGGCGCTGGGGCTGTTGCGGCAAGGGGTGAAATGAACCATCGCCCGCACCTGCCGATTCCCCTGCTGGCAGGGGGCAGCGCTTTGCTGGTGTATGGGCTGACGATGGCGCCCGCGCTCACGTGGGCGCATTGGGGCGCGGATGGCGGTGACTTCATCGCGGCGGCAGCGACGGGACGGATGCCGCATCCGCCGGGTTTCCCTCTCTATCTGACGTTGGCGCGGGCTTTGGTGTGGCTGCCGCTGCACAATCCGGCCTGGCGGCTCAACTTGCTCTCGGCGGTGATGGCGGCAGGGACGGTGACGTTGACCGCGTTGACGCTGCAACGCCAGGAAAAATCCCCGTGGATCGTGCTGGCGGCCTCTCTCACGCTGGCGTTCGCCCCACTGTTTTGGTCACAGGCGCTCATCACGGAAGTGTACACGACGGCGGCGTTCTTTGTGGCGTTGGCGAATTACGAAGTGCGAGTTGCGAGTGGCGAGTTGCGAGCTACGAATCGGCGATGGGTCTTGGCAGGCATTGTGTGTGGATTAGGGATGGCGGTGCATCCGACGTTGGTGTTGCTGCTGCCGTTGTGGATGGTAGCGCGAGTGGGCAACGCGCGGCAAGGGGCGAGTCGCCCACTCGTCCAACAATGTGCGTGCTGCGGTGTGGGTGTTGCCGTGGGTTTGTTGCCCTACGCCCTCCTGCCGCTTCTGGGACGCTGGCCGCAGCCGTGGGGAGATTTGCGCACGTTCGCCGGCTGGTGGGATGGGGTGACGGCGCGGTTGTATCGGGGCTACGCCTTCGGACTGCCGTTGGCCGACTGGCCCGCGCGGCTGACGGCCTGGGCAGCGTTGGGAGCGCGGCAGTTTACGCCGGTGGGCGGTGCGCTGGTGTTGCTCGGCGGTGGGGTGGGCTGGCGAGAGCGCCGTTGGGAAGGACTGGGATTGGCAGTCGCGTTCGGCCTGTTGAGCCTGTTTGCTATCGGCTACAACACACCGGATTCCATGATGTACCTGGTGCCGCTGTTGCCCCTGCTCATCCCCTGGCTGGGCCTAGGATGGCACTGGCTGGTGGAACAAGGCGTGCCGGCCTGGGCGACATTGGCTCTGCCGCTCGTGTTGCTGGTGTGGAACTGGCAGACCGTCGATCTGCACCGCGATGACGAGGCGGTGTTGTGGTACAATCGAGTCTTGGCGGCAACCCCGGCGGAGGCCGTTTTGATCACCACGGCAGGAGACCCGTACACCTTCGCGTTGTGGTACGCGCAGGAGGCTTTAGGGCTGCGACCTGATGTGTTGGTTATCGATGGGAATTTGTGGTGGCAGGAGAGTTATCAGCAGTATTTGTTCGCGCAGACCGGACGTGAGGTTGCGGCGCCGGAGGATTTTGCGGTGGGACGACCTCTGTGTCGAATTGGGGAGGAAGGTGTGACATGTCCGTAATTTCACGGCATAGGCGGAAGATCGGGATGGGCCTGATGGTGGCGGGCCTGCTCCTGATCGTGATCTGGGGATGGCAGACGGTCGGCGCGGTGGGATCGTTGTTGCATTCCATGGAAGAAGCTCAGGCGCTGCTGGGCGACGATCCTTTGACGGCCGACGCGGCCTCGGTGGGGACGTGGCTGCATGCAATGCGGCGCGATGTGGTGGTGCTACGGCGCAATGCCGGTTGGTTGGCCGGGATAGGGCCGGCGTTGCGCTGGCTGCCGAAGGTGGGAGTGCTGGCGGGGGATGCCCCGGCGCTGCTTGCTATGGCCGATGGATTGACCGAGGCGGGTGTCCTGTTGTGGGACGCGGCGGAACCGACCGTGGCGGCGTTGCAGGCCGGTGAGCCGGTAGGGGAGCTTGTGCCGGCCGGGGTCACACGACTCGCACCGAATTTGCCGCCGGCGCAGGCTGCCATCGCCAGGGCGCGTGAAGCCTACGCCAGGCTCGATGTTGCGGCCATGCCGGGGCGTTTGCAGGGGCCACTGACGCAACTCGGCACACTGTTGCCGTTGTTGGAGGATGGGTTGGCGGTGGCGGAGATGGCACCATCTTTGTTGGGACTGGAAACGCCACGCACTTATCTGTTGTTGGTGCTCAATGAAGGCGAACTGCGCCCCGGCGGTGGGTTCATCACCGGCGTGGGGGAGGTGTCTATCGAAGCCGGCCAGATCGCGCCACCACGGTTTATCGATAGCTATGGTGTGGACGATTTCACCCAACCTTATCCCCTTGCGCCGGAGCCGTTGCGTCAGTTTATGGGCATCGACTTGCTGGTTTTCCGCGATAGCAACTGGTCGCCCGATTTCCCCACGGCGGCACGTCAGGCATTGGCGCTGTATCGTCCGCGCCGCGCGGTGACGGTGGATGGGATCATCGCCATAGACATGCACGCAGCGCAGCGTTTGTTGGATGGACTCGGTTCCTTAACTTTGCCCGACACGGCCGAACCCGTGACCGGCGCAACGTTGCTGGAGTATTTCTACAGCACGTGGGCGCCGGAGGATGGGAAACTGGACGGCGACTGGTGGAAGCAGCGCAAGGCGTTGATGCAAACATTGGCCGATGCGGTGATGACGCGCCTGACGCAGGGTGACGTGGACTGGGTGGCATTGGCGCAGGTCGGACAGCAGCTTGTCGCCGAGAAGCACGTCTTGATGTACTTTGTCGACGCCAACCTTCAGGCCGGGTTGGCGGCGCACGGCTGGGATGGCGCCTTGCATGCGCCGCCGGGGGACTACGCCATGGTGGTGGAGGCGAATGTGGGGTACAACAAGGCCAGCGGCAAACTGGACCGCACGTTCACCTACGATGTGGACCTGACCCAGTCGCCGCCGCGCGCGACGATGACGCTGGCTTACACGCACACCAGTCAGGTGGACATCGCTTGCATCCCGGGAGCACGTTACGATCCTGCTTACACGCAGATGATGGATCGTTGCTACTGGGGCTATCTCCGCCTCTACACGCCGGAAGGCGCGCAGTTGATTGCGGCCAGCCAGCACCCGATTCCGGCTGAATTTGTCGCCAACCGGCACCCGTGGGACGGCATGGCGCGCGTTTCGGCGGCGGCAGAGGGACCCTACACCGTCTTTGAGCAGGCGATGCTGTTGCCGACCGCGTCGCAGAGTGTAGTCTATTTCACTTACGTCCTACCGGATACTGTGGTGCAGCGTGATCCAGACGGCACATTCACCTATCGTCTGTTGTGGCAAAAGCAAGCCGGAGTGCAGAGTGTGCCGGCGCGTGTCGTCTTGCACCTTCCGCAAAATGCTGTATTATGTCCTTTGCAACCCCGTCTTCGTGCCGATAGCGCCGGGGTGTTTTTCTATGATATGGACATGCGCGTTGATCAAGATGTGAGGGTTTGTTACAAGCTCATGCAGGAGGGTGACCGATGAACAAGCGACGTGGGTTGTTGATAGCATGGGTGCTCATAACGTTAGCGCTGGCCGGTTTGGCGGTGATGCCCGCTGTCTGGGCTATGCCGTCGCCTCAGGAGAATTGGACTGTACCGACTCGCACGCCGACGCCCGGTCCGTCGACTCCACAGCCGCCGACTCCGCAACCGCCAACTTCACAGCCACCAACTTCACAGCCACCGACCACTCAACCGCCGACTCCACAACCTCCCGCACAGCCGACAGACACGCCGCTTCCGCCGGCGCCTACCGCGACGCCGGTGTCGGAAGACCATACGCCTCCCCCGCCGCCGTCGCCGTCTGCTACCCAGACGGCTGGCGCGACGCCGTCAATGGAAGAGCAGCCGGCAACGGGGGCCATGTCGACCGCAACGCCGGATAGCGGTGTGGCTTCTGCCCTGACGCCGACCGGCGCCGCGACTTCTGTCGGTGAGATTTCTCCTACGACAACCATGGTCCCAGCAGACACCCCACTGGCAACGTCCACGCCGGAAAGCAAACCGGCTTCGACGTTGCCACCGATTGAGGCGAGTATGCCGGAGCGTGGGACGCAGGGTAGTGGAGCGTGGTTATTCTTCGGCGGTGTGGGGTTGCTGTTGCTGGGTGTGGTATTGCTGCTGACATGGCGACGGCGGGGGTAAGTGAGAAGCCTGTGGCCGAATCCGCCGTTGTTTTTGATCACGTTTCTAAAGTCTTCGACCTGCACAGGAGCCATTCGCGCTCATTCCAGGAGTTGGTGGTCAACTTTGGACGACGACAACCCCGCATGCGTGATGATTTGCATGCGTTGCAAGACATCAGTTTTACGATTGAGCGCGGGACGACCGTGGGTTTCATCGGTGCCAATGGGGCCGGCAAGAGCACGCTGCTCAAACTCATCGCCCGTATCCTCGAACCCGATTCAGGCGCGGTCACAGTGAAGGGGCGCGTCGGCGCGCTGCTGGAACTGGGCGCCGGCTTTCATCCCGATCTGACCGGGCGGGAGAACGTCTACCTGAATGCTTCGATCATGGGACTGAGCCGGCGGGAAGTGGATCGGCGGTTCGATGAGATCGTAGCTTTCGCGGAGCTGGAGCGGTTCATCGACGTGCCGGTGAAGCACTATTCTTCGGGGATGTACGTGCGGCTGGGATTTGCCGTGGCGGTTAACATAGAGCCGGAGATTCTGCTGGTGGATGAGGTGCTGGCGGTGGGGGATGCGGCATTCCAGCGGAAATGCTTTGATCGTATTGACCGTATGCGCGCGGGCGGCATTACGTTGTTATTTGTCTCCCATAGCGCCGATGCCGTGCGTACACACTGCTCACGAGCGATCTGGTTGGACTCCGGTGTGGTGAGGGCGGATGGTACCGCTGAAGCTGTGGTGCAAAGATATACAACGTATGCATGGGAGAAAGATCAAGGACGATTGCAAGCAGCAAATGGCTCACGTTGGGGTACAGGGCGCATACAAGTCACACGGGTGCAGTTATTGAATCGTGAAGGTGAAGAAACTCGGCTTTTTAAGACGGGTGAGCCGTTGACAGTGGTGTTACACTATCAGGCAGCGGAGCGTATAGAGTATCCGGTGTTTGGGTTGGCGATCCATCGGAGTGATGGAGTGCATATTACGGGGCCGAATACACGTCTGGCAGGGATGGAGATCCCCTATATTGAAGGGATCGGTCAATTATCTTATACTATGGACGCTATTCCTCTGTTGCCAGGGACTTATGCCATTTCGGTAGCAGCCACAAGTGCTGATTATACCGAGATGTTTGATTATCATGATCGGCTGTATCCCTTTCGTGTGCATGCTGCAGAAGGTGAAATGCAATTCGGCATGATAGTGTTGGCAGGGCGCTGGGGATGGTCTGCTGCTGCAGGATAAACATAAGAGTTGCCGTAGGGTGGTGGGTTAAATGCAGTTTGATGCTTATTATTATGCGCATGATTGTGGACGGCCCTATCAACGTGATGAAGTCTGGCTTTCATTTTTTGCCCAAATTGCGGAATATATCGATGCGGACCCGCATCCTCAAACTGTGCTTGATGCCGGCTGTGCCATGGGGTTTTTGGTAGAAAAGTTGCGCGAACGCGGCATTGAAGCGTATGGGATAGACATATCCGAGTATGCCATTCAACAGGTTCATGAATCTGTGCGTTCCTTTTGTCAGGTAGGCTCTATTACTGCTCCTTTCTCTAGACATTATGATTTGATTGTCAGCTTAGAAGTCTTGGAGCATTTACCTCCTATACAAGCCAGAGAAGCCATCGCCAATTTTTGTCAACATACAGACCAAGTACTGTTTTCATCTACCCCTTTAGATTATCGTGAGGTGACCCATGTCAATGTGCAGCCGCCTGAGTATTGGGCTGAATTGTTCGCCCGACATGGTTTCATTCGCGATTTAGATTATGACGCTTCCTTTCTGACACCGTGGGCAGGATTGTTTCGCCGGACCACTCTATCGGTTCCTCAATTAGTGCATGGTTTTGAACGACGTTGTTGGCTTCTACAACATGAAACATCGGAATTACGCGCAGCGCTGGTTGAAACACATGCAGCGTTAAAACATCATGAGCAAGAAACCTCCACGTTGCGTCAGGAAGTTCAACGCTTGGAAGATCTCGTAGCGGGATTTAGAAATGGCCGGCTGATGCGTTTGTTATTTGCCATACAAAACTGGCGACGGAAGATTCGCTGATTCCTAAAAACGACGATGCTCACATGGGTTCAATTGACATTACGCCAGTGGTAATCATCAGTCATGATGTTGTCGGCCCCAAGATGGCCGGACCGGGAATTCGCTATTGGGAGATGGCACGCGTTCTACGGCAATCCTTGCCGGTGGTGTTGGCGATACCCAATCCGGTGCAGATGTCAGACGTTGGCGTGCGGCTGTGGCCCTATCAACCCGGCGTGTGGGAATCGATTGCGCCGGTGGTGGAGGCGGCCAGGGTGATTGTGCTGTGCGGCGATGTGCTGGCCTGGTTCCCGCAGTTGATGGAGGGCAAGATCCCGTTGGTGGTAGACGGATATGACCCGCATCCGCTGGAAACGTTGGCGTTGTTTGCCGGGATGCCAGAGCAGATGCAGCGGCATCAGGCACGTGAGCGGATTTTGCAGATGCAATGCCAGGCCGGGGACTTCTTCCTTTGTGCCAGTGAGCGGCAACGGGATTGGTGGTTGGGGTTGTTGGAGGCGACGGGGCGCATTAACGCCTATGTTTATAACGCCGATCCATCCCTCCGGCAATTGCTCGATGTTGTTCCTTTTGGCTTGCCTTCTGCACCTCCGCAACATACCAAGCAGGTCCTTAAAGGCGTTTGGTCGGGCATTGGACCGGCAGATAAAGTCGTTTTGTGGGGTGGGGGATTGTGGCAGTGGTTGGATCCTCTTACCGCTATCAGAGCTATAGCGCGAGTTCGAGAGCAGCGCGATGATGTGCGGCTGGTGTTCCCTGGCATGCGTCATCCTAATGCTGCGATTCCTGATATGCCCATGGCGCGTCAGGCTCAGGGACTTGCTGCGGCGTTGGACCTTTTGGGAACCTATGTCTTTTTTGGCGAGTGGGTCCCTCATAGCGAGTGGCCTAACTATCTGCTGGAAGCGGATGTAGGACTGTCCTTGCACTTCGATACGCTGGAGACCCGCCTGGCTTTTCGCAGTCGGATGTTGGACTATATGTGGGCCGGACTGCCGATGGTGGTCACCGGCGGCGATGCAACTGGCGATCTGGTGGCGCGACAAGACTTAGGCCGGCTGGTGGATTTCGAGGATGTAGAGGGTGTGGCGCAGGCGTTGCTGGATGTGTTGGCACAACCGCGTGCAACCTGGGAAGAGCGTTTCGCTGAGGCGCGTGCGCCGTTGACGTGGGAACGGGCAGTGGAACCGCTGGTGCAGTTTTGTCATCACCCCTGCCGGATTACAAGTTGGTCTGCACCATGGTCTTCGTCAACGTCGCTAGGAATTCCTGAAGTGGTGCGGACGCGGTTAGATCAACAGGAGCAGGAATTGGTGCGCTTACGTACACTCGTGGCTGGTTATGAGCAAGGTCGTGTGATGCGGTTGCTGAGGTGGGGGCAACAGATTTTGCAAAAGAGGAGCCAATGAAAGCGTCTGTCATTATACCTGTTTGGAATGGCCGGGAGTATTTGTCAGAATGTATAGATGCTCTATGGTCGCAGACCTATTCGGATTTTGAGATTATTGTTGTGGATAATGCTTCTGTTGACGGTTCGGCGGATTTTATTGCGGAAAAATACCCTCCGATTCGGTTAGCGCGCAATGCTCAAAACCTTGGCTTTTCGGGAGGCTGCAATGTTGGGTTGCGAGTAGCTGAAGGTGATGTGTTGGTGTTGCTGAATCAGGATACGAGGGTGCAGCCTGGTTGGCTACAGGCATTGGTAAAGGTTCTACAGCGGCCTGAGATTGGTGTGGCAGGTTGCAAGATTCTTTATCCAGATGGTCAGACAATCCAACATGCCGGGGGATGGATTGAATGGCCTTTGGGACTGGCGCATCACTATGGACAAGGTGAACGAGATGTTGGGCAATGGGATAATGCTTGCCAGGTGGAGTATGTTACGGGAGCAGCCCTGGCTTTTCGACGCGATACCTGGAAACAGGTGGGTTTTCTCGATGAGGCTTTTTGGCCAGGTTATTTTGAGGATGTAGATTTTTGTTTTCGAGTCAGGGATGCGGGCGTCGAGGTATGGTATGTACCTGAGGCGGTAGTGATCCATGCAGAATCGACCTCACTGACTGATCTCTCAAAGATCTCCTCTTATTATCAGCAGGGACGATTGCGCTTTATATTGAAGCACTTGTCTCCATTTCGTTTTCTGGCGGAGTTTGTGCCGGCTGAGAGAGAATATCAGCCGGCTGCTATTCGTGGGCAAGAGAGCGGTTCACTACTGACGGCGTATTTGAGAGGTGTGTCGATGGCCCCGCAGCTCTTGCGTTGCCGCTGGCAGGCCCCTGAGGATGTCAATCGAGCGGTGTATCTGGCTTTGCGAGAACTTTATGAGCGCGCCTGGGCAGAGGAGGGAAAGAGATTAACGGAACATAAGGCCGGTGTTGAGATGGGCCTGGCCTCTTCAGGGTACACTGTAGTCGATACCTTGCCCTTACAGGAATTCGAGTTTCGATCCCGTGTCCCTGTCGTAGGCCCTTTGATCGCCGGTTTCCGCTCTTGGTGGTACAGCATGGCCGCTCGCTGGGCGATACGCGACTTGATTCGCCAACAATCGGTCATCAATCATCAACAGTCGGTCATCAATCGCCAACAATCGGCACTCAATCACCAGCAAGAAGTCATCACGCGGTTTTTGGAACAACAAGTAGCTGTGCTGATGGAAGAGAATGGTTTTTTGGCATACCAGATTGCTTGTTTGAACTGTGATAAAGTGCAAAACGATAAGGTATGGTGAGGAACAAAGTATGGATGAAGAGACGCTTGATAATCTGATTGAAATTCACGATCCAGAAATTGACCCTGCTCAAATTATGGAACAGATTCGTGAACGTATCCAGCAGCGCCGAGAAGTTTTGGGTTATCCCAGTCAAACATTTCCTACCTTTGGCGCCACGTCCTTTCCTGGGGAGCCACGGGACGAAGAATACGATTCGGATTTGTATTACCACTTACGTCACGCGAATGAGTATTACGCTCGGCTGGACGTAGAGCTTTTACTGGCGCCTTCGCCGCACACTCGGGTACCCCTCTTAGGCTCATTGTGGAATCGCCTTCGCCGCGACGCTCACAATCTGGTGCTTTTTTACGTCAATCGCCTTGCTCAACATCAAGTGACAGTCAACCGTCATATCGTTAGTGTTTTAAACCGTATGGTGGTTCAGATTCAGGAACAGCAGCATCAAATTCGAGAGTTACAGGCGGAAGTACGAAGACTCGGAGGGGAATAATCATGCGGATTGCTGTTATAGCACCTCGTTATGGTCTTCAAGTGTTAGGTGGGGCCGAGAAGCAAGCCCGAGGTTTTGTCGAGACTGTTGCCCAAAAGGGGGAAGAAGTAGAAGTATGGACAACGTGCGCTCAGAGTCACTATACCTGGGAAAACTTTTACGCACCAGGAGTGGAAAATAATGCCGGGATCACTGTGCGTAGATTTCCCATCACCCATTGGGAAAAAGAGCGCTGGGCTGAAATGGAAGTGCGTTTAGCGACTCAGGGTTTTCTGACTGCTGAGGAGTCCTATTCCTGGTTGTCCAGTGGACCCCACAGTGTCCCACTTTATAAGTATGCCAGGAGTCATAGCGCTGATTTCGATGTCGTTGTCGCTTTACCTTATACCATGCCTCTTATCCATTACGCCGCCTGGTCTGCTTTGGAGCGGGTCGTACTTTGGCCTTGTTTGCATGATGAACCCTATGCGTATTTGGAGCCTGTGCGTCTGTTATTGGAAAGTGTCTGGGGTGTGATGTTTAATTCGCCGGAGGAAGCCAATTTAGCCCTCCAGCGCTTGAGAATCAGGCCACGTCATCATGCTATACTCGGAGAAGGAGTCACGCTATCTGTAAACGCCTCGGCTACCCTGGAGCAAGAACAACCCGGTACGTTTGTTCTTTATATTGGTAGGCTGGAGGAAGGTAAAAACTTACATGTGCTTTATGATTATATGCAGCACTATTTTCAGGCCAGCGGAGAAATTCGCTTGGTCGTCATTGGCGACGGGCCGGTAAAACCTCCTGATCATCCTGCTTTTCACTATCTAGGATTTGTGTCCGAGGAGTTAAAAGCAGCACTTTGCCGCGCAGCTTTGGTTCTATGTCAACCTTCATTACTGGAGAGTTTTTCTTTGACAATTATGGAGGCCTGGCTAGCGGGTCGTCCGGTATTGGTTCATGAAGATTGCGCCGTCACGCGCGGGCATGTTCAACGTAGTCGAGGGGGGTTGTGGTTCCGCAGTTACGAGGATTTTGCACTGGCGCTAGATAGATTCCGAGCCTCTCCTGAACTGAGTGCCCGTATGGGGGAAAATGGGCACCACTATGTGCTCCAAAATTATACCTGGGAGGCAGTTGTGAATCGTTTTCTTGCCTTATACCAATCCTGGAGAGAGCCGGTTGAAAACAAATAAAGCTCTTCCCCAGTTTATTGTTGGTGCTGCACCAGGTGATGCGATTACAGATCATGCGTTTTTGTTGCAGCGTTGGCTCAACGAGGCTGGCTTTGAGGCCATGATCTATGCTGAGAGTGTTCATCCTGCGTTGGAGGGTAGAGTGCGATTCTATAGCGAATACTTGCCATCTCAGGCTGGAGAATTGGTGATCTTGCATCACAGTATTGGTGCTGATCTTGTGGATTACCTACTGAGTCTTAAGAGACGTTTTTTGCTTATCTATCATAACATTACTCCACCCGCTTTTTTCCAACCTTTTGATCCGGGGTTGACCCAACAGCTTCAAAGAGGACGAGAGCAACTTGTAAGCTTACGTGAGCGGACCGTATTAGCCTTAGCTGATTCACTTTTTAATGAAGTTGAATTACAGCAGGCCGGTTATCTTCGAACTGGCGTCCTGCCCATTGTTTTAGATTCTGCCCAGTATGATATGGGACCGGATATGACGCTGTATACACGTTACTGCGATACAGGCCCTAATTTACTGTTCGTGGGGCGTTTGGTGCCAAATAAGCGTCAGGAAGAGTTGATCCAGTTGTTGTATTATGTGCGACGTATTTCCCCTGAGGCGCGCCTTTTTTTAGTCGGGGATCCTTGGATGCCAACCTATGCCGACTGGCTTCGAGAATTGGCGACGGAACTTGGACTCGGTGAAGCGGTTGTGTTGACCGGTCATGTGTCGCAGCGTGACTTAGTCACATATTATCGTTTGGCTGATGTATATGTCTCTATGAGTGAGCATGAGGGATTCGGTAAACCGTTGATTGAAAGTATGTATTTGGGAGTACCTGTATTAGCTTACAAAGCTACAGCGGTAGCAGATACATTGGGTGAGGCGGGCATCTTGCTGCTGCGTAAGGATTATGAGGCCATTGCTGAGTTAGTTTGCCTTTTGGTAACTGATACAAGATTACGTGAGCATATTGTGAAACAGCAACGTCAAAGGGTAAAAACCTTTCTTGAACCTCAAGTACGATTACAATGGAATGAAATAATGCATACCGTATTAGATGATTCTCCCCTGGGATGAGAGTTCCATGAGACATGCATTGTTAGACAGAATATCGTGCCCAACATGTGGCAACGCACTCACCCTGCAGGAAGTTAAGCGTCTGGAGGAAGAGCGCATTCTCGAGGGGGTTTTATACTGTCCTTCTTGTCAGCAACCTTATTGCATACAGAATGGAATGCCACACCTGCTTCCTAAATATTTAACGACACCGCAGACGCAAGAGATGGAAGGGTGGGTGAATTTGTGGCAGGAATTGGGCATGTATGATCGACCAACCCTTGAGGATAGTTTCAGGCTTCCTTACGTGGGCGGTATATGGACTGACGTCGCCCGTATGTTCGATATGTCACTGCAGGAAATGAATTTGACCGGGAAAGAGGTCATTCTTGAGATAGGCGCCGGGCAGGGGTGGGCTTCGCGCTACTTTGCGGAAAAGGGGTGCGAAGTTATTGCCATTGACATAGTAGCGGATGAATGGTATGGACTAGGACGATCTTGGGCAATTATGAATAATGCAGGAGTGTATTTTGAACCTGTCCTTGCCGAGGGGGAGCACTTACCCTTTTTCTCTAATCAGTTTGATGTTGTGTTTTTATGTGGTGCTTTACATCACTTCAATAGCTTTGATCCCGTCTTGGCACAGATTTACCGCGTGCTAAAACCGGGCGGGCGCTTTATTGCTGCTGGTGAACCGTCTATTTTTTTCTGCAACAAAGAGCACGAGATACAGTCGACTTTGAAGGAAACCCGGGTAGGAATTACTGAGCGTCGTCCAAAAGTAGCTGAATACTGGCAGAGTACTCATAGGGCTGGATTTGAATGTATCAGTATTGACACTTTTGAAACTTGGCATACTTCATCATCTGAGGTCAAGGCCTGGGTAAAAGCCATTCGCCACAATGCTTTTCGTGAGGTTAGGACACGCTACAAACCATCAGTCTGGCTTCTATTCAGTCTGACTCTTATGATGCCGGCTAGATGGCGAAGCTCTCTGGCTTTGTACTTGAATGGCGGCAACCTTCTTATACGAGCGCTTAAGCCAATCCAGTAGGTGGAGTGTCGGAGGATGCATTTAGATCGATATGGAATACGTCAGAAAAGTCCATACAAGTGTTTTTCTCGCTGTTCAGCCGGTCATTAGCCGGCTTTTCCCCTGGGTATGTTTCTGGGCAGTCTTTGCTTGGGGATGGCGGCTCCGGAATCCTTTTGCGACTATCCCTGCTTATAGCGATGCCCTGGAAGTTATATGGGGCATCCAGCATTACTATAAGGCTCTTTTTGTGCAACATACTTCTCCGCTGTTTACCCCTTTGCTCTTTCACCCTTTAGGCTGGCATACGGCGACATTGGCGCATACACCGGTTTTCTTTCTTCTCGCTTTGCCTATATATAAGCTGGCCGGAGTCGCGTTTGCATATAATTTTTTGGTCGTCACGGCGTTTGTGATTTCATTTTCAGGGACATTTCGGTTTGTGCGTTTGTTTGCCTCCCGGTTTTCGGCCACATTTGCCGCACTTGCTTTCACCTTTGTACACATGCGGTGGCTACGCATCGGTGGCCATCTGAATATATTGTGGGCTTCAAGTCTGTTGCCCTGGCTAGCTTGGGCCATAGAGACCACCCGACGTAGAACTCGATGGCCGGAAGGGAAAGCCGTCTGGCGAATTGGGTTGATCTGGGGACTGATGATCAACTTCTCACTCTATAGCATCTTTTTGGGCGGGTTGGTTTTTCTACTTTTAGGTAAGAACCTTTTCCATATCAAGTGCCTACGTGGAGTTTTTGTGGTTGGAATGATCGCGTTTGTCATTGCTTCTCCGACTATTGTTCCCTATTGGTTGGGAAGTTCCGTGGATCAAACGCACCAGTTTGGAATTGCCCACGATTTGGCCTGGGGAGCCAGTCTGAATAGCCTTTTTGTGCCTTCGATAAATCATCCATTGAAAACCCTCAGCCAAATTGCCAGAACCATATATACAGGACCCAGAGATGAATCAGGTGTGTTTAATTTGGGGTTCATCACTTGCGGCTTAGCCTTGCTGGAATTTTTCTGGCTGTCGAGGGAAAAATCATATTGCTGGGGTCTGGTTGGGTTGACTGTAATCAGCCTAGTTTTATCTCTGGGATTGTTGCTTAAGTGGAATGGTCAACCGGTTCAACTTTCTGGCAATTCGCTGTTTAACGAGATTCTTTGGAGAGTAGGTCATGCCCTCAAACCAGAATTCTTCCCGACCGTATTGCCTTATCCTGATTTTCATTCTGGCATCCCCTTACCCAGTTTGGTGCTATCGATTTTTGTCCCGTTCTGGGAATCGGCCCGTGTAATGTCCCGCTATGCTTTGGTGGGTATGTTAGGAGCTGTGACGCTGGCCGCGATGGCTTTGCAGAAATTGCCTGCCTCGGCTCGTATCTTACTGGCTTTGTTCTGGGTGATAGAGGTTCTCCCATCTCCTACAAATAGTGGCAGGCCGGTTGCCTTTCAGCTTCATCCAGCATATACGTGGTTGATGGCCCAACCTCTAGAAACCGGCGAGGGCATTTTGGATATGGAACCTCCGACCGTGTCTATTGAAGGAAGTATACCTATAGCGACCTTGTTGCATGGAGTCCCGACGGCTGCCGGTGTTGGATCATTTTGGCCCGAGCATACCTTTCGCCTGTGGGAAATTTTTTTGCCGGAAGGAGAGGCACTAGCGCGACCTCAAACTGGCGATCTCTTGTGGCAATATCACATTCGATACCTTTTCCTTCATTTCCGCGGCAACAAGGATCAAGCACAAAAAATGTGGGACATGATTGCCGAGAACCCGGCATTTCATCAGGTAGGCTGTTTTGATCCTGTGGCAGGAGATTCGCCTTGGCCGTATTCAATTTGCGTGGCTGAAGTAAATAAACCTGTTTCCCCCTTCAATGTAATTTTGCGGGCAGGGTGGTCGGTGCCGGAGCCTTGGGGTATTTGGTCGGAAGGGCCGGTGTCTGAATTGGAATGGTTAGCGACTACACGGCAGGATCATCATTTGAAATTTGAAGCTTTCCCGCTTTGTGCGCCCTATCAGCATCAGCAACTGACAGTTAAGGTCAATGGCGAGAGTGTATCCAGTTATCAATGGGAAAATTGCGAGACTATGGAAGTAGACTTGCTCATCCCTGCTTCCCTTATCGCCATGGGGTGGAATCAAATCACCTTTGAATATGCTTATGCTTTAACTCCAGCCGAGGTTACAGAGGGACAGAATGTTGATTTCCGTCTGCTGGGAGTAGGCTTTGTCAAATTAGAGATAAGCAAGTGACCGTCTGGATTCTGGGGTGATGACAAACACATATTTCCTTCATTTTCTTTAGGGGCAGCTATGGGAAGTGTATCTATGAAGCGGCTTCAAACTTTGATTTTAGTATTACTTGGTCTGTCTATAGCGATGATGCGGCCGGTTTCCTCGGCGTTTTCCTGTGCTTGGCCGCCATTGCCGGAGGCTGTTGCCGACTTCTCCTCTTCTGCGTATAGTTTGCCTGGCGGCGTCGTGGATAAATCTTCCCCTACGTTGGCCGATATAACTGGCGATGGAATCCCTGAGGTTCTCATAGGGACGACAACTTGTCGGGCAAACCAGCAGGGGACATGCACGTATGATCAAACGGTTGTTGTGACTGTATATAGGGGGGATGGAACGCAGCTATGGGCCCGAGATGTTGGCGCTCCGATTAACTCTGCACCGGCCGTCGGTGACATCAATGCTGATGGGCAACCGGAAATCGTAGTCAGCACAGGTGGTGATGTGTATGATACTGCTCATCAGGGAGGCGTTATGGCCTACAATCGCGCCGGGGACCTTCTGTGGCATTTCGATTCGCAGGATCACAATAAGGATGGATATCAAGATGGCATTTTCTCATCTCCTACTTTGTGCGATGTGAACAATGACAGCTATGCAGAGATCATATTTGGAGGATGGGACCAGCGGATCTATTTGTTAGATTATCAAGGCCACTCATTGTGGTCTAACTTGCCGGCTGGATTCCCGGGTCCCGGTTATTATAATGCTGACAGCATTTGGTCCACTGCGGCTTGTGCTGACCTGAACAGAGACGGATATAAGGAGATCATTATAGGAGCCGATATCACCGGTGGGGGATATTTGCCCGACGGAATGTATACGCAAGATGGTGGATTCTTGTACATCTTCGATAGAAGCGGCAACGTTTTAGTACGCCGCTATCTTCCAGAGACGATTTATGCCGCCCCTGTTGTCGGGGACTTGGATCGAGATGGCAGTTTGGAGATTGTCTCTGGCACGGGTTGGTATTGGTGGAATGCCCACGGTCGGACAGAGCAACCCTACGTTTACATTTTTGATACCGGGAAAGTATTTGACAATTCGTTGACTTATTCCAACCCTGCGAAATTGCCCTTTTATCCGGGTTGGCCTCAATCCACTGACTATCCTGGATTTAGTTCGCCTGCTCTCGCGGATTTGGATGATGACAATGATCTGGAAATTGTTATTGGTACAGGACATCCTGACCTGAGCAATGATAGTATACCCGGCGCCGGTAGTGTGTATGCATGGCATCACAACGGACAACAGGTGCAGGGGTGGCCGGTTTCTCCTAAAAACGCTCAAGGGAATGACGCGCCGGTTTTTTCCTCTCCTACTATAGGCGATGTGGATAGCGATGGCAGTGTAGAAATCTGTTTTTCGATGCTTTGGGATGTACAGGTTTACCATGCTGATGGCTCATTCCAGGACCGTTTGAACACGCAATGGACGATATGGGGTTCACCGGCTCTGGGAGATACGGATGGTGATGGATATCAGGAAATATGGATTGGCGGCAGTAATTATTTCAGCCCTCAAAGTGGCCATTTGTGGCGTTTTGAATCAAACGCATCGGGCGGTAGTCGCATGCCCTGGCCTATGTTCCATCACGACCCCCAGAATACCGGGCATTTCCCTCCTTTGCCTCAGATGAATGTCGTGCCGACATCGCTGTATGTGTTGCACGAATATGGCAGGGCCAGCGCTGAAGGGTCCAACTTATACCTGCGTTATTCTGGTGATGTTCCTGTAACATGGGGAATCACTTCCAAACCTGTTGACGTACAAGTAATTCCTTCAGATGGGATGATTTCTACTTCTTCTATCGTTTCTGTAAACGTTGTAATAACTACAACTTCTTATCAAACGGGTACCCATTCCTTAGGAACGATTGTGTTTACGGGTACAGTCGGTGGTGGTACTCCTGTGTTGGGCAGTCCGGCTTCCGTTCCCGTAACTCTCTATGTCGGTCATGTATACCACACATACCTGCCCTTCGTTTTACGTTCATCACTGTCAAAGTAATGCGCATCCTTCACATCATCCAGCGTTACTGGCCCGTTCGCGGCGGCGCCGAAGTCCATTTCGGCGCCATCTCCGCTTATCTCGCGGCGCAGGGTCACGAAGTGACGGTAGCGACAACTGACGCCCTGGACTTCGAGCTTTTCTGGAATCCCCGCTGCCGCCGGGTTGTGGAGCACGAAGCGCGGCAGGATGGCGTCCGCATCCTGCGTTTCCCGGTGCGCCACCTCCCTGTGCCTACCATGACCTATCCCGGCATCCGCCGCTTACTGTGGCTGCTTTCGATGGCACATCCCTTGCCCGTCGCTTTGCTGACGTGGCTGTCGCGCTTTACCCCCTGGGTTCCTGACCTGTGGCGCTGGTTGCAGACGACCGATGCAACCTTCGACCTGGTTGCGGGGATGAATATCTGTTTCGAGCCGCTGCTCGAAGCCGGCTGGCATTTTGCACGGCGACGGGGCGTCCCGTTTGTTATCTATCCGCTGACGCATCTAGGCGCCGGCCTTCAACCTGGGGAGGATGCTTTGGGGCGCTTTTACACGATGCGCCATCAAGTGGACTTAGTCCTCCGCAGCGACATGTTGGTCGCACAGACACCGACCGAGCGCGACTTTTATGTAAAACGCGGGCTGCCCTCCGAGCGCGCTCTGGTCATCGGGCCGGGCGTCACCCCCACCGATGTGCTTGGCGGAGACGCCCAACGTTTCCGCCAACGTCACCATATCCCGCCGCTGACGCCGCTGGTGCTGGCGCTCTCGGCGATGGCGTATGATAAAGGGACCGTTCACGTGGTCGAAGCCATACGCCGTTTGTGGAGACAGGGGCGCGCTGTGGAACTGGTTTTGGCCGGTGCGTTGTTGACGCCATTTGCTCATTACATGGAGCATCTCCCTGCCCTTGATCGTGAGCGTATCCATGTGCTTGGCCCGGTGAGCGAGGAGGAAAAGCGTGACGCACTGGCCGCCGCTGACATCTTTGCGCTACCCTCGCGCACGGATTCCTTCGGCATCGTCTACCTGGAGGCATGGCTGTACCGGAAGCCCGTCATAGGTGCGCGCACATGGGGGGTCACCGACGTGATTGCTGATGGTGAGGATGGCTGCCTTGTGCCGTTCGGCGATGTATCGGCCCTGGCGGATACTATCGCCTTCCTCGCCGATCATCCCGAGACGCGAGCGGCGATGGGAGCGCATGGTGAGCAGAAGGTCTATACCCACCATACCTGGACGCATAAACATGCGCTTGTCCAGCGCCTGTACCTTGACCTTGTGAAAGCGTGACAGGTTCTGATGCGCTTAGTCATCAATGCGACGGAAATCGGGCGGCGGCGCGGCGGCAATGAAAGCTATCTAACTGGTCTGCTGCAAGGACTGGCCGCGCTGAACGTTGCTGGCGACGCCGTGCTCCTGGCGACGCCAGATGGGCTCATGGCGCTGCCGACGATCACGTCGGCGACGTATCCCACCGTGAACACCGGCCCCTACCGGCCATTGCCCTTCTACCTCTGGCAGCAGACTTATCATCTTGCGCACCTGCACCCCGATTGGTATCTCTCCACCTTCTTCTTGCCGCCTATCACACCCTGCCACGCGGCGGTGCTGGTTCACGATATGTCGTTTCGCGCGCACCCGGAATATTTCCCCCGTTTCATCGCATTCTACATGCGTATGCTGACCGGCCTTGCCGTGCGTCGGGCAGAGCGGGTCATTGCCCTTTCGGAATTCACGCGCCGCGAAATTGTGCGCTTTCATCCCGCCGTGGCTCAGAAAACCAGCGTGGTGCTGCCGGGCGTCAGTGTGGCTTTCCGTCCCGCTCCTACTGCCGATGATGTCGCGATGCTCGCTCCGTATGGCCTGACTCCCGGCTACATCCTGGCCCTCGGCAACATCCATCCCCGCAAGAACCTGGCACGGTTGTTGGAGGCATATACATTGTTGCGCGAGCGATGCACAGAGACACCTCCGCTTGTCTGGGCTGGAGTGCCGCGTTGGAGCAGTGCCGACTTGACGGCGCGGGCACGGGCGGCGGGAGTGTTGCTGCCCGGCTTCATCGCCCAGACCGCTATGCCGGCACTTTACCGGCAGGCAGCGCTGCTCGTCTATCCTTCACTCTACGAGGGATTTGGCCTTCCTCCACTGGAAGCGCTGGCCTGTGGCACGCCCGTAGTCACCAGTAACACGACAAGCCTGCCGGAGGCTGTTGGTGAGGCCGCATTGACTGTAGACCCAACCGATGTATCTGCATTGGCGGAAGCGATGGCTTTGTTGTTGACGAATGTAGATTGGCGTGCTGCCTTGCGCAGTGCCGGCCTGGACTGGAGTCAACGCTTCACCTGGACTGTCACCGCGCGGAACTTATTGGCTGTACTATACCCTGATGAAAGATTATCTGATACGTTGTCTTCGCGGACGCCGCGGGAATCACCGGCTATGCCGTATAGGGAGGACTTCAGTCGCGTTAAAAATCTATGACATCTTTGACTTTTCGTTACCACACAAGCGGAAACTGGTACAAGGGCAACACGCATCTGCACAGCACGGCCTCGGATGGCGGCAGCACCTTTGCGGAATTAGCACGCATGTATGCCGGCGCGGGGTACGACTTCCTCTGTCGCACCGATCATTGGATTAGCTCCAATGCCATGGCGGATGTGGAAGACTCCCCGGTGCTCTGGCTGGATGGCATCGAGTTGGACGGCCATGACGCCGGCGGCGCGTATTATCACGTCGCCTGCCTGGGGACGTTCACCGGCATCACGCGCGAGATGGGTTTCGTCGCCGCGCTCGAAGCGACGCGGCAACAAGGTGGACTGTTGATTCTAGCGCATCCGCAATGGACGGGCAATACGTTCGATGACGTGCTGCGTTGGAATTTCGACGGCGTAGAAGTCTACAACCACGTCTGCCACTGGCTCAACGGTAAGGGGGATGGCAGTGCGTATTGGAACGCGCTGTTGGCGCGTCACCCCGCCGTACTCGGTTTGGCCTGCGATGATGCGCACATCCGCACCGAGCATCCCGGCTGGAATGGCGGCTGGATCGTGGTCAACGCGCCGGAACTCTCGCGCTCCGCGATCATGGATGCTATCCGCGCGGGAAACTTCTACGCGAGCACCGGCCCTGATTTTCACTCCATCACCGGTAACGGCAACACCGTTGCCATCGAAACCTCGCCGGTGCAGTTTGCCCGCCTCGTCGGTCCTGCCTACCGTGGAGCGCGCACAGGCAGTTTTGAGGGCCAGTTGTTCACTCAAGCTGTGTTTGATATCCCGCCGGAGTGGACGTATGCTTACCTGGAAATCGAGGACGCGCAGGGTCATCGCGCATGGACGAATGCGTTGCAGGTAGATAGTAACCTGCTGTAAATTATTCATTAATAGTCTCCTGGATCAAAAGAATATACGGAAGAGACTGGCGTTGTGGACAACCGGCGACAGTTTCACTGTTGATCGTGCTAGGTACAGAAGCCGTGAGGCTGTTCGTCATCTTTGCTTGTGCGGCGTTAACATTCGCTGGTGCCGTATCCATGTGAGACGATGCGAATTGAGGTTATTGCTATAATAGGAGTTTGATCTGTTCCGGGGAAGATTCCTCGACTGGATATGCAGTCCCAGGGGTGAAATTGGTAATCAATACTTCTTCATTGAGAAGTCTCTCTGCATTTGTCTTTTTCACACGCATTCCAGAGAAAGATTGAACGGGGATGATATGATAATCGGGATAGAGTTTCCTGATTTCTGGGATATCATAAGATGATAATATCCATTGACATTGTGTGTGTTTTAGACGTTCGGATAATTCCCAATGATCTTGCCAATCGCGCATATTATGAGCATAATTGCATTTGTTGCCAGGGTAGGGAGGATCAATATACATAACAGTCATTTTACGATCATAACGTTGAATGCACTCGCGCCAATCCAGGTTCTCAATAATCACGGTGCGCAGTCGTTTGTGGACCGGTTCCAGTCGTTGCCGGAGGTGTTTCAAAGCGCCGATGAGTCGGTTGCCATGTCCACCGTCTGTGATGCTGGTTTGAAAACGTGGATAGTCCAGTTCGCCACCCCAGCCGGCCATAATGATGTAATAAAAGCGATGTGCACGCTGAATGTCAGTGAGTTCGGTGGGCTTGAGAGCTGCTAACCGTTCAAATTCTGCCCGTGAGACCAATTCCCATTCAAAAGAAAGGATGAGTTCTTCGGGTTTTTCTTTGAGCACTCGGAAAAAGTTCACCAGTTCTTGATCAATGTCATTCAGCACCTCAACCTCGCTAGGTGGTTTGGCAAATAGGACCCAGGCGGCGCCGGCAAATGGTTCTACATAACAGGTGTGTTTGGGTAACAAATCAACAATTTGTTGCCTGAGCCGCGATTTTCCGCCAACCCATCGGATAGGGCTATTGAGCATTGGGTAATTGTCGTCCATAAAATATCCTCTTTGTCTCTATTGGAGACAATTATACCATACTCTTTGAAATAGTCAAGGGACTCATAGATGCAAAGATTTGGCGATAAACTGCGTGCTTTGCGTATCAAACACAATATGACGCTTAAGCAATTAGCTGAGGCTGTTGGACACAGTGCCCATGGTTATATCAGTGAGCTTGAGTCTGGTAAGAAGAAGCCAACGGCCGAGTTTGTGCTTAAAATTGCACGTCTGTTCAATGTAACCACAGATGAACTCTTGAAAGATGAAATAGAATTGTCTGATTGATGTCGGGCATAAGGCGAAGGCAATGACTGTGGAAAATTCAGCTTCTACACAAGGACTCATTACACTTGCTCAGTTAGAGAAGATCCGCCTCATCTTAAGTACCTATCAAGACGGCAGTGGGCAATTGGCGCGACCGAAAGGCAAGACGCTGCCCGGTTGGCGCGATTTTGAGAGAGCCGTGGCATTAGCCTTTCAAGGCACCGCGCAAGAAAGTAAAGCAATCTACGATGTCCTTGTCCCGCTTGCTGAGGTACCGGATACATACTATGGCATCGCTTGCAAAATGCGTAAGCTACTGCGAGATGTGCAGCGAACAGGGCGTGTTACTATTGAAGTCTCTAACTCATCGGGTAAATTTTGGGATGTTTTGCAGAGAGAAGGATTGGATGATTTTGAGACTGCACCAGTGAGGGCTGGCGAAATTCTACTGCGGTTAGTGGCACAATGGCATGATGATGTTGATATCGCCCATGGCGGAACCATTGATACCCAAAAGAGCTTTTATCTTGTTTTGCAATGGGATGAAAAGACCTTGACCTATCAAATGTATCGCTATGCTTTGACTTTTCCCGATCCACTTGCTCTATCCTGGTCAGCGCAAGGCCGTCGTTTGGTTGGCGAGGATGCCCATGGTGTTATCATTGAATGGTATGGACATTCCGGTGGACAACTCAAGTATTACCCGTCGATAGAACAGGCTATCTGGGTTTCCGAAGTCTTTGCGCTTGAACCACTTCCTGAACGTGATGAGGAATATGGAGTGTTGCGCAAGGTTCGGGAGTATTACCCGGAATTGTGGCAACGAGCGTGCGAATTGCCTTGACGTGCTCCGCCAACCATGCCGCCGGCTCTTTACGGTTGGCGGCGAGCGCCATATTGCCCCATGCATTTTGGCCTCCCCCTTTCAAATCCATGTTTGTAGAACCTGTCAGACAAAAGATTGCTCTTATAAACTACGCCCTGTCTTCAGACTACGTTACGGCATGGCTTGCCTTGTATTATAGAGAGAAGTACAATGTAAAACCGTTCGGATAGAGGATACCCATGGTGAGGATGAAGATGCAGAGCAGCGAATCCATCGAATTTTACGATCCCGGCCGTCTGGTAGATAGGGACCTGATGTTATCCCTGGTTGAGACCGAACCTGGCGATCCCTATTGCCAGTACGTCCCGGCTTATCACTTCAAGATGATGCTCGTCGGGCAAAAACTGGAAATCGGCAGAATCGATCTGCGCATCGGCAACACGCCCCATATCGTGATGTACGCAGGGCACATCGGCTACCGCGTGCTGCCGATGTATCGCGGTCATCACTATGCAGCCCGTAGTTGTGCGTTACTCTTGCCCCTGGCCCGTTGCCACGGCCTGAATCCGTTGTGGATCACGTGTAATCCCGACAACTACGCCTCGCGGCGGACATGCGAGCTTGCCGGCGCTACCTTCGTCGAGATCGTCGACCTGCCGGAAGACACGGATATGTACCAGATGGGCGAGCGCCAGAAGTGCCGCTACCGGCTGGATTTGTGATTGGCGCTGGGTTGATTGGAAATGTGTGGGTTGAAGAACGGCAACGGGTCGCTCCGACTCCGAGATTGACGACGACTCGACTATTTCGCCAAAGGATGATTGGTTATGGAAGACACCTACTGGCCTGAACCACAGGAAACTTATGAACAGCGCCGCCAACGCTACCTGGAATTCTGCGCCGCCCAGTCGCCCGGCGGGCGCGTCGGCTTCTTCAGCCAGATCGCCCGCCTGGAACTCGGCCTGGCAGTGGATGAAGAGCCGATCCGCGAAGGGATTGCTTTTGCGGATTCGCGCCAGGACTGCTGCGATTTCACCGTCGGCGGGCTGCTGCGCATTTTGTACCGGTACCACGAAAGCCCCGCCGGCATCTCGCGCGATCTGATCGCTGCCATCGAAGCGTGTGTACTGCGCTTTAAGTACTGGTGGGACGAACCGGCAGGCGACAATCACCGCTGCTACCACACCGAAAACCACCAGATCATCTTCCACAGCGACGAACTGCTGGCGGGTCAGCTTTTCGAGGATCGCATTTTCGAGAACGACGGCAATGACGGGCGCTACCACATCGACCACGCCCTGCACCTCATCCAGCGCTGGTGCAACTTCCGCGCGCGCTTCGGCTTCAGTGAGTGGCTCTCGAATTGCTACTTCGAGGAAGACCTGCTCGCGCTGGTCAACCTCTATGACTTTGCGCGAGAAGCGGCAGTGCGCCGTCAGGCCGGTTTGCTCATCGACGTGATCCTCTTCGAAATGGCGCTGCACACCTATCGCGGCGTCTTCGGCTGTACGCACGGGCGCACGTACACACGCCTTATCAAGGGTGGACGCGAGGAAGATGCCGCCAACACCGCCAAACTGATGTTCGGCATGGGCTTGTTCAACAACCCGCACAGCCTGGGGACGGTCCCGTTGGCGACGAGCACCTATCGCTGTCCGCCGCTGATCGCGGCGGTGGCGGGCGATTTACAGACGCCGCTGTTGTGCCGGGAGCGGCACAGCATCAACATTGACGCTGCGCCTCAATATGGCCTGTCTTTCGACGATATGGAGGACGGGCATCTGTACTGGAGCATCCAGGACTACATCCACCCCCGCATCTACGACCTGGCGCAGCGCACGCGGGCTGAGCGTCAGATTATGCTCTACGAAGATTATCAGGCGCGCTACGACAAGCTGTTTGCCTGGCAGAGAGCGGAATGGGGCGAGATTGATCCCGTCATCGATTGCCACGCACTGACCGAAGTTCACATCCAGACCTATCGCACGCCGGAGTACCTGCTCAGTTGTGCGCAGGATTACCGCCGCGGCAAGCCCGGCTACCAGCAGCACATCTGGCAGGCCACGCTTGGCATTGACGCCGTCGTGTTTACCAATCATCCCGGCGCAGTGGACGAGATTTCGCGTCCCAACTTCTGGGCGGGCAACGGCGTGATGCCCCGCGCCGCACAACATCGCAACGTGCTCATCTGCATCTATCACGCGCCGCCGGACGATGCTTTCCCGTTCTCCCACGCCTACTTCCCCCGCGCCGCCTTTGATGACGTTGTCGAACGTGGCAACTGGGTCTTCGCCCGCAAGGATGACGGCTACCTGGCCCTTTACAGCCAGCATCCGCTGCGCTGGCTGGCCGATGGCGACGGCGCGGTCATCGAGGCGCGGGCCGCGGCGCCGGATAACGTCTGGCTGGTCGAGATGGGCCGTCGCGCCGACTGGGGTGACTTTGCAGCTTTCGTGGAGGCGGTCGCGGCGAGTACTGTGACTTGTGATGGGCTGGATATTAGCTACAATTCTCCTTCGCAGGGATGGTTCAGTTTCGGGTGGAGCGGGCCACTGCGGATTGCGGGAGAGGAAATTCCCCTCCATAACTATCCGCGCTTCGACAATCCTTACTGCCGCTGCGAATTCGCTGCGCCGGAAATTCACATCCGGCGTGGAGCAGAGCATTTGACCAGGACTATCTGACTACCGACTATCAGACTATTTTCAGAGACTATTTTCAGAGGCTTAAAGAATTATCTTATGGATGTAACTATTCAGCCACCTTTGTCAGATGGCGAACGGGACTTTGGGGAGGGCACATAATAGGTTACCCCTTCGGCAGGTGCTGACCCTCTCATCCCCCAGCCCCCTTCTCCCCCGCAAGCGGGGAAGAAGGGGGCAAAAGGGGGGTGTGGCGGGCGGCGAAGCCGCCCGCCACACCCCCCCAAAAAAATCCCCCTTCCTGGAGGGAAGGGGGGCAGGGGGGATGGGCTTATAGAAACA
>DAOOGN010000040.1:0-33649 GCA_035415725.1 Anaerolineae bacterium | reverse complement strand
GATTTTTTGTCAAGTGCGCGAGGTGGTTTGATTTTACCGCCGAGGGCGCGGAGAGGCTGGCTCTGCGTGCTCTGCGCTCTCGGCGGTGAACTACGGCAATCACCGGTGGTTACGCGGTGGGGAAGGCGGCGGGCGGGGAGACGTAGAGCACGATGATCAGCACGACGCGGCAGCGGCCGGGCTGCGTCCAGGAGAGGTCGTAGGTGACGGCGGGGCTGCACGCGGCGGTGAGGGTGTCCAGCCCGGCGGATTCGTCGTAGCCCAGCAGGGCGGTCCCGACGACGCGCCCATTCGTGCAGACGAGGTCGGCGGAGCCGGTGGGGGCGGAGGTGGTACACGATTCGTTGGTTTCGACGAGAATGTAGACGGGGCCGCCGACCATTGTCCAACCCTCGAACGCGCTATTACTCCCACCGCGATCGGGAGAGCTGGAGCCAGGCAATTCCAACACGAATCCTCCAGACCCTGCCATAAAGTGTTCTTGGCGACGAAATCCCCACGTATCCTGGCCAGTACCCTGGAATTGAAAATAAAGAGTACCCTGACATCCTTGTTTGGGCTCAAAGGTAACGGTCTGTGAACTTGCACTACTGGCCCATAGAACATGGACGGTGTTGCCCTGACGATCTAAAAGCAATAGATGGCGATACGCTGGTGGTAAGCCATTGCCATCAAGCGAATATTCAGTTGATTCTTCCCCCAGGTAACTTGCTCCGCTGAACAGAGCGGAGACAAAACTCATTGCTTTGTATGAGTAGTTTACGGCATTTCGGTCTAACGAAACTAGGTTCCAATATTTCTCGTGCTCAAACCAGCTTTCTTCAGGGGTATCATCAGGCCAAATAGTTTCAGCAAAGCGATGGTGGAATATCATAGCTTGATCAGGGTTAGTTTCGTCAAGTTCGGCTTCATTGAATCCCTTCAAGGCCAATACGTATTGCTGAATGATGTAGGAGGCTTTTACGAAACCTCCATCGTCTATAGTATTATCGGGCGCGCCAAAGCATGCTCCATCAAGTGTGGTATTACACGGAAATTCTTCCGCCCCTGTTTCCGTGAGCCCATATACCAGGATTCCAGTCTCCATTAAGCCTTTTGATGTGCGCATACACGTTAGAAGTTATCCAATACGACCAATCAACGCGACCGTATGTGTGTAGGCTTATACCGTTAATACACTCTACAAGAGAGTCTTCGGCTGCAACAGCCTCAAGCCTCGATTTCCATTGTTCAGACCGCCAACTTGGATCGATTGTCCCTCGACCACCCTGCTCGTTAGCAATGCCCGAGAGAGCCGGATACATCGGACTTCCCAACAGGATAGGGTTGGCATCCTGTCCACGGTCTGTTAGGATAGTGCAGGCTGTCTCTAATGCCAGTATGAAATCTTCAACACTCATCCCTGTATTTTCTGGCAATCCATTCTCATTGCCTAATTCCCAGCCCTCAACCTGAGTTCCGTAGGTGTCCACAATCGTGGTTACGTACTCACGCCATTTGGCGTCGTTGTATGAACCATCAGGGTTGATTGTGCCGTGGGTGCCATAGTTAATAATCGCCAATGTGTTGATGCCGCCGGCATCGTCACGATCAAGCGGTGTATTGTAGTTAATCGCCCAGTCCGGATTATTAAAGACAGGTACGCCGGAAGCCATGATTCGCCCCCACTCGAAGGGCCAGCGATCCCACGTGGCGCCGGCTGACCGGGCCACTTGTTCGTTGTCAGCAGTTATGTTCGCGGATTCTCTCGTGTAGCAGGTGTTGATCCACGTCATACCCAGCCTTGAATCGGGCGACCCCACTGGCTCGAAGGGCTCCGGCGTAGGCGTTGGTACAGGTGTTGGAGGTTCAACAGTCGGCGTCAAAGTGGGAGTAGGAGAAGGTGTAGAATTACACCCTACCATCAATAATCCCAGTATTCCCACCAACAAGACTAAACCCACCCACTTCACACCCGGGTATCGCAATTTGCGCCAGCGCACGATGATTTTAAGTTTTTCTGCCATTCGCTCATCCTCCAAACTGATTGCGTTAGTAAAATTACAGGTAGCCATAGTCAAGGTGTAGTATAGGCACATCTGAATCCGTATGCTTCTGCATATGGTGTCCTCTCGAACCGAATTAATACTCCGAACTTCCGTACAAAATCGCCACCAATCGAACGTACAACTCTTGCACGCCCTGTGTCCAGCCCTAAAGGGTTACGGTCAGAAGATTGAACATAGTAATCGTCAGAATACCAATCCGCTACCCACTCCCCGGTGCTGCCAAGCATATCATACACACCATACGGACTCACGTTAATAGATACACTGCCCACAGGATATCGCTTTAGGAAATCATCGGCCTGACTCGCCGGATCCCAGGTATTGCCCCAGGGATATATCTGTCCCTCAGCACCACGCGCCGCCTTTTCCCACTCGGCCTCGGTCGGCAAGCGCTTATCTTGCCAGCGGCAATACGCTCTGGCTCCGTACCAGCTCACATAGGTGACCGCATAATCCTCAAAGCCTGCATCCACGGTGTATCGTCCTGTATCTAGCACGAGATGTCCATTCACAGATTCTCCAGGCTTGACGTTTGCGCAAGTATAACCATTACAAGCCAGATAATGGTATCCAAGTATGTTCAGGAACTCAGCGTATTCAGCGTTGGTGACTTCATACATATCAATGTAGAAAGCGTCCACATAAATGCGCCGGGCAGGATGCGTATTTTCTGGAAAAGCGGCGTCATCGGAACCCAAAATGAACTCACCAGCCGGCACTTCAACCATCCGGCTCAAGTCCACTGTGGCGGCCGGCACAGGGGTTTTAATGACTTCAGCTCTGACCAGTGCTTCGGCCAGGGTAAGGGGTGGAGTCTGACTATTCGCACAACGAAAGCCGATCGGTCGGATGTCGTACACTCGACTATCGGGACGTTGGGCGGCTCTCATGCTGACGTGAGCTAGAGTCTCGGTCAGCATCAGTGCTCCACGTATCACCTTATGATTTACAAACTCCTCGTCTTGTTCATTGCCGGGATAAAGCGCATAAGAATCTGCCGTCCACTCGAGGATAGGGCTTATCATATCCTGAACATCATAAGGACTGGCCCTATCAGGATAGCTACCCACAGACTCGACCGGCTGGCCAAGGATTAGGGTAGGGTCCCAAACATTGCCCCAAGGGAAAGCTCGCCCATCTGTCCCACGCGCCGCTTTTTCCCATTCCGCCTCGGTGGGCAAACGCTTGCCCACCCATTGACAATAAGTCTGCGCATCTTGCCAGCGCACGCCCACAACCGGGCAATCATCGTAAAGTGTACTATCCAGATAATTCTGTGAAACATTCAGTCCAGAGATGTGTTCAGGCAAAGCGCATACACCAGCCTGAACACAATTCCGGTAACGCGCATTAGTCACTTGCACTCGATCTATGGTGTAAGTAGGCAAATCTACAATCAACCGCGGCGTCGCGTCTGATAACCTAATTGGCATTATTGACCAAGAAGCGATCTTTGTTCGAATCCATGCTAGATACCTGACATGGACATCATTGTAGTCTTCGCCCATGACAAATTCACCTGCGGGTATTTCGATCATCGGCACGTCGTCGGAGCCAATGGAGGGCACCAAAGTAGGTGTAGCAAGTGAACCAATCTGCATCGTTGCCGAGACAGTCGGATTGCTAGAAACAGATAGAGTCACGGTAGGGAGGTTGGGGTAGACAGGGAGAGAGCGCGTGGGCGACGGGGTCAACGCCGGTGTGAGCGTGACCGTCGGCGTGACGGGACGGGGACGCCACCAGAGTGCCGCCGCAAGGAGCAACACGAGGACAATGCCCACCAGAATGGGCCAGGGTTTACGGTTCATTGGCATACCTCCGGGAAAGCGAATGAAAGAATCGACGAATTCTGTACATACTATTCTTCTGGTGATACAATATCACAATATGTGATAAGATTCAAAACAGTCAATGAGGAGCCATCTCTCAAACCGACAGTGACCGTAAAAGAGGGAAAGATTCGCGTGGATGAGCAAGATCAGCGGCTTATTAACCGAGGAATTCCACATTAACTGGCGTTCACCAGCAGTGGAATGAAAACTTTTCACCACGAAGGGCACAAAGAATTTATGTTTTTCTCTGTGAACTCTGGGTGCTCTGGGGCTATTCTTAAGGGAATTCATCATGAAGGTGGCGGTTCACCAGCAGTGGAATGAAAACTTTTCACCACGAAGGGCACAAAGAATTTATGTTTTTCTCTGTGAACTCTGGGTGCTCTGGGGCTATTCTTAAGGGAGCTTATATGGATGAAATTCGTACCCGCGCCGAGAAACTCCGCGAGGAAATAAACTATCACAATTACCGTTACTACACACTGGATAGTCCAGTCATCAGCGACGCGCAATTCGATGCACTGGTGGATGAACTGCGCGCCATCGAGCAGGCACACCCGGAACTCATCACGCCGGATTCGCCCACACAGCGGGTCGGCGGCGCCCCTGCCGAGGGCTTCGAGAAAGTCACTCACCCGGCCCCCATCCTCAGCCTGGATAAAGTTACCAACCGTGAGGAGCTTTTTGCCTGGTACAGCCGCATCAGCAAACTATTGCCCGCCGCTGCTCTCCCTTTGGCTTACACGGTGGAGCCGAAATTCGACGGACTCACGGTGGTGCTGCACTATCGTCAGGGGCGGCTCATCCTCGGCGCGACACGCGGCGACGGACAGATTGGTGAGGACATCACCGCCAACCTGCGCACGGTCAAGACGTTGCCGCTGCGTATCCCGGTTGATCCCGACGGCCCCCACCCCCCCTCATCTCTGGTTGTGCGCGGTGAGGTGCTCATCCTGCTCAAGGACTTCAACGCGCTCAACGAGCGCTTGACGAAAGCCGGTGAACTGCCCTTCGCCAACCCACGCAATGCCGCCGCCGGCTCACTGCGTCAGCTCGATCCGACGATTACCGCACGGCGACCACTCCACCTCTTCGCCTACAACATCGTCAGCGCGGATGGCCCCGTCCCAACTACCCAGTGGGAGACATTGGCCTATCTGCGCGCCCTCGGCTTCCCCCTGCCACATGAAATTGCACATTTCGACAATCTGGATGCCGTCGCGGATTATTGCGAGCAGATGCACACCCAACGAGACCAACTGGCCTACGAAGCCGATGGCCTAGTCATCAAAATCGACGCTTTGGCGACGCAAGCCGCGCTCGGCGTTGTGGGAGGTCGCCCGCGCGGGGCGATAGCCTACAAGTTCCCGGCGCAAGAAGCCACCACGACGATCAAAGGGGTAGAGTTCTCCGTCGGACGGACCGGCGTCATTACGCCGACAGCCCTGCTCGAGCCGGTCCCTATCGCCGGGGTGATGGTGGCCCGCGCCTCGCTCCACAACTTCGACTTCATTGCCGAGCGCGACATCCGCAGCGGCGACCGCGTCCTCGTCAAACGTGCCGGCGATGTGATCCCCTACGTCGTCGGGCCGATCCGCGACATGCGCGACGGCAGCGAGCGGGTTATTGAACCGCCCACCGTCTGCCCGGCGTGTGGCGACCCCATCGTCCATCCGGAGGGTGAAATTGCTTACTACTGCATCAACGCCGCGTGCCCGGCGCAACTTGTACAAAAGCTCATCTACTTTACCCATGTACTGGATATTGAGGGCCTGGGAGAACGCACGGCGGCGCAGTTGGTGGAACAACATCGGGTCACAGACCCTGCCGATCTTTACTTTCTGACTAAAGAGGCACTGCTCACCCTGGAGGGTTTTGCCGACAAGAAAGCCGACAACCTGCTCAACGCCATCGCCCAGGCGACCGATCGACCTCTGGAGCGTGTGCTGGCAGCGCTCGGCATTCGCGGCGTGGGGACGACGGTCGCCGCCGTGCTGGTGCGAGCCTTCCCCTCGCTGGACGCGCTGGCTTCGGCATCCGCTGAAAGCATCGCTTCCGTGGAAGGCATTGGCCCGATCACCGCCCAGAATATCCTCGCCTGGTTTGCCCACGAACATAACCGCGCGATGGTCGAAAAACTGCGCCGGGCCGGATTGAAGTTAGCGGCGGAAAGCCAGACTGTCACGGCAGAGAGACAACCGCTCGCCGGCCTTACTTTCGTCATCACCGGCACACTTTCGCGCCCCAGAGATGAGATTGTCGCGTGGATCGAAGCCCGCGGAGGAAAAGTTGTCGGTGCGGTGAGTCAGAAAACCGACTATCTCGTTGTCGGTGTCGATCCCGGCGGCAGTAAATACAATCGCGCCCAGGCCTTGCATACGCCCATGCTCACTGAAGAACAGCTTTACGCCCTGGCAGAAGCGCGCGCGATAGCGTGAAGACGACCAAGCGCACTTGCCTACCTGTCCCCTCCAGGGTATCATTAAGGGGGCGGGAACTATTCGGCCCTGACAAAAATCCCCAGTCGGCTGGGGGGGCAGAGGGGATAGGCCCATAGAAACATGCCTGTCTCGTCATCCCAGAGCGCCTGGCATATCGAAACCCGTGCCAAACTTAGGGCTGGGAATCAGTTGCTTCGCCGAGTTTACTAACCTGAATAGATACGATATAAGGAGGTAGCAATCATGGGACTGTTAGG
Source organism: Anaerolineae bacterium (assembly GCA_035415725.1). Classification (GTDB taxonomy): domain Bacteria; phylum Chloroflexota; class Anaerolineae; order B4-G1; family SLSP01; genus DSWT01. Next base: position 27,071 of record DAOOGN010000040.1, on the reverse strand, counting down.
CAAAGGACAAATGGAATCGCCGCTGCAGGGGCATGCCGTCCACGTCGCCAACGATTTGTTCTGGATCACCGGCGATTTGGAGACATTGGGCAACCCGCACAATTACATCAATCAGGATGGAATGGACTATTTAAAGCTCACCAACCCGCACATCGCGCCGTGGGCTTTTTCAGGTCTACCGTCAAGCCATGCTCCGCTCATCGTTGCCATCCGTGAACGTATTCAATTCCTGGTGTTTACCCAAGAAAAGTCCCTGGAGACATTCCGCGCGGCGCCTAAAACTGAAGTGCTGATGCTGCATCTGCCTCTCGCCATTGTGCGCGGCGGCGTTCCCTTCCTCAGTGAGGCGAAAGTACACAACTTTCTGGATTTCTGGAAAGGCATCTTTTTCCCGGTCGTCGACGCGGAGATTTATTTCCTGACCAGCGGCCCGGATCAGCTACCGACTCAAGCCCGGCTACTCTACGTGAACCGCAATCTCCTGCAAAGTTACGTGGCCGGCTAAGGGGTTCCCTTCCCGCGATGCGTGTACCTGACGGACGAGAATGTCCTTACTATTACGGCGGGTATTATCGTCGGGCCGCGGAAAAGGCTGTGTGCCGTCTGTTGGAAGGTCAGCCCGATGCGCCACGCTGGACGCCGGCCCTGTGCGCCTCATGCATCGCGCCCGCTATTCGAGAGGCGAACGGGTGTGCTGCCTTGGTCCTGCACGCCCACATCGGCAAAGGCGGCTGGCGTTTCTGGGAAGGCCCCCGTATGCGTATTCACGCGACATGCACACGCAGCGGCGGTACCGTACCGGATCCCTACATCGGTTGTGGTCTATGCCATGAAGCTATCACCTTTGTTGTCGCTCCAGCCGCCGATGAAAATTCCCGGCCTGATTCAGCAGGGGTTGATACGTCAGCCGGAGACGATGCCTCCCCTCTCTTCCCACCTTCTTCTCCCCCCCCAACGGAGGGCAAAGGGACAGCAAAGTGACACAAAAAGGATAGGACTACGTGACTAACGACTATCAGACTATTTTTTCGAGGAATTTCACATGAACTGGCGTTCACCGGCGGTGGAATGAAAACTTTTCACCATGAAGGGCACGCCGGACACAAAGAATTTGAGTTTTTCTCTGTGAACTCCGGGTGCTCTGTGGCTATTTTTAGAGGAGAAAGATATGTTGACTGAACCTGTTCGTATTGGCGTCATCGGTGGTTCCGGGCTGTACCAGATGGATGGTCTGGAGGATATTCATGAAATACGCCTTACAACGCCGTTTGGCGATCCCAGCGATGCCCTTATCGTCGGGAGCATTGCAGGGGTGCCGGTGGCTTTTTTGCCGCGCCACGGTCGTGGACACATCCACATGCCTACCGAAGTGCCCTATCGTGCGAATATCTACGCGCTCAAACAGCTCGGCGTCGAGAAAATCATCAGCGTCTCCGCCTGTGGATCGTTGCGTGAACATCTGCATCCAGGTGAGGTGGTTGTGCCGGATCAACTATTCGACTTCACCAGGCAACGCCCGAGTTCATTCTTCGGCGCGGGGCTGGTCGCGCACATCTCGGTCGCCGAACCCTTCTGCCCGGCGTTGTCCACCGTGCTGGCCGACGCCATTGCCGCAGCGGGGGGTACGGTCCATCGCGGCGGCACCTTCCTTACCATCGAAGGACCGCGCTTCAGCACCCGGGGCGAAAGTCTCGTCTACCGTCAATGGGGCATGGACATCATCGGCATGACGGCTTGCCCGGAAGCATTTCTGGCCCGCGAAGCCGGCATGTGCTACGCGACGATGGCGCACATCACGGATTACGACGTCTGGCACACGAGCGAGGAAGCCGTCACCGTCGAAATGGTCATCCAGGTGCTCAACAAAAATGTCGGCCTGGCGCAGCAAGCCATCCGTCGGCTCGTGCCGCGCCTTGTCGGCACCGCCATGGAGTGTCATTGCGCGCAAGCCCTGGAGACGGCTGTCATCACCGCCCCCGACCACATTCCCCCGGCAACGCGTGAAAAACTGCGCTTGCTGACGGAGTCATATCTGGCGTAAATGAGCACCCAGCCCGTGCGCCAGCGTTGGAGAGCGCCGGCCCTGCGGCAAATGCGGGGCCTTTTGGTGGGAATTCCCGCCGGCTTTGTTATCCTGGGCGCCGTGACGCTTTACTTTGCGGCGCCCACCCCCGCCCTGACGCCCTGGCATCTGGTCGCGTTGGTGCTCGGCTGGAGCCTGGCGTGGGGTGCGAGCTATGCCCTGTTGCGCCATAAGCTGCCCGGCGCCGACCCGTTCATTCTGCCGCTTGTCAGCCTGTTGACCGGGTGGGGGCTACTGCTGCTGGCGCGTCTGGCCCCCTCCTTCCTACTGCGTCAGATCCTCTGGCTGGGCGTCAGTTGTGGCGCGTTGTGTGGGGTGGCATTGGTACCCACGCTTCCGCGACTTCTCCGACGCTATCGCTATACCTTGCTGGCCGGCGGTCTACTGCTGCTGGGGGCGACATTCTTCTTCGGCGTTAACCCTTCCGGCTACGGCCAACAGCTCTGGTTGGGTGGATTTGGCATCTATTTCCAGCCCTCAGAACTGCTCAAACTGCTCCTGGTCATCTACCTGGCCTCTTATCTTTCTGACCGGCGTGACATGGAGCAGCAGAAAGCGGGCGGCAGAGCGTTATGGATGGCGACGCTCGGCCCCATGCTCACGATGGTGGGACTGGCGTTGTTGTTGCTGGGGTGGCAACAGGACCTGGGGGGCGCACTGCTTTTCTATCTCACTTTCGTCGCCATGCTCTATCTGGCATGGGGCAAAGGATGGCACGTTGCCGTGAGTCTGCTGCTGTTCGTGCCCGTCGCTGTAGCCGGATACATGCTGTCTGACCGCGTTGCCTTGCGGGTGAGCATCTGGCTTAACCCCTGGACGCCTGAACAGGCCGACCGCGCCTTTCAGATTTTGCAGTCGCTGTTTGCGCTGGCCGCCGGCGGGCTGTTTGGCGAAGGGCTAGGGCAGGGCATGCCCACCCTCATCCCTGCCGTCCACACCGACTTCGTCTACGCGGCGCTGGTAGAAGAGTTTGGGCTGACCGGTGCCGTCGGCTTGATCATCCTGCTGGGACTTTTGATCGACCGGGGCATCGTGCTGGCGCAGAAAGCCACAGCTCCCTTCGAATCGCTGCTGGCCGGGGGGATTGCGGCCTTGTTCGCCATACAAACCTGGGTCATCGCAGGGGGCAACGCAAAACTCATCCCCATCACCGGCGTCACCCTGCCCTTTCTCAGCTATGGCGGTTCCTCGCTGCTCACCATGTTTGTGGCGACGGGATTGCTGCTGAACATCTCCGCTCCTCATCCCGAACCGCTCACGCTCAGCCTGGCCGCTTCCAACACACTACCTCTCCGGAAGACGGCCGGCCGCCTGGGACGAGCGCTGTTACTGCTGTTGACGAGTGTAGTCCTCACGACCGGCGTATGGAGCGTGCTCCGCGCCGATGAACTGCGTCATTACCTCACCAACCCTCGCCGTATTCTGGCCGAATCTCGCATTCAACGCGGGCGTATCCTGGACCGCAATGGCGTTCGCCTGGCCGACATCACCGTGGATGCCGCCGGTTACGTCACCCGCACTTATCCCATTCCCGAGGCCGCCCCCGTCGTCGGCTACACCACACTCCAATATGGCGGTGCCGGCATAGAAGCCGCTTGTGAGGCGAGATTGCGCGGAGAAATCGAACGCACGCCGTGGCAAAACATCCAGGCAAGACTGCTCCACCAGGATCCCGTAGGACGCGAAGTGCGCCTGACCATCGATGCCCGACTCCAACGGACGGCGCAGCAGCTTTTGCAAGACTATCAAGGGGCGGCCGTGTTGGTGGATGCGCGCACTGGCGAAATCCTGGCCCTGGCGGCATCACCCATTTACGATTCGGCCACCGTCGAAGAAGATTGGGAGAGTCTGTACAACGCACCGGATGCCCCCTTGCTCAACCGGGCGACGCAGGGTCTGGCGCAACCCGGAGCCATTTTACAAACGGTCTGGCTAGAGGCAGCGCTGCAGGAAAACATATTTCCCGACCCGGCGCAACCTATCACGGCGCCCGTGAGCGTCAATGGCGAGACGTTGACGTGTGCACAAATTCCCACCGACGCCACATGGCAAGCCGCGCTCACTGCCGGCTGTCCGGCGCCCTTTGCGGCATTGGGAACCCAACTGGGGATGGCGCGATTGGCCGAATCCTTGACACGGTGGGGATTGACCGATGCGCCGGCCCTGGAAATTCCAACCGTAGCGGCCACGTGGGATTCCGCCGGCGCCGATGTCCTGCGCGAAGTTGTTGGACAAGGCAACCTGCTCGTCACGCCGCTGCAGATGGTGAGCGTGGCCGCCACGGTGGGCAATGGCGGCATCCGCGTGCCCTTACAGCTTTTGGCGCAACCTTTGTCCGGTTGCTCTGCACCGGCGGTCACTCCTAACGTCCGTGTCACCACGCCTGAAATTGCCGCGCGGATTGTAGATTTATGGCCCCGCTATGGTGAGACCGTGGGGCACATCGGCGACGCTCTGGCCGGGCCGAACCGCACCCAAACGTGGTTCATCGGTCTTAACTCCGCCCGCGTCCCCCGCTACGCCGTAGCCGTCTTGATCGAAAATGCTCCGCAGCGATACATCCCGGCGCAGATAGCCAGGCAACTGCTTGAGCAAGCCGTCAATCCCTAGAAAACCATCCCCAGTTGTGCACGGATTTTAGTATGCAAAGCACTCTTGGGTGACGAGATATTCGTGTTTCTATGCGCCTATTCCTCTTGTCCCAGGGAAGGAGGAATTTTTGTAGGGGGTGTGGCGGGTGGCTTCGTCGTCCGCCACACCCCCACTTTGTCGCTCCCTTCTCCTCCGCTTGTGAGGGAGAAGGGAGTGAGGAGGATGAGAGAGTCATCGCCGATGGCCGAAGTGTCAACCCATAATGATGATTGCATAACAATCTGGTTAATTTCTAACCTCAAACCCGTTTTTGGTTTGACAAACGCCAATTCTTACTTATCATAAGATGTAGCATTGAGGCCCAATGTGGGGATGAAAGCCGTGGAAAAGGAGCGGAAGACGCCGCATCCAACAAAATGTTTTGGCCTTCTGCCCCCCTGTCGATGCAAGGAGCACACCATGAACGATATAATCCTACTGATTGAAGACGATGATGCCCTGGCCCAACTGGTCCAACTGCTCTTAGAACGCGCCGGTTACGGCGTCCAGGTCGCCAGCAATGGCGAAGCCGGCCTGGTATTGGCGCAGCAGTTCCCCCCCGATCTGGTGTTATTGGACATCTTAATGCCAGATATGGACGGCTGGCACGTCTACGAGGCACTGCGTCACATCACCGATGCGCCGGTGCTCTTCCTGACTGCCCTGGGCGACGAGCACAACATCGCCTATGGCCTGGGTCTGGGCGCCGATGATTACATCATCAAGCCCTTCGGCTACAAAGAATTGGTGACGCGCGTCAAAGCGGCGCTGTCGCGCGCGCGGCGTGCTCGCGGCGAACAAACCATTTTCCAAACCGGCAATCTGTGGGTCAACCTGGATACACACGAAGTCAAAGTCGATAACCGTCTGGTTAGCCTTACCCCCACCGAATTTCGATTGCTTGCGGCGCTCGTCCAGGACTCCGGACGGACGGTAAGTCATGACACACTGCTCCGCCGGGTGTGGGGTGCCGAATACTCTAACCGGCGTGATTATCTCAAGCTCTATATCTGGTACTTGCGGCAAAAAGTTGAAACGAATCCGCGTAATCCCCGGCGCATTATTAGCGAACGCGGGCAGGGATACCGACTCGCTACGGAGTCAGCGGAAGCGTAGGAGCCAGACGTGCTGTTTGTCGAACTCCTCCGCCAGGCGAGCGCCTGGAAATTCGACCTGCCGTCGGCGCTTATCGGCGCTATCGTAGCTCTGCTTGTCGCGCGGGTTATTTACCGGCAACGCGAGAACATCAAGCGATTCGGCGTCAAACTGTACTCCCCCGTGGTGAACATGCGCAACCGTGCGCGGGCCAGTCAGGAAGAGCGCTATATCACTGCGCTGCAGGAGTCGCTCAAAGGGTTGTTACTTTTCGCCCCTGCCGATCCAACGGCCATCTTCCAGCCGCCGACTTTTGCGGCTCCGCCGCCGCTGCCCCCCAAGCTGGATCTCCAAAGCACCTCTCTCATCCCGGAGCCGCTCAGCATCTCGTTCTCCCACATTGCGGATGGCTATCCCAAACTGGTGATCACCGGTCCTCTGACCTCCGGTCGTACCATGGCTTTGGCAATGACGGTGTGGCAGACCGCACAGCGGGCCAACAAAAAACGACCTTACGAGCGCTTCCCCCTCTGGATAGATCTGGCACGCTGGAACAACCTGTCCCAGGCCGAGTCTCTGCCGCCGGTGGAACGCCTCGTCCACTTAGCCGGATTATGGACAACAGAGCTGGTCCCCAAGTGGGCGCTCACGCACCTGCATAACGAACCCTCGCTCATCCTGGTCGATAACTGGGATACCCTTCCACCGGACGAGCGCGGCGTTATCGCCCACTGGTTTGCCGAAGCCGCACAGAGTCTGCCCAAAAGCTGTTGGCTGGTTGCCGGCGGCGCGGAGGGGTACGGAGCCTTAGTCGAAAACGGCTTCGTGCCGCTGGAGATTGTCCCGCCTCACGGCGAGGCCACACTGGGGGCGTTGTACGACGGCTGGGCACACCTGCTGAAGATGGGGCCCCTTGAGCCAGCGGAGGACGTCCTGCCCACCCTCGCATGGGCCGCTGAGGCCGGAGCATCGCTTTTGGAACTCAACACGCGCCTTATCGTTTACCTGCAAACACAACAGCTTCCGTTCCGCCCTGTGGACGTTCTGGATCGCTTCCTGGATAGCTGCATCCCCACGCCCAATTTGGGCGAAGGGCAAGCGGAAATCGCCGAACAGGCACGGGTTCTTTTTCTAGACGTTCTCAGCCACCTGGCGAAAAAACACCGGCTGGAAGGGCAGGTGCTTTCCCCACAGGAAATTCACGATTTCATCACTGCCCAACTGCCACCTGACGATGCCTTATCCTCCAAACTTGAAAGCGCCATACGGCGAATACTCTCCGACACCCCCCTATTACGGCGGGAAGGAAAATTCTGGGTGCCCGCGCATTACCTGTGGGATGATTTCCTCACCGCCTGGGCACTTGCAGACGATCCCCTGGGTGCGGATATGGTCCAAGCGCACCTGGACGATCCAGCCTGGACGTTGTTGATCGAGTTCTATGCCGGCCTGGAGGACGTGTCGTCGTTAGTGCAGGTGTTGTTTACCGCCGCTACCACCGGCGACGTCGAGGGGCTCTTCCGCGCGGCCCGTTTGAGCATGGTCGCGCCCGAAGAGGTTGCCTGGCGCAAGCCCTTGATGAAGTTCCTGGCTCATATCTTCACCGATAAGGAGACGGATAGCTCCATGCGTCTCCGTATTGGACGCGCATTGGCCCTGTCTGCCGGTGAAGGCGCGCGCGCTTTCTTCATCCAGACCCTGCGCCAGCCTGCGGTTGCCATCCGCAGTGCCGCGTTGCGTGGATTGGGCTGGTGCGGGTCGCCGCGGGAGATGCCGCTGTTTGAAGGCGCTTTGCAGGACCCCGATCTTGAAGTCCGCCAGAGTGCTGTCGCGGCTTTGGCCGACCTGGGGACTTCGGGCGCGGTTCGCATCCTTCAAAATACTATGGTGGAGGGTGATGAACAACTCCTTCCCAGCATTGCGGAGGCGCTATCCAAGACTGAAGAAGGCCTTAATGTGCTGAAAGAGGCAGCCAACGATGAGTCACTTTTAATCCGTCGGACAGTCGCCCAGGGGCTAGGACGCATCCATCAACCCTGGGCCATAGAAATACTGGAGAAGATGGCCCGCGAAGATAAAGAGTGGGTCGTGCGTTCGGCGGCAGAATTAAGTCTCAACACGCTCAAAGAACAGATCGAAAGCAAAACCGTCGTGCCGGCGCCGCCGCAAGTGGAGCAGATGGAATGGCTTGTTACGTGGGCCGCGGGGCAAGGATCAGGGCTTGGCGTCGGGCCGGCAGCCATGGCCATGCTGGAACGAGCCATTACGGAGGGAGATCCAGCGGCCAAAATCTTGGGTGCGCTCACGTTGGTGCATATCGGACGAGAGAACCATCTCACGCTCCTGAAGCCCTTGCTGCAAGACTCTGACCCCTCTGTCCGCCAGGTGGCGGAATACGTCATGCAGCGCCTCCAACGACGTTACCACGTCTATCGTGCGTAATTCCCTGGAAAAGGATTTCGCCCGTACCTTGAATACCAACCTCCAACGACGTTACCACGTCTATCGTGCGTAATTCCAAACAGGCATCTATTCAGGCTAGTCCATCGAGGCAGAAATTTCACCCCCGTTAGCCATGCGCGGTTCTGGCGCGCTACGCTGGGATCTGACGATCCCCGGCAAGCATAAACGTATCTATTCAGGCCAGTCAACCTGGCGCAGCAACTTATTCCCTATCGTAGGTTTGGCATGGATTTTGGTAGGCAAAGGACTCTTGGATGACGAGATATTCGTGTTTCTATGAGCTTATCCCCCCTGCTTTCCTTCCCCCCAGGAAGGGGGTTGGGGGGATGAGAGGGCCATCGCCTGTAGCCGAGGTGTCAACCCCTTATGCATCATCCCCAAAGTCCCATTTGCCACCTGACAAGGGTGGCTGAATAGTTACGCATAAACTTGGTATGCCAGGCGCTCTTGGCAGTGTCAACCCATGATGTACCCTCTCCCCAAAGTCCCGTTCGCCACCTGGCAAGGGTGACTGTCAATCCTCAGGTTCTAAAGGGGGCGGCGACCAATCCGGTGTGTAGCCATCGCCGCGCAACAATTCCCAGGTGAGAATGCGATACGCCAACGCGCCGCTGGAGTGCGGTGCATAGAAGACGCCCGGCTCCCCAAAACTCGGTGCTTCGCTCAAGCGTACACTGCGTGGAATAGTCACATTGAAAACCTGGCCGGGAAAATGTCGGCGAATTTCCTCGGCGACCTGCCGCGATAGGGTGGTCCGGCTGTCGTACATCGTCACCACTACCCCCCGCAATGTCAGAGTGGGATTGAGGCCGCGCTGCACCAGCCCTATGGTGCGCATCAACTGCGCCAGACCTTCCAGGGCCAGGTATTCGCACTGCACCGGCACGATAACAGCGTGCGCGGCGCTGAGGGCATTGACGGTCAGGACTCCCAAACTGGGAGGGGAATCGATGAGGATGTAGTCGTAGTCTTCAACGGGCGTCAGGATGTGTTTAAGATATTCTCCGCGCTCCCGCGGATCCGCAGTGCGATTCAGCTCTACGGTGGCGCCGGCCAGAGATGGCGTGCTCGGCACAATGTCGAGACCCGGCCAGCGCGTCTTGCCGATAACCTCCATGACGTTTTGCTCGCCCACCAGTACGTCATAAATGGACGCAGAAAGGGTACGCGCGTCCAGGCCCACGCACGTAGTGGCGTTGCTCTGCGGATCGATGTCGACGAGTAAAACCCGGCGTCCCCAATCGGCCATCGCCGCGGCGATGTTGACCACGGTGGTCGTTTTGCCGACGCCCCCCTTTTGATTGGTGAACGTGTAGACTCGCCTCATGTCAGCGACCCCGCTGGAGCCAGGTGACAGGAGGACTTTGCCAGATAAGGGGAACAAGCCACGACCTCATCCGGTTGTGGTGTCGAGGCCAACCCCACCCTGGTGACGGAATACGCCGCCAGGCATGCTGCGTAATGGGTCGCCGTCAGGGGCGGCGTGCCTGAGGCCAACGCAATAAAGAAGGCCGTGGCGAAAATGTCGCCGGCGCCCGTGGGATCGACTTGCGTCACCGGCATGGCGGGGAATGTCGTCGGCGTACCTTCTATAAAGATCGTGCCGCCATCCCACCCACACGTGACGACCAGGATCCGCGTCTGCGCCGCAAAATGTACTGCCAGGTCCCAGTCACCGCCGATATCCTCAATGCTCAAGACAACGGCCGAGGCCAGCGGCAGAAGGTGCGCGGCTTCGGCCCACGGTATCGGAAAGACACGTCCGCCCCTGTCGCTAGCGCGCATCCAACCCTGGGGGGTGATGCCGATGAACGCTTTCCCGTGGAAATGTTCGACCAACGCCGGCGCACATTCCCGCATAATGGGGCCAATGTGGACGATGGGACTCCGCAACCAGGCCGGCGGCACTTCCTGAGGCGTCAAGGACGCGGCAAAGGAGTAAACATACTGCTCACGGTGTCCATCGACATACACGTTTTGAAACGTCGTTGTGGCCGGGGCGGGATAACGTACCACAGCGGCGATGCGCTCCAACGTCGAAAGATCGACATCCGCGCCGGCGCTGGTCACAATGCCGACCGTGCATCCTAGCGCCGCCGCCGTCAGCGACGCATACGAGACCGTGCCGCCCAGGACCCGCCGGCCATCCGCCAGAATGTCGTGGGTGACGTGGCCGATGACCAGGTAATCAATGGGCGCGAGAACCCGATCCATCAATCTGCTTTTTTGTCCGGCATAATGGTAATGGCCCGCTCAGGTCCTTTACCAACGCTCTCGGTTTTCACGCGCTTGTCCTGGCGCAAAACCATGTGGATGACCCGCCGTTCGTGAGCCGGCATGGGTTTCAGCCGCACCGTCTGCCCCGATTGAACGGCCTGGTTAGCCATTTTGCGCGCCAATGCTTCGAGATTGCGCTGCCGACGCTTACGATAGCCATCGGCATCCAGTACCACATTGTAATCCCCTTCGGTCAGACGATGCAAAAGGGTGCGGAACAAATACTGCACCGAATCCAACGTCTGTGCCCGCGGTCCAACCAGGATATCGGCATCCTTTCCGTGCAGTGATATCCACAAAGACGGACGGTCTTCTTGTTCCCAACTTAGGGAGCATTGCAGGTTAAGGCCGGCAAAGAGATGCTCCGCGATGTCCGTTGCCGTTTTCTCGATCAGGGTGCGATTCAGGTGGGTAGTCGGATGTTCAGCGCGAGGCCGGGGGACTCGTTTTTCCTGCGATGGCGCCGGAACGGGTTGCGGTTCAGGCCCGGCAGGCAAGGTCGGCGTGACAGGGGCTGTTACACCCGGCGATGCCACCACCGGGCTTTCCAGTTCAGGTTCAGGCGTGACGATAACGCCAGGTTCGGCGATAACGACAGGTTCAGGTGCAACCTCAACGGCAGGCGGGGGAACGGCGGCAGGTGATGCCACTGCCGGTTCACCCCCAGGAGAATGGCGTGTGAGCCGCACGCGCGCCTCGCGCGCCCCGATCCCTAAGAAGCCGCGACTGCCTTCGTCTAAAACTTCGATGGTAACTTCATCCCGCGTGGCTACCAAGCGGGTCAGCCCCAGAATAATCGCTTCGTCCACAGACGGCGCGGTAACGACTACCGACTCTTCGGGTGTCATCCAACAACCTCCTCGTATAACAGAATCCACAGGATGGTTTTCTGAAAATAAACCGCTCATCTCGTCAATCTTGTACCGGTCAACAAGATGTTGGACACGCGGCTAAATTCGTTTGGGTATGTTTCAAATGAGTTGGGGGGCGTAGTTGAGCCCCTGATGGGCGTGTTTTTGACGCTTGAAACGGGCACAAGGCCCTCGTACCGCGCGACAAAAGTCCTTCTCAGTTAGCCATGCTCAGCGCGGATCGTCAGATCCGCGCCTCTACGTCGGAACGGGGAACTGGCGTTCCTCTGGGAGCAAGTTTAGCTGGGGAGCCATTTATGCCGCGCTGTACTAGACTACAACTAAAATGAAATACACCCAATTCGTTTCCACCGCTGAGCACGCTGAGAAATAACATCCACCGCGGCGCACTTGGCGCTCGCGGCGGTAAAAATCCCACGTTGTTGTGTCCCATATCATTCTGACGAGTACAAGATTCGCGTGCTTCGCGGTTGAGATTTTCATCCTCGGTGTCCTCTCACCGCCGGCACAACGTCATTTGGTGCTGGCTTGTGGCCGTTTTTGAGCTGGCGGTTTTTTGTCACTTGCCGGGGGGGTAGGATACGTGTAATACTGGCGGAACAGATAGTACTGCAAGATGCCGATCAGATTGGTGATCAAGAAATAGATCGCCAGGCCTGAGGCATACGTTGCCGAGAAGAAACCGGTCATCAAGGGCATCATCAACATCATCTGCTTGTTCATAGCCTCTGCCTGAGGGTCCATCGCTGGTGGGGTGATCAACTTTTGATAGAACCACGAGGTCACTACGACAAGGAGCGGCAGGATGAAGAGCGAATCAGGCAAGGCTAAGTCCAACCAAAGAAAGCGGCTCTTCAACGGGATCAGCGAGCTGAAACTCGGAATCCAGCGGTAAATATCGCGCGGTAACGCCAGAAGTTGCAAGGGTGTGCTGGCTAATACACGCATGATACCCTGGTAAAGGCCGATCATCAACGGAAGCTGAATCAACAGCGGCAAACACCCCCCCATGGGATTGATGCCCAGTTTGCGCTGTTCTTCCATCAATTTCTGGGGATCGTCTTTGTACTTCTTTTGGAGTTCGATAAGCTTAGGATGCAGTTCCTGTTGCTGGCGCGTCGATTTCTGCTGCTTCAACATCAAAGGCGTTACCAGGAGGCGCATCAGCAAAGTGAGCAGCGCCACCGCCACGATCGTCTCATGCCCCAGGAATTTGTAGAAGAGCAACAATAAGTTGATAATTGGTCTAATGATTATCGTATCCCACACGTCACATTTCCCCTTCTGGCTTACATCAGCAGACTACTTTGCCGCTTCTACGGGCGGATAGGTCCACAAAATTTTACCGCCCTCCTGATCCAACGCCTGAATGCGCTCGGATACCAGGATGGGCATGGCGTACAAGCGCGATTCATCCGTCACAAGATCGCCGGGCAGACGGCCCGGATTGCGCGTCACAACGCCCCAATTCATCTCTGAGCCGGTTTCCGCATCGAACGCATGAATCACACCCTTTTCATAACCGGCCACAAAGAGTAAACTGCCATTGGCGCTCAAGGCAGGACGGCCATGCACGATATCGTCGATGACGGCGGGCGCATCCCACACCGGCGCATGGGTGGCGGTGTTCAACGCATACACATGACCGCTGACATCCGCGAAATACAGAATCGACCCTTTCGCAATGGGAGTCGCCCACATCCAGTCACTCGCTTCAAATGTCCAGGCAACCTGTTGTGTCGCCAGATCAATCTCGTAGAGCTTTGAGGTGAAGTTCCCGACCCACAGCGCCCCATTGACCACAACTGGCGTGGCCGAAATCGCCCCGCCCAATTCCAATTTCCATTTCTCAGCACCCGTAGCGATGTCCACGGCATAGAGATAATGATCCAGCGAAGCGATATAAACCGTATCCTCAACGACCACCGGAGTCGCCCACACGCGATCCTTCGTGGAGAAGGTCCACACTTGTCCGCCATCGGCAAGATCCAGCGCGTAGACGTTGCCATCCCCGTTGCCGATGATGAATTTCCCCTCCGCCACAACGCCACTGCCGACGTATTGACCGCCGGCCCCGGCAAAAGTCCACAGCAAATCGGGACGTTCGGCGCGCGTCTCCCCCAGCGACAGAGCGTAGACAGTACCGTCCTTGTAACCTGCGATCAGCAGCAGACCGTGGTCGCCATAATCCTCGGCCAATACCGGGGTCGAGTAAAAGGGGCGTATGTTCTTGTCCGTCTCATCGGGATAACTCCACAGGAGTTTGCCCGTTTCGGCGTTGAGCGCTTGAACCCGTTCCAAATTCGCCGCGTAGATCGTACCATCAGCCACAATTAAGCCGGGCCAGCTTTCGTGGCGCAGACTACCGCCGGCACACCCGGTCACTACGATAAACAGCAGTAATAATGCCGCGCTCGACATACGCCGCATTTTTCCTCGTTGATAGAGGCGGTCAGCGAAAGTCCGCCACAAGCTCATACTTCCTCCTGGTTATTAAGAGACCAATTTCTCGACATATAGATCAGGGAACAGGATCATATCCGCCTGGATGGAAGGGGTGACAACGCGCCAGCCGTTTGATTCCCAGCCAACTACCCTTGAACAGGCCATAACGCTCAACGGCTTCATAGGTGTACTGTGAACACGGGGGAGTAAAACGGCAAGACGGAGGGAAGCATGGTGAGATAAAACGTTGATAAAAGCGCAGCAGCCACAGCACGAATGTTTTCATGAGTCGTTATCGTCCGGTGAAGACACCCACAATCCTGCAAGACCCAGCACATGCCGCAAGGCACTTTCCACTTGAGGTGCCTGCACATTGACAATGGAGGCGCGCGCTACCAACACCAGGTCCCACCCTGTAACCATAGAACCATAAAGATGTCGCGCCGCTTCACGCAACAAACGCCGCGCCCGGTTCCGTGCCACGGCGTTGCCCACTTTGCGCCCGGCCGTAATCCCGACGCGAACACGGTTGCTCTCGTTGGGAAGCGCCCACAGGATAAACCAGGGATGCGCCCACGACCGTCCCGCCGACCACACTGTGCGGAAATCTTCCGGACGGCGCAGGCGCATTTCTTTGTGCCAAAACGAGTGCTCCAATAGTACAATGGGCGTGAGTGAAACGCCATCCAGACAGGCTTAATCGCGGCGGCGAGGCCGTTGCGCCGCTTCCTTCCAGTTGATGCGCTTCGCTCCTCCCAGACTCACGGGCACCAACTTGTGGCGTCCCTTGAGGCGACGGCGCTTCAAGACATCCCGACCGGTGCTGGTGCTCATCCGCTCACGAAAACCGTGGGTGCGCATCCGTTTGCGTTTTTTCGGCTGATAAGTGCGTTTAGGCATTTTTCTCTGCTCCTCTTCTTTAACATCATCCCTTGCAGGGATGTCATACCGCTCATCAGGGCCCTTACAGTGAAAACCACGCGGGCAACCGCGTGGTTTTCAAGGGCGGCTTCAAAACAAGTGTATTATACCTTAAGGGGTAAGTAAGTCAATCATGGTTTTTGAATCCGCTTGACAGACTGGGGTCTGAGCGTAGCATTGTGAGTACTGCGCGGCACAAAAGGTTCCCCGGTTGTAACTATTCAGCCACCCTTGCCAGGTGGCAAACGGGACTTGGGGGGGATGATGCATAATAGGTTGGCACTTCAGCTATAGGCGCTGGCCCTCTCGTCCCCCAACCCCCTTCTCCCCCGCCAGCGGGGAAGAAGGGGGCGAAAAAGAGGGGGTGTGGCGGGCAGCGAAGCTGCCCGCCACACCCCCTACAAAAATCCCCCTTCCCCAGGGAAGGGGGGCAGGGGGGATGGGCTTATAGAAACACGCCTATCGCGTCATCCACAAGCACCAGGCATACCGAAATCCACGCCCAACCTGGTATAGGGGATAAATTACTTCATCAGGTTTACTAGCCTGAATAGATACTTTGGAGGTTTGAATATGACATCGTTACCGCGTTTGCAGGTTAGCTCCAATCGTCGTTTTATCGTCACCGAGAACGGCGATCCGTTCTTCTGGCTGGGCGATACGGCCTGGGAGTTGTTTCATCGCCTGAACCGCGCGGAAGCCGAGCGCTACTTCGCCAACCGGCAGGCTCACCGCTTCACCGTGATCCAGGCCGTCGCACTGGCTGAGTTCGACGGCCTCAATACGCCCAATGCTTACGGCGAACGTCCCTTGTTCGATAACGATCCCACCCGTCCCAACGAAGCCTACTTTGCCTATGTGGATGAGGTGGTACAGATGGCGGCCCGCCACAGTCTTTACATCGGCCTGCTGCCCACCTGGGGCGACAAGGTTAACCATCAATGGGGCGCGGGCCCGGTCGTCTTCACCCCGGAGAATGCGGAGGTCTACGGGCGCTTCCTCGGCGAACGGTACCGCGACCAGACCCACATCGTGTGGATTCTCGGCGGCGACCGGCCGGCCATCCACGCCGACCATGACTATCGTCCCATCTGGCGGGCACTGGCGGCGGGCATCGACGCCGGGATAGGACGGCCCGCGTTCAAGACGTATCATCCGGCAGGCGGGTGTTCCACGTCGGCGTGGCTGCACGACGAACCCTGGCTGGATATGCACATGATGCAGTCGGGGCACGGCAGTGGGCACGACGTGCCGGTGTGGGAGTGGGTGGCGCACGACTACGCACTCACACCGCCCAGGCCCGTGCTCGATGGGGAACCTAACTACGAGGACCATCCTGTCAGCCCGTGGCCGCAGTGGGATCCGGCGAACGGCTACTTCCGCGATTACGATGTACGCAAGCAGATGTACCGCTCGGTGTTCGCGGGGGCGTGCGGCGTCACTTACGGCCATCACGCCGTCTGGCAGTTCGCCGACGAGCAACGGGGCTACATCAATTACGCCGACCGGCCCTGGTATGAAGCCATCGATCGCCCCGGCGCGCGACAGGTCAGGCATCTGCGGGCGCTGATGGAGTCGCGGCCCTATCTCGAGCGCATTCCCGACCAGACGATGCTGCGCTGCGATGCAGGGACGGGCGGCCATCACATCCGCGCCACCCGCGACCGTGAAGGGCGTTACGCTTTCGTCTACCTGCCGCTGCCGTTGCCCGTCACCGTCAGCCTGGAGGTGCTTGCCGGCACACAGGTCAACGCCTGGTGGTATGCGCCCTGTACGGGCGAAGCCACGTGGATCGGCCAATTCCCCGCCTCCGGCGTGCACACATTCTCTCCGGGCGGGCAGCATCCCGACGGGGTGCTGGTGTTGGACGACGCCAGCCGGGGGTTCGACGCTCCGGGGCAATAGTGACGCCAGCGTATCAAACCGCGGGCGCCGTCCGCGCCTCTCTTTGAATGCGGACTCACGCCAGCGCGATGGTCGCCGTCAGCGCCAATTGCGCCAGGTGATAAGTGACCATCACTCCCACACGCAGCACGGACGACGGCGTGACGAACTTGTTCCACGCCAGCATCGCATCGGAGGCGAAGAAGAGCGTCGCGCCCAGGATCGCGGTGCCGCGGGCGGCGACAGGCCACGTCGGACGAAACAGCGTCGCCCACGCCGAGAACAGCATCAGGCTGAGGATCGTTGCATAAGCGCCCACCGGCACGCACAGCGCTCCTTCGCCCTTCTGCCGCAGTGACGCCGCGATACGTGTATAGAGCGTCGCTCCCAGCGCCGCTACGACGATCAGCACTATCACCGAATCGAGCGGCGGCAGCGTGGGATTCAGGCCGATGATGTAGAAGACGTGCGCGATGAAGAACGCTATCAGGCCAGGGATGAAAAACCGCTCGCCGGGCAGCATCAGGAACACATCGCCGACCAGGGAGAAACACAGCCCCAACACGAAAAACAGTGCCAGTCGTGCGTTGTTTGTGCCGCGCATCAACAACAGCGCTGTGATGATGACGAGGATCAATGTCCCCGGCTTGGCGACGTACTCCACGCGCTTTTTCTCCCGCGCTACGGCGATCCAGTTCACGATGCCCAGCGCCAGCGCCGGAATCAACAACCAGCCACCTTGTGATAAAAAATTGAGCATGATGTCACCTCTGTGTATTTATCCATAGCGAAGGCTAGGACTTGTTGCTTAGGACTTACGCAATGACCATGTTTTTCCACTAGACTGCCCTGGGAATAGCTCTGGAATGGCTGTGGCCGGTCTCCAGACCGCGCCACCACCGGCCCAGGCGTGGGGGCGGGCGCGGTCGGAGAATAGGCACTATACCCAACCCGTACTCCCGGGTTGACAAGGGCACGGAATGCTATTATAACTTCAGGCATCATTGATGGCAACCCGGTGGGGGATGGTTGGCTCGCATAAGGCGAGCCTGCTCTCAAGCGGAGTACAGCGTCACAAGGAGAAAGCATGATGGACATCAAGACGAACACGGGGCCAATCCCCTCGGAAGCCGAGGTTGCGGCGCGTGTCGAAGCCATTCTGGGAAGGATGAGCCTCGCGGAGAAGGTGGGGCAGCTCACCCAAATTGGGGGCTTGCCGTTTTTACCGGGTCCGCGGCCTGAAGACATTATCCGGCGGGGGGGCGCCGGTTCGGTGTTGTGGATCAACGACACGAAGCAGTTCAATGCACTGCAAAAGATCGCCGTCGAAGAAAGCCCCTCGAAGATTCCCCTGCTCTTTGCCCTCGACGTGATCCACGGCTACCACACGATCTTTCCGGTGCCGCTGGCGATGGCTGCGTCGTGGGATCCCGCGGTTGTCGAACGGGCGCAGACGGTGGCGGCCAAAGAGGCCCGCGCCGCCGGCCTGCACTGGACTTTCGGCCCGATGCTCGATATCGCCCGTGACGCCCGCTGGGGGCGTATCGTGGAAGGCGCCGGCGAAGATCCGTACCTGGGTGCAGCCATGGCGACGGCTCATGTCCGCGGCTTCCAGGGACCGTATCTCGGCGCGCCCGATCATGTCGTGGCCTGCGCCAAACACTTCGCGGGTTATGGTGCGGCGGACGGCGGGCGCGACTACGACCCGGTCTACCTGTCTGAGACCCAGTTGCGCAACATCTACTTCCCCCCCTTCCAGGCCGCGGTGCAGGCCGGCGTCGGGACCTTGATGAGCGCCTACATGGACCTCAACGATGTCCCTGCCAGCGGGAACCGCTTCTTGCTGACCGACGTCCTGCGGGGCGAGTGGGGGTTCGCGGGTTTTGTCATCAGCGACGCCTTTGCCGTCGGCAGCCTTGTCACCCAGGGCTTTGCGCGCGACGGACGCGACGCCGCTTTCCGCGCGTTGAGCGCAGGACTCGATATGGACATGGCCAGCAACACCTACTTGCAGCACCTCGCCGGGCTGGTCGAAGACGGTACCCTGAAGGTAGATGACATCGACACAGCCGTGCGGCGCATTCTGGCTATCAAAGTGCGTATGGGACTCTTCGAGCAGCCGTACATGGACGAATCGAAGCTGGCAGAGGTCGTAGCGCTGCCCGAGCAGCGGGTGGAAGCACGGCGTGCAGCGCAACGCTCAATGGTGCTGTTGCGAAACGAAGGTCGGCTCCTGCCGCTCTCCAAGAACCTGAAGCACGTGGCCGTGATCGGCCCGCTGGCCGACTCGAAAGAGGCGACCGAGGGTTCGTGGATGGTTTTCGGCCATACGCCGGCGGCCGTCACCGTCCTTGAAGGCATCCGCGCCAAACTGCCGGGAGCCAGAGTCGAATATGCCCCCGGCCCCGAGATTCGGCGGGATATCACCTCCTGGTTTGAAAACAACCTGCCCGCCGAGGCGCGGAAGCCGGTGCAGACGCCCGAGCAGGCCGAGGCCGCGTTCCAGATGGCGGTGGCAACGGCGCGTCAGGCGGATGTTGTCGTGATGGTGCTCGGCGAGAATGCCGATATGGCCGGCGAGGCCGCTTCACGCGCTGGGCTTGATCTGCCGGGGCGGCAGGAAGAACTGCTCAAGGCCGTCGTGGCCCTTGGCAGGCCGGTGGTCCTCGTCCTCTTGAATGGCCGTCCGCTGAGCATCAACTGGGCAGCGGAGAACGTACCGGCGATTCTCGAGGCCTGGGAGCCGGGCAGTGAGGGCGGGAACGCCGTGGCCGACATCCTGTTCGGCGACATCAACCCGGGCGGCAAGCTGCCTGTCACTTTCCCGCGCCGGGGCAGTCACGCGCCGCTCTACTACGCCCGCAACCTCACGCACTCCCCTGAGGGTCATCCGATGTACAGCCCGCGCTACTGGGACGGCCCGGCAACACCGCTCTATCCTTTCGGCTTCGGCCTTAGCTACACGACCTTCTCGATTACGAACCTGAAAGTTGCGACGCCGCAGGTGAGGAGGGGGAGTTCGGTAGCGGTGACGGTCGACGTGACCAACACGGGGTCGGTGACGGGCGACGAGGTCGTACAACTCTACATTCACCAGCAGGCCGGCAGCGACTCACGTCCAATGCGCGAGTTAAAGGGCTTCCAGCGCGTCACCCTTCGGCCCGGTGAGACGAAGACTGTCGCCTTCTCCCTTGGCCCGGCCGAACTCGGCCACTGGAGCACGAACGCCGGTCGATGGGTCCAAGACGCGGCGGCTTTCGATATCTGGGTCGGCGCCGATTCGCTGGCGACGCTCCATGCGGATCTCCTGGTGGTCTGTTAGAGGTTGAATGACGTCTCCAGCACTCTGACCCGATATTGCAATGCCTGCGCCAGATGCGGTGTTTGGATCCCCTCCGCGCCTTCCAAATCCGCCATCGTGCGCGAGACCTTGAGGACGCGGTGATACGGCCGCGCGCTCAAGTGCATCTGGCGCATCCCCTTGCTGCGCTGCGGGGACTGCAGCGCAGCGCGCATCAGCGCCTGGTGCAGACACAGGCAAGAATCTCGGTATAGTGGTAAAACAGGCGGTATGAGAGCACCGCTACATCGAGAACTAACAACCGAAGAACAGCAGGCTGTCGAAGCTGGCTTGCGCAGCAAGGATCTCTTTCGGCTACGGCGTTGCCAGATCGTAGCGGCGAGTGCCCGTGTGGAGTCGCTTTGCCCAGCCGAACCTGTATGCCTGGAGTGCGGACGGGGAGACCTTGTGTTTTCCTGCGTGAGATGCCCGAAGACGTCGGGCATGTCGGCGTAGACGTCCGCCGAGAGACGCAGTTGGAGGTGCGCGCCGTACTGGAAGCGGAATGGCTCTTTAGTGAGAGGCAGATGACGGCTGATAATTATCAGACATCAGGACATCCAGAAAAATCGCCGGTACCTCGATAGGCGCAAAATAATCCGCCGGGTAAAGATAATCTTCACCCGACTCATCTATGACCCGCAACAGGTGATGATTAGCAGCCTGGGTGTCAGGAAGGATCTGATAAAGTTTGCGCCTTTCCAACGATGCCGGATAGCCGTCATTCTTAAGACAGACAACGAATTGTGTTTTCATAATTCTTCCAGAAGGTGAACCCCAACCCCGCCTGCGCTCCGCCGACTTCCACGCCATACGGCGACCACTCGCGCACGGCAGTGACCGGCGACATCGGAGTGCGCGCGCCTTCCCAGGCCAGGGTGTCGTGCCCTACCAGGTAGGTGTACTGCCCATCGTACAGCATCTCCGGCACGGACGTGGCCCAGTCCCAGGTGAAGGTTTTCTCCGCACCATCGATATTTTGCGCAATCCGCAAGCCATCGGCGGTGTAGGTATATGCCAGCGTTGTTGTTATGCTCGCCGCCCGTATCATTCGACCAGCGGCGTTGTAAGTGTATGTGAACGTGCCATCGGTAAGCAGGTTGCCCCGCGCATCCCAGGTGTACACCGCGCCATCTGGGTTGGCCAAGCGATTGGCCGCGTCGTAAGTGTAGGTGTAAACGCCAATGGCGTCAGTCATCATCTCACGGTTGCCGACGGGATCATACTGGTAGGCGTAGCACTCACCGGTGGAGTCATCGGCGGCGGTGAGGCGGTAGAGCGAGTCGTAGGTGTAGCTGATCCCACATTCGGCAAGGATTCCACATCCTAACGATTTCGGCAATCCCATGGATTACTGACTGTATCAGAAGGAGGCCCAATGTATTCGAGTTGCTGGACTATTTCAAGCGTCTGAGTAATTGGATAACTACTCCATACTTGTACTCGTATGCCAAATTGATCCTCGAACATCAAAGCTGTTGAACCGTCCGTCCTATTATAGAAAACAGCACTTTTCTTTTTCGCTATGGTAGTATCTAACAATACTTCGGTTGTGTTTTGGTTCCAGTCCCACACATCACTCCAAGGTCCGATGATCAAATCGACCTCGACTTGAGCATACTCATCTACATACCTGACATATAGATTATTGGGAGCCTCATTGGACTGGCAATGGAAGCGATATCCCCAGATACTGATGATTTCTTCCCATTGTCGCCGTTGTACTTCAGTATTGGGCAAAACATATGCATAGAATCCATTTTTGATCAATTCTTCATAGCTCGGATGTAATGGACGCGTTTGTGCGCATCCTGTAAACACCAATAAGAAAGCCATCCATATCTTTACCGAGCTAACAGTCTTACGCACCTCGACATGGATTCCAGTTCTCGCTTGCATTTAATTGCTGTCTCCTGGCCAGTATTTCTGCGGTGGCCAATATTTCTGAGGAAAATCAAAATAGTATTTGTCAACGTCTTCTTCTAACGCCCATACATCAGCATCATTGGAAGCACACCATCTTTCACACAATAGCTGTGGTAGAAAACTGATATCGTTATCGAACAGTATCTTTGTTGCAAAGGCCACAACAGTCGCCTCGTGAACAATATAGAGATCATAAATTGCTTCACGATAGTACCAGGCATATCTGCGCTCATGCTCTTGCTCTTCAAGGGTGCCTATATGAGACTGCCACAGGGATCTAACAGCGTCTAGAGTGGGTTTTTCTCGCTCGAAATTGACTATATTTGCTACTGACGTACCATAGTAATAAGCTAGCTTCAGATAACCAAAGTAGTGATGTGTATTGTCAAAATAAGGTCGTCGGAAGCCATATCCCTCTCGCATCTCTTGCCCTAAAGGTGAATCCGGTTCATTAGCCGGATGATTCCACTCGAAATCTGGGAAACCAGCAGCTTCTTCCCAGTCTGGAACTGCCCAACGATCCGGCGTACCTTGTTGAAAGAAACTGTCAAATCTGAACCATGACAAGTAAAGACCAGCGCCCGTTGCGGGCATACCCGAATAATAGTAAGCAAGAAAATCAATTATTACATCCGCATCACTTAGAGGTTTGAGAGTATTACAACCCCATTCCTTTTTGACAGTATCGATTATCAACTGCACTTCAGCAACAAATCTCTCGCAGTCAGTAGAACTACCACGGTCAGCACATAAACCAGAAGGGTCCAATAAACTTACAGGATTTGCCTTAGCATATAAGTATAAATTTTCCTCCAACCTTGATGGATCCATCTGCGTAAACCTTCCTGTCGTGCCGTCATACCAACGTGCCCTGAGATACTGCAACTCCACCGCCACATCGAACCACTCCCCGGTGAAGCCCAACCCCGCCTGCGCCCCGCCGATCTCCACCCCATACGGCGACCACTCACGCACCGCCGTCACCGCGCCGGTCGCGTCCGTCTCCTGCCGCACGGATACCAGCGCATCGGGCAGCACAAACGTCCAGTCCGTGCCGTTCTGCCAGCCGAGGGTATCGTAGCCGATGAGGTACAGCGACTCGCCGTCGCTCAGCAGTTCCGGCACGCCCGTGGCCCAGTCCCAGGTGTAACTCGTGGTGAGGCCGTCCACGGTTTGCTGGACGCGTAGACCGTTGACAGTGTAGGTGTAGGCCATCGTGTTGTCAAGGTTCATCGCGCGTACCATTCGGCCGGCGGCGCTGTACGTGTATGTGAAGGTGCCATCGGAGAGCAGGTTACCGCGATTGTCCCAAGTGTAGGTGACAAGGTGACCGGGTGACACGGTGACCTGGAGACGATTCGCAGCGTCATAAGTGTACGTGGTGACGGCGGTTCCGTCAAGCGGGGTAGTCAGGGTGTAGGCAGCGCGATTGCCGACGGGATCATACTGGTAGGCGTAGGCTTCGCCTGTGGAGTAATCGGCGGCGGTGAGGCGGTTGAGGGGATCGTAGGTGTAGCTGATGGTGCGCTCCTGGAGCGTCGCTCCGGTCACGGCGATGGCAGCCGGTAAGGACAGGCTTTCGCTCTCCCCGCTGCGGCTGTCGCTCGCAGTCAAGGTCACGCTGTAGACGCTGGGCGCGGTGTAGGTGTGTTGCGGATGTTGTTGCGTGAAGTCGCTGTTCCCATCACCAAAGTTCCAGGCCCACGTATCCGTTTTACCCAACGGCGAGGTGGTGTCGGTGAAGACGACGGTGAGCGGGGCGGGGCCGGCAGCCGGCGCCGCGCGGAATCCGGCATCCAGCGGGCGGAAGTAGCGCGCTTCAATGTGTCGCTCATCCCGCGACCAGACCACCAACTGCTGGCCCGACGCCGTCCCAGGGGCGCTGCTCATCGCTATGGCATTTATCGCTTGTTTGGGAGGCTGTGTTTGTAACGTTTGGTTGTTGCCGGAGAGTATTCCGTCGCCATGCACGACCTGTAGCGTGGGTAGATCCGCATACCACGCCACCACCCAATTGTCCGTCGCGCCGTTCCCACTCACGGCGATGTTGCCCGCCACCTTTTGCATAGGATTGAAGATCGAAACCGGCCCCAGATAGCCGCCCCCGGCGCCGACCTGCCGGCCGGCAACGATTCCGCTTGGCGTCAACCAGGTGACGAGGCTGCGCCCTTGCCGCGCATTGTAAGCCACCGCCGGTTGGGTGGCGTTCTGTTCAATCAGGAAAGTTGTCCCTGGCGTTTCCCCCACCATCCGCCCGTAAACAAGCATAAAATTGGCCCAATCTTTCGCTTGTTCCCAGACGACCAGATACTGCGCCTCGGCCGCATCGTAGGTCACGGCAGCGGCGTTTGCTACTTGCGCTGCAAGTTGGTAAACAGGCCCCTGGGGACTACCTTTCATATCCAGCCTTTGGGCCAGCAATGCCGGGCTTTGGTGGCACTCGCCGGGGGCCGGCGGGCAGTTATTGTATACCAGCAAATACCCGCCGGCATCCGGATGAGCCGCCAATTGCGGCGCGTTGCCGTAGGGTGCCAGGGTTTGTATTTTGGTCAAGCGCCCGGCGTGGCTTACCAGACGCCCGTAAATGGCGTTGTCGCGCTCCCAGGCCACCAGATAGCTTTTCGCTTGGGGATCGTAAGCCACGCGCGGCGATTGCACGCCTACCGCCTGAGGCGCTATGACAAAGGAATCGCCAAGCTGGCCGTTGCCATAAACCCACCGGCCCAGTACGCTCTGCCCCATGCCGATACCGCCATAGTGATTCCAGACCACCAGGTAGCGATCCGTATCGAAGTCATAGGCCACGTCAGGTCCAAGGCTGGAGCTCACCCTTTCCCCTTCCGTTAGCGTGAGGAGATCGCCCGGCGTCGCGTCGCCCGGCGCCGGCGAGCCGGCATGGGCCATACCTCCCGCGGTTCCCCCGGAGGTCAGCAACATTTCGGACACGGCGCTGCGATTTCCCACCGCATCCAGGTCGTACTGATAGTGCGCCAGCAGGGTCTCTCCCTGCCGGTGAGCAATCTCCACCAGCCGTCCGGCATCATCGTAGGCATACGCCGAGCGGATGCCGTTGGGCAACTGCATCGCGGCCAGTCGCCCGGCAGCGGTGTAGGTGTAGACCGTCGTGCCGCCGCTCCAATCGAGCACCTGGGTCAGGCGGCCCGCCGCGTCGTGCGTGTAGGTGACCGTTTGCCCGGTGGGATAGATGAGGTGGGTGCGCTGCCCCAAAGCGTCGTAGCGGTACTGCGCGTCGCCCGTGGGCGCGGCAATGTCTACCGGCCGGTAGAGGGCGTCGTAGTCGTAGACCATCACGCCCAGCGCGTCGGTGACGGCGGTGCGGCGGCCCAGGACGTTGTAACCGTAGGTCACGGTGAAGGCCGGCGCGGCATCCACACCAGGGTAGACCACCTGGGTGGGCTGGCCCAGCGCGTTGTAATCTGTGGTCACGACGATGGGTCCGGCGGCGTCGGGGTAGGCGATTGCCGTCTGCCGCCCGTGTCCATCGTAAACGTAGGTGGTGATGTGGCCCAGCGCATCGGCGGTCGCCACGCGCCGCCCGGCTAAATCGTAGGTGTAGACGGTGGTGTGGCCCAGGGCGTTCTCGACCGCCGTCATATTCCCCAGGAGATCGTAGGTATACGTCGTGCGCACGTTAGTCTGGTAGTCGGATAGTCCGGTAGTCGTGGCGTTCTCGACCACGGCGGTGAGTCGCCCCAGGGCGTCATACTCGTAAGCAGTAGTGACGCCACGCGCGTCGGTCTGGGCGATGCGGCGGCCCAACGCATCATAGGCATAAGCCACGCAATGCCCCAAGGCCGTGCAGGTAGCACTCAAGCGTCCGGCGGCGTCGTAGGTGGAATAAAAGCTCACCCCATCGGCGTCGGCCTGCGCGACGCGGCGGCCCAGGGCGTCATAGCTGTAGGTTGCGACGTTGCCGAGTGGGTCAGCCTGCGCCGCCAGCCGTCCGGCGGCATCATAGGTATAGACGGTGGTATACCCCAGGGCATTGGTCTCGGCGACGCGCCGGCCCAGGGCGTCGTAAGTGGTCACGACCGTCCCCGAAAGGGCATTGGTGGTCGTCACCAGCCGTCCGGCGGCGTCATAGCCGTAGTGGGTCGCGTTGCCCGCGGCGTCGATACTGGCGCTGCGGCGTCCCTGGGCGTCGTACTGCGTCACCGTCGTGCCGGAAAGCGCGTTAGTGGTGGTCACCAGGCGGCCCAGCACATCGTATTCATACCAGGTAGGAATGGCGGTATCCGCGATCTGCCAGCGCGCCGTTACCCGACCGGTCGCCGGGTCGTAATGGGTGACCTGTTGGATGTCCTCGTCAGGCTGCGCCGGGTCGAAGATGCCGTCCACGTAGTTCGTGGTCACTGTCACAGGCCGCCCGGCGGCGTCATACACGGTGCGCGTTTCGCGGCCGGCGGCGTCCACCCGGGCGATCTGTTGCCCGGTCACGGGATCGTATACCGTCACCTGAGCGATATCTGCGTCGGGATAGGCCGGATCGAAGATACCATCGACGTAGTTCGTCGTCACGGTGACGGGCCGGTTTAGTGCGTCGTATTCAGTGAAAGTGCGCATTCCCAGCGTGTCTGTCACCCACACCTGGTTGCCCACGCTGTCGTAGCCATATTCCGTGACCAGGTTGCAGGTGTCCATGTAGTTCTGAGGAGAGCCGGGCAGGTAGTTCTGCCACGTGCGCTTGACGCGGTTCAGTTCATCGTATTCGGTGTAGGTGACGTTGCCCAGAGTGTCGGTCACGTATGTCTGGTTGCCCACGACATCGTAGCCATACTCGGTGACCAGATTGTAAGTATCCTCGTGATTCGGCCAATATTCCGGCAGATAGTTGCGCGTCGTCCGCAGCACACGGCCCTCACCGTCGTACTCCGTATAGGTGACGGAGCCCAGCATGTCGGTGACGTGGGTCTGGCGGCCCAGCGCATCGTAGCCGTACCAGGTAGAAAGGTTCCAGGCGTTGTCCGGGCCGTGGCCGGGATAAAGCGTGGGAGAATAGTTCCGGGTGCTGCCAACGAGCTGCCCGGCGGCGTTGTACCAGGAGCGGGTGGCGAGGCCCTGTTCAATGACAATTAGAATTAGACATCGGCGACAATTAGAAATACCCACTCGA
>DAOOGN010000039.1:0-34043 GCA_035415725.1 Anaerolineae bacterium | reverse complement strand
AAACCTGGTATAGGGAATAAGTGGCTTCGTCAGGTTTACGAGCCTGAATAGATACCATTCTCGTATCATCAGATCTGTTGCACGTCGATAAGAGATAGCTTAAGATGGGGAATCGTAAACCGGATTCGACACAAGATAAAATAACGCCTGCCGGGTTGGAGACTCGGCAGATGCGCGGCCTGTCGCAGCGCTTGCGTCCCCTTCCGTCATCTGACTCCCTGCCCCCCGCCATGGATGTAGCGCCATCTCCGATGCCGGAGACACCACCGGCAACTGAGAAGGAAGCAGAGCTTTCAGCTACTCGCGTCGTCGCGGGAACCGGTGAAACGCGGGAGGTCGATGCAAAATCACGAGTTTCTCCAGAGGGATTGTTGCCGGCAGGGATACAACTTCAAAGCCGCTACAAGATACTGGGAGTCATTGGGATTGGGGGGATGGGGGCTGTTTATAAGGCGCAAGATTTGCGTTTCCCCGGTGTACTGCGTTTGTGCGCGGTGAAGGAGATGATCAACACCGCTACCGATCCGCAGGTGCGGCAGATGGTGGTGCGCAACTTCGAGCGTGAGGCCAGCATCCTGGCGACTTTGAGCCATCCGGCGGTCCCCCAGGTCTATGACTACTTCACCGAAGGTTCGCGTTGTTATCTGGTCGAAGAATTCGTGAGCGGGAAAGACCTGGAGGCGCGTCTGGCAGAGGCAGAGGGATTTTTCCCGGAGAACCAGGTTGTTGATTGGGCCGTGCAGCTTTGTGAAGTGCTTTCCTATTTGCACAACCATAAGCCCCGCCCGATCATCTTCCGCGATCTGAAGCCCTCCAACATTATGTTGGATGATCATAGCCGGATTCGTCTGGTTGATTTCGGCATTGCCAAGCTCTTTCAAAGTGGGGAAAAGGGCACGATGATTGGGACGGAGGGGTATTCCCCGCCGGAGCAGTACCGGGGCATCGCCGAACCGCGTGTTGACATCTATGCGCTTGGCGCTACGCTGCATCATCTGTTGAGCAAACAGGATCCGCGTCTCGAACCGCCCTTCTCTTTCCATGAGCGTCCGATCCACCGTACAAACCCGACGGTCTCCCGCGAGTTGGTCGAGGCCATTGACAAGGCGCTGGAGTACGATGTCAACAAACGTTGGGGATCGGCGGAGGAATTCAAACGCGCCTTGGCGGCCGGCATGCCGGCAAAGGCCGGGGGCACTCAGGGAGAGCCGCTCACCTTCGACAGTAATGTCGTCAAACCCGTGTGGAAATTTGCCTGTGAGGATGAAATCCGTGGATCGGTGACGGTCACGGGCGAAACCGTTTTCGTTCCTTCCTATGATCATAATGTTTATGCCCTTGATCGTGAATCCGGCAAATTTAAGTGGAAATATCCGACCGGGGCCGGGGTGGCCTCAAAGCCCTGGGTGTCAGAGGAAATGGTCATTTTTGGCTCGATAGACAAAGTGGTCTATGCCGTGGATGTGAAGACCGGGCGTTTGTTGTGGACTATGCCGACGCAGGGGCGGATTTACTCGTCTCCTTATGGTGAACTGGGGCACATCTTCATCGGCTCGGATGATCGGCAGATTTATGCCATCCACCAGTTGTCGGGGCGCCGCGTGTGGACGTATGCTGCGGATGGCGAAATTCGCTCCCGCCCCTTGGTGTCGGAGAACCTGATTCTTTTCGCGTGTCAAATGGGCATGGTTTATGCCCTGAGCCTTAACCGTGAGTTGCGCTGGCGTTTTCGCGCCCGGCGTGGCTTTTTGGCTTCTCCGGTGATGCAGAACGGACTGGTTTTCATCGGCTCCCTGGACACGAATTTCTATGCCGTGGATGCGCGCTCTGGATGGGCGGCATGGAAGTTCCGCACCGGCGGTGGAATTGTTTCAACCGCCACCGTGTGGAAGAACATCGTCTATTTTGGCTCTGTCGATGGCTTTATTTATGCTTTGGACGCCGGCGAAGGGCGCGTGGTCTGGCGTTATCAGACCGATAATCAGATTACCGGTGCCGCGAGTGTCTACGGCGATAATCTCTACATCGGCGGGGTGGATGGCGTGCTTTATTGTTTCGATGCTTTGTCGGGCGCTGTGCGCTGGCGTTATCAGACCGATGGTCCGATTACCGGAGCGCCGGAGATTGACGAAGGGATCGTTTATATAGGCTCTGCCGATCATTGTGTTTACGCTTTTCCTGCATAAGACTGGGTACAGGGGGATGCATGGCTGGTTTGAAGGCTTGGTGGCGCGACAAATTCGGTAAATCTGCACAACAAGAACAGCCCCCAGGCGCTGCGGTCGATAGGGGGGAGAAGGCTGAGGTCGCCTCTGAGGTGTCTCCGGCCTCTGGCGCGACGGCAGTTTCACCGCCGGCGGCAGAGCTGCCGCAGTCATGGAAAACGTCCGGTGTTTTCGCCATCGGGTGGGCAACGGACGTAGGGCGTGTGCGCGGGCATAATGAGGACGCACTTTTGGTTGTCTCCAGTGAGCAGGAAGCCAACAATGCGGCGCCGGCCTTTGGGCTTTTTATGCTAGCCGATGGGATGGGCGGACATCAATCGGGCGAGGCAGCCAGTTCACTGGCCTTGCGTGTGGCGGGCAGTCAGTTGCTCTCTCAGGTCTACATGCCCTTGATAAGCGGACTGGCTCGAGGGGGCGATCAACCTTCCCTGACCGATATTGTGCGCGAGGCTATCTCGCAGGCAAATCGGGCCGTAACCCGCGATTTGCCCGGCAGTGGCTCGACATTGACCTGTGGCATGATCCTGGAAGATCGCCTCTTCATCGGCCATGTGGGTGACAGTCGCGCTTACCTTTTGCGTATGGGTCAGCCGCCCCGACAGTTGACAAAAGACCATTCTTTAGTAAACCGTCTTATGGAGATGGGACAACTCACCGAAGATGAAGCGGCGGTCCATCCCCAGCGCAATGTCCTGTATCGCGCCATCGGACAGGGGGGCGCTTTGGAGATCGATGTGATGACTTACATGTTGACGCCGGGGGACCGCCTGTTACTCTGCAGCGATGGACTGTGGGGTTTGGTCGAAGAAGCGGAAATCTGGCGTCTGATTCAACAGGCAGCGACGCCGCAGCAGGCCTGTGCGCAGTTGGTCGAGGCCGCGAACGCCGCCGGCGGTAATGACAATATCACGGTCGTCCTGACCGAATTTTGGCCGAAGTCACAATAGCCATGGCATCGATTGATTCACAAAAAGATTACTATGCGATCTTGGGCGTTGCCTGGAATGCCGACGATGAGACGATTAAACAGGCTTATCGTCAGCAGGTGCAGGTGTATCATCCCGACCACGGCAATGGCAAGACGGAGCTTTTCCGTCAGGTACAGGAAGCCTACGAGGTATTGCGGGATAAAGCACTGCGCCAGGCCTATGATCGGCAGCGCGAGAGTCGTGGACTTTCCCAAAACGCCCCTGTCGTCTGCGAACTGCTCCAGAGCCGCGCCTATTTAGCGCCCCTTGACGTTTCGCAGGTCATTTACGTTCTGGTGGATATCCATCCGAAGGCCGAAGCGCAGAAGGTAGCCGTACGGCAACGTTTGAATATCGCTCTGGTGATCGATTGTAGTACCTCGATGAGTGGCGCGCGTATGCAAAACGTCAAAGTTGCCGCCGCCGATTTGCTGGAAAGTCTGGACCCTGCCGACCGGTTAGCATTGGTCACATTCAGCGACCGCGCGGAGATTCTGGCCCCCTCGGAGTTGGTGGAAAACGCGCGCGTTTTCAAATCTGCCATTGCCTCGGTGGTCCCCGGCGGTGGAACAGAAATCAACCGCGGATTGGTAGCCGGATTGGGGGAGGTCCGACGCTACGCGGCGCGGGATACGATTAACCACGTTATTCTCCTGACGGATGGGCGCACCTACGGGGATGAAATGCAATCCCTGGCTGAAGCCCGTCGAGCTGCTTCTGAGAACATTACCATCTCAGCATTTGGCATTGGTGAAGATTGGAATGACGAATTTCTGGACGCTCTCGCCCGTAGTGGGGGAGGGGTGTCGCAGTACATCAGCTCGCCTTCGGATGTGCGCACCATCCTTAAACACCAAATCCAGGGGCTGTGCAACATTATGCTGCAACGGATGCAATTGGAAGTCAACACAGCGCCGTATGTGCATGTTCAGGCGGCTTATCGCGCTGCGCCCTATCTGGAGATTCTGGATTATGCCGGAAATGTGATCTCGCTGGGCAATTTGTTGGTTGATGAACCCGTCAGTGTGATGTTGGAATTGGTCATAGAGCGGCCGGAAACCGGTGAACGGCGGATTGCACGGCTGGATTTGGTGGGTGACATGGCGACGTCGGAAGCGATCCGTTTGCGGCAAGATGTCAACGTCACTTTCACCCTGGACGTGCCTGAGGAACAGGTGCCGCCCCGGCTGATTAACTACATGGCGCGTTTGAATGTTTTTCAGCTTCAAGAAAAAGCCTGGAAAGCGTTGGGAGTTGGCGATGTACGCCAGGCAACCCGCTACCTGGAATATGCCGCGACCCGCCTGTTTGATATGGGACAGCGTGACCTGGGGCAGGCTGCCATGTTGGAAGTTGGACGCCTTTCTCACGGCAGTGAGCCAAGCGGGGAAGGACGTAAGAAGTTGCGTTATGGCACGCGCAGTTTGATGGCTCCGGCGAAATAGGGAGGAGAGGATGACTCAAAAAGGGAACAAAGCAACTTGTCCGTCATGTGGCACCGAAAATCTGCCCGGAACACTTTTTTGTGTTCAGTGTGGTACCTACCTCCCTTCAGGAGGCCCCTTGCGCACCGAGCCGCTTCCTGAACAAGAGGCCGGCCGGCCGGCCCGTCCGCGTCAAGAAGGCGAGGAGGGCGAGGACGAACGAGCGCTGAACATCGAGGTCGAAGTCTTGAATACCGGACGGAAGGTCTTGCTGTCCGCCGATCGCGAAGTTCTGGTGGGGCGGCTGGATGCTGCCCATGGCATATTCCCGGAGCTGGATATGACGACCGATGGCGGTCTTGAACAAGGTGTATCGCGTCGTCATGCCCGCATCTATACGCGCGAGGGAATGTGTTTTGTCGAAGACCTCGATAGCACGAACGGCACATTTTTGAACGAAGAGCGGATTACACCTTACCTGCCCTATACTTTTCGTGATGGTGATCTCTTGATGTTTGGGACGATGCGTCTGAAAGTTCATATTTACGCTAATCACTGACAAGGTGGTCTATCATGGCATATACCATTTTGATTCATATGTTGAACGAAGATGCTATTGTTGGGGAGATCGAAGAACTCCCCGAGCCCAGCTCTTTATTTTTGACGCTGTCAAACCCGCGACTGCGCGATGGACGCGACGTTTCTTACTTCTTGCCGGAGACGCACGTCGTTCTTTTGCCCTGGAACCGCGTTCACAGCATCGAGCTTATGCCTACAGAGGGAGAAGAAAAGCTTGTTACCTTCATCCGTGAATAGCACCGACGTTCACCCCTTGGTCCTCGTGGTGGATGACGAACCGCGGATTATCCGTTTTGTCCGCATCAATCTCGAAATGGAGGGATTTCGGGTCATCGAAGCCTCCAATGGTTTGGAAGCTGTGGATCAGGTACGCGAGAAAATGCCCGACGCCGTGCTCCTGGATGTGTCCATGCCGGAGATGGACGGCTTTGAGACTCTCAGGATGATCCGTGAAACTTCCAGCGTGCCGGTCGTGATGTTGACTGTGCGGAGTTCTGAGGAGGACAAGGTTCAAGGGCTTGACCTGGGGGCAGACGATTACATCACCAAGCCGTTTAGCCCGCGCGAGTTAGTGAGCCGTTTGCGTGCCGTTCTGCGTCGCACCCAAACCCCGGCGCCGGTAGCTTCGTCACTGTTGACGATTGATGATTACCTCAGCGTCGATTTTAACACCGGCGAGGTGATCGTCGGTGGTGAACGCATCAAACTGCGCCCGACGGAATTTCGTCTGTTGCGGCATCTCATCGAAAATGCCGGGTGGACGGTGCCTTACAGCACCCTGCTCTCGAAAGTATGGGGATATGAGTACCGAGATGCCATCGCCTATCTACGATTGTACATCAATTACCTGCGCAAAAAGATAGAGCCTGACTTAGAAAACCCGCGTTATATCTTTACCGAGCGAGGCATGGGATACCGTTTTGTGGATTTTCGTCGCCAACAAGCTGAAAGATGAGGAGATATTGACGTGAAGTCTTACAAAATTGTCATCACCGGGCCATTCAATGCTGGTAAGACTGCTTTTATCCGCACCGTCAGCGATATCGATATGGTCACGACCGAACGACGCATCTCGGACCCGCAGGTAGCAACGGCGACGAAGTCAGAAACAACCGTGGCGCTGGACTACGGCCAGAAACGGCTGGGAGATACGTTGTTGCACCTGTACGGTACCCCCGGACAGGCACGTTTTGAATTTATGTGGCCGATTCTGGCAAAGGAGATGGATGCTTTTGTGGTGCTCGTCGATAGCACCGATCGGACCAGTTTTATGGATGTCAAACAGGTCATACGCCTGTTTGGCAAGCAGGCGAAAGTGCCGTATGTCGTTGCTGCTAATAAGCAGGACCGCGCTGTGGCTTTACCTCCCGCCGAAGTCCAGCGTCTTTTATCTCTGTCCGCTAAGGTTGCGGTTTTGCCCTGCGTCGCTCAGGACAAAGCCTCTGTCCTCAGCGTCTTGGAGCATGTTCGGCAACTCCTGGCGTAGGAAAAAATAGTGAGGAGCGTGAAAATATGGGAATGTCAGTCTACTTTATTTTTGCCTTGCCGGCTTTACTGCTGGCGTTGTATGCGCAGTGGCGGGTTACCTCGACTTATCGCCAGTATATGCAGGTTCCCAACCCGTCTGGCATGACGGGGGCACAGGCGGCGCAATTTCTTCTGCGATCTACCGGCCTGACGCTGCAAATTGAGGGCGTTGCCGGCCAACTGACAGATCATTATGACCCGCGTAATAATGTCTTGCGCCTTTCGCCCGGTGTAGCCCAGTCAAACTCGGTGGGTGCTGTGGCCGTCGTGGCGCATGAATTGGGCCATGCCTTGCAGGATGAAGAAAGTTATACCCCTTTGCGTTTGCGCTCTGGGATGGTCCCTGTCGTCAATTTCACTTCCTGGTTGGGGCCGATCATTTTCCTCGTGGGCATGATTTTTCAATCGGAGCAGTTGGCAACGGTGGGCGTTTTCTTTATTGCCGGTGCCGTCGTCTTTTCATTGCTCACCCTCCCGGTGGAATTGAACGCCAGCCGGCGGGCGATGCAACTTTTGCAGCAGAGTGGCATTTTGACCGATGAGACCTCCTTGCGCGGTGCGCGTCGGATGCTATCGGCGGCGGCCCTCACCTACGTTGCGGCGCTGGCCCAAGCTATCTCGACGATGTTGTATTACGTGTTCCTGCTGGGGGGTAATCGGCGGCGTCGAAATTAGACGCCAAGACAGGGAGGGGAGATGCCGCGGAAGTTTAATCCCATGATGGATTTCATCGCCGTGCGCGATGCCGCGTCGCGTTTGATGCACGATGTGCGCTTTACCCCGGCGCGGGTGTTGTGTTCCTTGCGCCCCCAATCGACGGCGCAGTTGAGTCTGATGGTGGACGTGTATACCACAGCGGACGAAGTGGTCATTATGGCGCCGGTGCCCGGACTCAAACCGGGCGATCTGGAAATCAAAATTGCCCGCGACCGTTTGACACTCCGCGGCAAGTTTCCGGCGCTGGTAGCCAATGTCGTCTACGTGATGCAGGAATGTCCCACCGGCTATTTTAGCCGTACATTGATGCTCAATGTGCCCGTGGATGCTTACCAGGCGGATGCCAGAATTGTCGACGGACGGCTTATCGTCGTCTTGCCGAAAGTCCAGGAAGCTCGGTCGAAGGTGGTTAACGTGCGTGTCAAAGGTTGATGGGCCGTCCTTGTGGCTCGGGAACAAGCGCAGACCCTGCCGGGAGTCTGCGCTTGCCTTTTACATGTCCTACGTTAAGATAAAGGTAACTCTTCAGCCACCCTTGTCAGGTGGCAAACGGGACTTTGGGGATGGTGCATCATGGGTTGACACTGCGGTCATAGGTATAGGTGTTGACCATTGTCATTATTCAAGGGGAATTGTATGCTGAGATCATCTTCGCGTTTGTTGTGGGTTATATTGCTCATCTCTATCGCGCTAGGGTTGGCGGGATGTGGAAAAATCTCTTTCGTGCCTTGGCTTTCTTTGACCTCCACGCCTGAACTCACAGCCACCCTGACCCCGTCCCCAACTCTTCTGCCGTCCATACCGGAAGGCCCCTATCCACCGTTGATCCTTGACTATACACCGCGCATGGGGCAGGAGGTGACTACTGACGCATCGATTGCCCTCTATTTCGATCAGCCGATGGATCATGACAGCGTCGCCAATGCCTTGCAGGTGACGCCGGCTGTGGAAGGTGACTTTGAGTGGCCGGATGACGCGACGGTCATTTTCCGCCCTACAACTTTGACCGCGGCCACTCGCTATCGGGTGGCGTTGGTTGGTGAAATTCGCTCTGCTTCAGGACTCTCCTCATCTCCCGAATTGGCCTTTGCGTTCTCCACGCTCACGCCGCTGGCGGTCACTCGGCTGGAGCCGGCGCATGGTGCCGTCGATGTGCGGATTGATGCCCCGGTACTGCTCGCCTTCAACCGCGCCATGGTCCCGCCTGCTTGTGTCGGCAAGGCGGCAACGTTGAAGGGGGAATGTTGGTCCCTGCCGTTGACCTTTACCCCCACCGTTATGGGCACCGGCGTGTGGTTAGACACGTCGCTTTACCGTTTTGATCCGTTTCGAGGATGGGCCGCCGGGAAGGTTTACAGTGTCGTTTTGGCCGCCGGAGTGCGCAGTGTAGAGAATGTGGCGTTATCTGCCCCTGTCGCCTGGACCTTCACCACGGCCTTGCCGATCATTCGGGAAGTTAGCCCGGCCGATGGTCAGACGCGAGTTCCTCGGGAAACCGCTATTCGCGTGATCTTTAACACACCGATGGATCGGGACATCACCGCCAGTGCATTCCGTGTGACCGATGCGCAGGGTGAAAACGTTCCCGGCATGATGACGTGGGAAGATAACGGCGCAAGGCTCGTTTTTACACCGGCACTGCCATTGAACCTGGAAGCGCAGTACTTTGTGCAGATCGGCGCGCGAGCCCGGGCGGCGACCAGCGCTCCATTGGAAAATCCGCTGGCCTGGAGTTTTACCACCGTTCCCTACCCGGCATGGGCGACCTCCATTCCCGAAAATGGTGCGGCTAACGTGGATGTCGCTGAACCTGTCCGCCTGATCTTTGCCGGCGCGCTGAATGGGGCGACTTTAGTGCGGAACGTCATTGTGACTCCCACGGCTGAAAGCCTCTACACTGATTTCGATGCTGAGTCGGGCACCTATTATCTTTCCTGGGATAAGGAGCCGCGCACCAGGTATTGCGTAGGGTTCGCCCCCGGCATTGCCGACGTGTATGGTAACGTTTTCACCGCTACCGCTGAGTTATGCTTTACGACCGGGGATTTGCCGCCCTTCATCGGCCCCGCCACGACATCGGACGCTGTGACGCTCGATGCGGCGGAGCCGGCGATGCTCTCCTTCCTGGTGCGGAACCTGGATAGCACGTCCTTCACCCTCTCCGAGCTGGACGAAGTGAATTTTGTCCGTGGCCGGGATGTCGCAGGCACCTCTATCCGTGACTGGGAAGAGGAGTTTGCCGTATCACGCAACGTTGCGACCCTTGTCCCGCTCAATCTACGGCGGTTGGGAAACGCTCTGCCGACGGGTTATTACCAACTTGTGTGGGATGATCCGCTGGGGGGAACACAGTCCATCAGGATCGGCGTCGTGGATCGTCACGTGACCTTGAAATTAGCCGCTGCGGAAGCGTTGGTGTGGATCACCGATTTGTACAGCGGCGAACCGATCAGCCGCACCGCCGTGCGTCTCGTGGACCATGAGGGCTTATTGATTGCCGCCGGCACGACGGACTCCGACGGCCTGGCCGCTATCCCCATCAGCCCGCGCCTTGATTTATGGGAAAACGTGGCCGCCATTGTGGGGAACCCCGGCGCAGCGGGCTTTGGCGTCGCCGTCACGCATGGGATGGCCGATGCGGCGCCGGAAACTTTTGCTATTGCGCTCGATGGCGGCGCCGTGTCACGTTTTACGCTGGAGTGGTACACTGATCGTCCCCTCTATAGGCCCGGACAAGCACTCCGTTTCCGCGGCGCACTGCGAGAAAACGATGGTCGCTACCTGCTGCCGTCGTTGGCTCTGTCGGTAGAAGTGACTTTACGGGGGCCGGGGGGACAGGCAATCTATTCGACCACCGTTGCGCTTTCGGACATGGGAACTTTTGCCGGCGCCTGGGTACTCCCGGAAAATAGCGCCGCCGGCGACTATGCGTTAGAAGCGGCCCTCCCCGGCGTTCCTGATAGCCGTTCGTGGCGTTTAGCGTTCCGTGTGGCGTCGCCCCGGCGAGCAGAGTTTGAGGTCGTCGTTACGCCGGAGGACACCGATAGACTGAACGGTGCGCCGCTGCGCGCTAGAGTCGCCGCGACTTATGATACCGGCGACCCTGTGCGCCAGACACCGGCGACATGGAATGTGCGTGCCAACAACGGTTTGTGTCAGGCAGCGCTGACCGACCTGACGCCGGGGGAAGGGAGTAGAGTGGCCGAAGGCCAGGCTGTGACGGATGCGGAGGGCCGTTTC
The DNA here is from genome assembly GCA_035415725.1 of Anaerolineae bacterium. Taxonomy (GTDB): domain Bacteria; phylum Chloroflexota; class Anaerolineae; order B4-G1; family SLSP01; genus DSWT01. Next base: position 23,363 of record DAOOGN010000039.1, on the reverse strand, counting down.
CTGATCGAAATCCCTGCCCATTTGGCCCCTCTGGGTGATAGTGCGTCTATTACCTCCCAATGCTGGACCATCGAAGCGACGCTGTCTGAAACGAATGGTTTTCCGGTCAGCGGCTATGGGCAGGTGACGGTGCATCCCTCCCGTTTCTACGTGCAGGCGAACCCGCGCCAGTGGGTGGTGCGCGCCGGCACCCGCGCCGAGATCGACATTTTGACGCTGGATTGGGAGCAGCTTCCCGTGGCCGATCAGGCGATTTCTGTAGCCGTGACGCGACGTGCCTGGCAGCGGAATCCCGCGGCGGACGGCGTGGCAGCATCGCGTTGGATTTACACCGATACACAAGTCTCATCCGTCAGTGTGACAACCGATGTCGCAGGCAAAGCGGTTGCTGCCGTTAATCTGCCTCACAGCGGCAATTACATCGTCTCGGTTGACACCCAGGATGCCGATGGGCAGCCCGTGCATACAGAAGTCATGCTGTGGGTGAGCGGAAATGAAGTGGCATCGTGGCCGACGGAGGCAGGCAGAGTCACGCCCGTCGCCGATTTGCCCGGCTACCGGGTCGGTGAAACGGCTAAAATCCTCGTGCCGGTTGCGTTGACTGGCCCGTATCAGATGTTGATGACCGTAGAGCGCGAGGGAATTCTCCGGGTTGAACGTCGTGTATTCGATACACCCAACCCTGTGGTAGAAATTCCTATCCTCGATACCTATGTCCCGAACGTCTATGTCTCCTTCATCATAATGCAGAGTGTTTCCACAACGGTGTCTGTGCCGGATGTATGGGCGGGTTACGTGAAGCTGACCGTCGAGCCGACAGAACAGACGCTTACTGTTGAAGTTCTGCCTGACAAAGCTGTTTATGAACCGGGGGATGAAGTGACGTTGATAGTGCGCGCGACAGACTCCGCCGCTCGTCCCGTAGCTGCGGAACTGGGCGTTGCGTTGGTGGACAAGGCCATGCTGGCGCTGCGGAAGACTTCTGCGGCGTCAACCAGCGCGACCTTCTACGGGGAACGGCCGTTGCGGGTTATGTCGGGTGACGGGTTGTTGGTGTTGTTCAATCGCGTGGGGCAGACTCAATCCGCGCTGGCGCAAGATACTGCCCGCCTGAGCGCCGAATTCACCGTGGGCGGGCGTTGGCCTGGCGGTGGTGCCATAAACGTAGCCTTTCCGTCCTTTGCGGAGAGTGTGGCGTTCCTTGATCCGGCCTTGTGGGAAACCCACGTGCGCACCAATGGGATGGGTGAAGCCCGCCTGACTTTCAGGCTTCCTGATGCGCCGGCGACATGGGTGGCCGAGGTTCGCGCCATCACTGCGGATACGAAAGTCGGCGTTGGACGGGTGGAGTTGCCGACCGTCATGCCACTGCTGGTGCGTCCGGCGGCGCCGCGTTTCCTGGTCGTGGGCGATCAAGCTCAGGTGGCCGCCGTCATCTGCAACAACACCAGCGCGGATATAACGGTGACGGCGCGCCTGACGGTGGAGGAGACAACGCTGTTGACGCCGCAGCGGCTGACCATCCCCGCCGGCGGGCGTGCGCGTGTCGACTGGGCGGTGCCAGTTGCACCGACCGGCGCTGAAGTGTTTCCGCTGGACTTTTCCGTGGAGGGTGGCGGCTACCGGGACGTGGCGCGCCTGACGCTGCCCCTGTATCGTTACGTCACTCCCGACGTTGTTGGAACGGCGGGGGTGTTGGCAGAGGGCGGCACACGTCTGGAGGCAGTGATGATCCCGCAGGAAGCCGGAGAAGCCAGTGCCCTCACCGTGCGCGTGGAGCCGACGTTGCTCAGTGCCGTGGTGGACAGTTTGACGTACCTGGAACAGGCTCCTTACGCTTCGACCGACGTGTTGATCGCTCGTTTCCTGTCGAATGGACTCATCTATAGCGCCCTACAGGATGGAGAAGTCGCCGATGAGGCGCTGCTGGCGCAACTTCAAGCGTCCGCCGGCGCGGCCCTGGAACGCCTCTATGCCCGCCAGAATCCTGACGGTGGTTGGGGATGGGGGGAGGCTGATGAAAGCACATTGCAGTTGACGGCCTACGCCGTCCTGGGAATGACCAGAGCCAGGCAGGCAGGATTTTCTGTGCGCGAGATGGTTTTTGCGCCGGCCCTGGCTTATGTCTCGGACAAACTTGCTCTTGACTTACAGAGTGAAACCAGATCCACGGATGACGCCCTGGCGCTCTACGTGCTCTCCGAAGCGAATGCTCCCTGGCCGGTTGGCGCGGGCACAACCTTGTACGCGGCGCGCGAGACCCTGGGGAAGATAGGGTGCGCCTATCTGACTTTGGCGTTGGGGACGACCGACCCTTCGGATTCGCGCATTCCGGGTTTGTTGGAGGGAATGCGCCGTGAGGCGCAGATCACCGCCACGAGCGTGCATTGGGAAAGCGTCAACAACCTGTATTGGGATACCGACGCCGTTCTCACGGCGCTGATCGTCGATGTGCTGGCGCGTTTTGCCCCTGAAGATCCGCTGCTGACGCCGGCGGTGCGCTGGTTGATGCTTGCCCGGTGCGGTGATCACTGGCAGACGACTTATGAGACGGCCTGGGCCATCTCCGGTTTGACGGCAGCTTGGCGCGTTTCTGATGGGGGAAATTCGGCTTATGACTGGCGCGTTGCGCTGAACGGCGTCTCGTTGGCGGAGGGTGCGGCGCGGGCCGGCGTCTTGGAGTCGCCGGGGAGGTTGCGGGCCGGACTCGTTGGCAGTGATGGTGTCCAGCCTTTGCTGGTGCGGGATCGTCCCAATGTGTTGGAGGTATTCCGCACGGCGGGAGCGGGTCAGTTGTACTACAGCGCTCGTTTGGAAGCGGCGCTGCTGCCCGTCGCATCGATTGCCGCCGCGAGCCGTGGTTTCACCTTGCGTCGGGAGTATTGCGCGGTGGCGGCTGGACTTGATGATCGTTTCACCTTATGTCAGCCTGTAACCGCACTCCGTTCTGGTGAAGTGATTGAAGTGCGTTTGACGCTGATCGTGCCGCAGACACACTCCTACGTGTTGCTGGAAGACCCCTATCCGGCAGGCCTGGAGTCGGTTGATGGTGAAACATTCGAGTGGACAGTGGCTCAGGCCGGCGGAGAAGGAGGGAATCCGTTTGGATATGGGGAACGCCGCGCTGAACAGGCGGTTTTTATCGCTCAGGAGATAGCCGCCGGCACCTATCGGGTAACGTACCGCCTGCGTGCCGTCACGCCGGGAACCTATCAGGTACTGCCGGCCACGGTAACGGAGATATATTTCCCCGTGGTTTGGGGACGGACCGCCGGGCAAACGTTGACGGTACTGCCGCCCATGCCCCGGTAGCGCGAGTTGATAACTCGCGGCGCAATCTGCAAACACGAAAATGGCTATCCGACTAGAAAACTAACGACTGTGAGACTATTTTTGAGGGAGGTTGAGGATGACTCAACAGCAGCGTGGAATTATCAGTGGGGTGTTTACCCCGGCGGCGCCGCGTTCGGTTGCCGACACCGGCTTGAATATGGGCCTGCTCAGTGATCTGGCGCTCAAGGGCCTTTATTTTGAAAGCTATCTTGCTGGGCGCGACCTTGCCGACAGGATGGGATTGCCTTTTGCAGGCGTGGTGTCGAATATCCTGGATTTTCTCAAACGCGAGCAACTCTGCGAAGTGCGCAGCGCTTCGGGACGGGGTGGGCTTTCGGAGGCGATGTACGAATACGTGCTGACGGCGCGGGGGCGGCAGATGGCGCGCGATGCGTTGGAGCGTTCGGAATATGCTGGACTCGCGCCGGTGCCGCTGGCGAGTTATGTCCAGTCAATTCGCGTCCAGGGCTTGAAGGATGTTGTGGTGCATCAGCAGCATCTGCGTAAGGCATTATCGCACCTGGTTTTCAATCCGCAAACTTTCGAACAGATTGGTCCGGCGGTGAACTCGGGACGTTCCATTTTTCTCTTCGGCAGTCCCGGCAACGGCAAAACGTCGATTGCGGAGGCCATCGGCACGTTGTTGATGGAAGGCGATATGTTTATTCCTTATGCCGTGGAAGTTGAGGGGCAGATCATCAAGGTTTTTGACGATGTGAACCACAAACTTATCCCGGAAGAGGGGCAGCGTAACCTGGATGCGCGCTGGCTCAAAATCAAAAGGCCGTTTATCATCGTCGGCGGTGAGTTGACTCTGGAAGGGTTGGACCTGGTCTACGATACCAGCAACAAGTATTACGAAGCGCCCTTCCAGATGAAGGCCAATGGTGGCGTTTTTTTGATTGACGACTTTGGACGGCAGCAGGTGCGCCCGCGGGATTTACTCAACCGTTGGATCGTCCCGCTCGAAAAACGTATCGACTTTTTGACCCTGCACACGGGCCGTAAATTCGAGATTCCCTTTGAGGTATTGATCGTCTTCTCCACGAATCTGGAACCGAGGGATCTGGTAGACGAGGCATTCCTGCGCCGGATCCGTCACAAAATCGAGGTCCACGATCCAACGTGGGAGGAATTTGCGGAAATCTTCAAGCGCGTTGCCAGCGCCAAGCAGGTACCGTTCTCGGAACAGGCTTTTGCCTACCTGGTCCACGAACATTACATCAAGGCCAGGCGTCCGCCGCGCGCCTGCCACGCCCGCGATTTGTTGGATCAGCTCATCGATATTGCCAAATACATGAACGTTCCGCCGACCATGAGCCGGGAACTCCTTGACCGGGCGGCGGTAGCCTACTTTGTAGAATTCGAGGAGCACCCTCATGATAACAAGATTCCCTGATTTGTGGCAGCGCGAGCAACCGTTGGGTCGTCCGTTCGTGTTGGGACACCGCGGCGCAAGTCACGCCGCGCCGCAGAACACGCTGGCCGCGTTTCGTAAGGCCGTAGAAGCAGGGGCCGACGGCGTCGAGCTGGACGTTCACCTTTCGCTGGATGGCGTGCCGGTTGTTATCCACGATGACAACGTGGACTCAACCACTGACGGTAAGGGACCGGTGCGTGAGATGACGCTGGCGCAGCTCAAGACGCTGGATGCCGGGGCGCGTTTTGACGCCCGGTTTGCCGGGGAGCGGATTCCTACCCTGGAAGAAGTGTTGATTGCGGTTGGCGCCCAGTTGTTGATCAACATCGAACTGAAAGCTGACCAAACGGCGGCCCTGGTGCCGGCTGTTGTGGATCTGATCCAACGCATGGGGATGGCGTCGCGTGTATGGTTTTCATCCTTTAAACCTTACGCTCTCTACCGGGCGCGGGCGTTGGCCCCGGAAATCCCCTGTGGTTTGCTGTACGGCCCGTTGAACCCGGGAACACTGCTGCTGCGGCCTTTCACGCCGCACGAAGCCTTGCATCCGTATAAAGATATGCTCACGGAGCGCTTGGTACGACACACCCATCAACGTGGACGGCGCGTTTTCACGTGGACACTTGACGATCCTGCCGTGGCGCAGCAATTCGCCGCCTGGGGCGTTGATGGCATCATCACCAACGAACCGGAGAACATTTTGGCGGCGTTGCGGGACATGTGAAACGTCAACCGGGGGCTTATTCGCTGGTTTGTCGAAAATGAGATTGCGCGGCCAGGTCTTCTTCAGACAACGTCCCCGCCATCCAGGCCGCCATATCTTGTCCGGCCAGTTGCGCCAGATAGTGGATGGTCTCGGTCTGACCACATGCGGTTAAGGCGATGGTGATCGTAGACGGGATAGTGCATCCCTGGCGTAGGACGGTCGCCATGCTATCCAAGGTTGTCCACAGCAGTTGAGCGCTTTCTTCCGGCGGCGTTGCGGTTGGGTACACGGCTCGCAACGAGACATACAGGTTCCCTTCGTCCCAGGCTACCATGGGCATTTCTCCCAGAGGGGCGGGCATGGCGGCGAGAGTGTTCAGCATGGACTGTTCGCAGGCTGACAGATAGAGCGGAGCCGGGGTGGGTGCAGTGGGGGTGGAGCGTATGCTGTGAACCACGCTGCCGGCCAGTGCCGCGATCACACTCACATCCAGAATGCCGAGGATGATGAGAACGATTCTCTGTTTCCGTGTCATCCTCCGCAGTATAGCACAAGTGATGAAGATGAACACCAAGGCTGAACCGACGCATCCCAGGGATCGAGGGCGAATAGCGGGGATCTCCAGTGGCCTCCTGTCTTCCTTCTTGCTGGGATGGTCGCCGATCCTGGGGAAATTCGCCTATCGGGCCAACGTCACGCCGGTGACGCTGGCGGCGCTGCGGACGCTCGTGGCGGCTCTGTTTCTGTGGATCATCTACCTGCTCTTTTGGCGGCGGCGTCTTATCCTCCGCTGGCCCGATGTGTTCAACTGTCTGTTGGTGGGCATGTTCAACGGCATCGGGTCGTTGTTTTATTACAACGGCTTGAGTCGGCTGGACGCCTCGCGCGCTTCGTTGCTGGGGGCGCTTTATCCCCTCTGGGTCGTGCTTTTCCTCAGTGCCTCCGGGCAGACAATCCATCGTTTGACCCTGTTGCGCCTGGCGATTTCCCTTGTCGGAGCCGTGCTGGTCACTTCCCCCTGGATGATGAACAGCCTCACGGATTACCTCGGCGTGATGTTGATGCTGGCCTACGCCGTGTTGAACGGTTGGTATCTGGTGATGGGTCAGTGGGTGTTGGCCGACGTCCCTTCGTCATCGGCGACGTTGTACATCCTCACCGGCATGGCGCTTACCGTGAGTGTGGTGCGTATCGCGGGCGGCGAGGCGATGACCCCTATCTCCCCGGCGGGGTGGGGGGCCATTGTCGCCCTGGGGCTGACCACGGCGTTTTCGCGGCTGGCGATGTTCTTCAGCCTGGAAAAACTCGGTGGTGTGCAAACCGCCATCCTCAACCTGATGGAACTGGCCGTCAGTTTGACCCTGGCGTTCATCTTTTTGGACGAACGTCTGGCCTGGTACCAATGGTGTGGCGCAATTTTGCTCCTGGGCGGCAGCGTCTTTGCCCGGCTCGATGTCGAATCCGGTGCTGCGCCCCCCTCCTCGTTCAATCCGATGGATAGATAAGAGAGTCGTATCTATTTATTTTGTCTCGCTCACTAACCCCGGCGACGGCTGGTAGCTGATGTAGAAGTCGCGCGAGCAGTCGTTGCGGTCGTAGGCGGGCGGGTAGCGTTTAAGCGTTGCGTCCGACGGGAAAGCGCTGTCCACGTCGATGGGGAAGGGGATGACACCCGCCCGCGGTGCGCCGCCCCATGCGGCGCTGTCCACGATGGTGACGGTCGTATCCAGCAGCAGTACTTCATCGCTGGCGTTCCCCAGCGCGATCCCGAAGCCCTCCCACGCGCCGTCCGGCCTCATGTCGGGCACAAGGGGATCGCAGTCCGTCCACTCATAAGCGGGATTGAAGCCATAGCGCGCTGCAAACTGCGACGCGCATGCCGCGACAACGATGACCTGCCTGGGGAGCAAGGATGCCTCCGGAGGGAAGAGATAGCGTCCGTCGCCATAATCGCCGGCGTTGATGGCGTCGCCGAGACTCCAGCCTGCCAGACTCACCGCCTCGTCGCCTGGATGGTAAACCTCGATCCACTCCTGACCCGCATCCTCGCCGCCGGGATTGATGAAAACCTCGGTCATGAGTGGATAATCGACCGGCGGGACGTAGTCCCGTAGTGTGAGTGGCAGATAGAGGTGATAGACCATGGGGCCGTGTCCGAGATCCCAATCGTGATCGAAGACGGCCCGCACATAGGAGTAGGCTGCCGGAGATGTGAATTGCAACGCCATCTCGCGGTTGACCTTGTTCGAGGTCTCCGAACCGTTGATGCTGCCCAGGTGCACCCACGTCTCGTTGCCATCATCCACCAGGAAGATTTTGGCGTGGATGCCCAATCCGGTGACGTTGGCGAGGCGGCATTGCAGGGTGGGGAGGTGCAGACTTCTCAGGTACAAACACGTGGCGGTATTGCCACTGTCAGAAAGTGGATCGTCGTAGAAGGCGTCGAGGAGCAGGCGCACGGAGACGCCACGTTGCGCTGCCGCGATGAGTGCTGCGATGCGCGGATTGCGTCCGGCGTCCCCGGTGTTGCTCGACCAGATGGCCGGCTCATTCATCTGCATGACATCGATGGAAGAACCGGCCAGCGTGTCGTTCAACAGGCCGATCAGCGCGTCTTGACGGCGCAGAGTGTGTTCCGGGGCGTGCAACAGCGTGAGATGCGAGGCTGTGGTCACGAGCGTCGGGCTGAACGCGACGGTATACGTCGTCCAATCGACCGGCGGCAGGGGAACGAAGTCAGCCGGCGGCGCGTAGGCTTCCGAGTAAGGGAAGACGTCGGTGTGATGGAGCGGGTCGCAATCGATCTGGAAAAGAGCATTCAGGCGGGCGACGACGTCCGCATTATCCGTGTGCAGGGCGAACCCGCGATGGCCCATGGTCCCGTTCTCCATGGGATCGGAGGGCAGTGAGTTTTCCCCGCAATTGTCCGTACTGATGATGGCCGTGCGCCCGTCAACAATGATGAACTTCGCATGCTGATAGCGATAGCGTCTTGTGTTGCCGCCCATCAGGTAGACGGTGCTGGTTGGCGGTTGGTGCAGGTGTTGCGCCACCCAGCGTTCAGCGTTATTCATGCCGCCGGCCGGTGTGCTCTCCAGCAGGAGTGTCACCTGGACGCCGGCCCGGATACGGGCGTCGATAGCTTCGTAGAGCGGAACGCTACCGAGGGTGTAGCCTTCAATGACCAGGCTGTGTTGCGCCGCGCTTACCGCCTTCAAGATGAAATCCAGCATCCCCTCCGGTGCGACGGCGAGCGTGATCTGGCTCGTGGCGGAGACCTCTACCGGGAAGAAGAATGCCTCCGTGTCCCACCCCGGATAGCGCAGTTTGCGTCCGTCGAAGGGATCGTCGGGGTCTTGTGCCCAATCGCTCGCGCTGTCGGTATCGGGAACTGCCAGCCCCGTGGATTCGTCGAGTTTGCGGTAGAGTACCTGACCCCTGTTTTCGTAGCCGGGGTAAGGGTGGGGAACGGAACTTCCGCGCCATCCGCTCTCGGCGACGCCCTGTCCGTAGGCCAGCACATCTACCGCGTTTCCGCCATCGTCCAGCAAATAGACGGCTTCACCGTTGTCGGTGAAGCCCGGCCAGTTGCCCATGAGCAGAGGAACCGGGCGCGTGATGCTGACGCTGGCCCAATCCGCATCAAACCCCCACAGTGGATAGAACCCGTCGGCCTGCTCTGCCAGCCAGAGTGTCTGACCGGCGGCGACCTGGGCGCCGTTCGGGAAGCACGCACGGCTGGTCGAGGCGGTTTTGTCGTCGATGCACCAGCCGTCGAGGTCGACCGTGTATACCTCTGGGTTGGTGATGGCGACCATTTCACCGCTGATCCCGCCGTAGTTGCCCGGTTGCACGGCATAGAGCTTGACGCCCGGTTGCACCGGCGCACTCCACATAGCGCCGGCAGTTTCACCGCTACTCGCAGTGGCTGTGGCGACGTTGGTGAGTATCGTTGTCAGGGCTTCGCCGAGCGTCAGGGTGAGGGTGATGTGTCCTCCTGTGCCAGGGGCGAGGTCGCCCACCTCCCAGACGAGCGTCGCTGCATCAGGCTGCGTGAGAGAGTAGGGCGCGGTCTGGGCGACGAAGACCAGGCCGGCGGGTAGTGTGTCGGTGAGGCGGACGCCGTGCGCGGCGGTGTTGCCGGTGTTGCTGAGGATGAGTGTGTAAGTCAGCGGCGTGTGGGGAACCGCCCGCGTGGGTCCGGTTTTCTCCAGGGTGAGGACAGGCGCAGGCGCACTGATGAGGGTGTTCCACCGGGCGCTGTTCGTGGCCGGTGTGGCTTCGGTCACGGCGCTGGTTGCGGTAATGGAATTGGTGATCATCCCGCCGGCGTCCGCAGGTGCATAGACGGCCACTGTGATGCAGGGTGCCGTGAGCGTGATCGGCGCGTCGCCGAGCATCCACACCAGCGTGCGACTATCGACGGCGGTGGGGTAGGGGGGTGTGCTGGTGATGTAGGTGACACCGGCCGGCAACGTGTCGGTCAACGTGGTGCTCAGCGCAATGACGTTGCCGAGATTGTGGTAGTGCAGGGTGTAAGTCAGTGGCGTGCCGGGGGCAGCCTGCATAGGGCCGCTTTTGACGGCGACAAGATCGGCGGCAGGCGGGGAGACGGCGTTGCGGCACTTTGGCGTGCCGTTGATGGGGGCGCCAGATGCATCCATCCCGTTGCGTGGATGGCCGGTATGGGTACCCCAGTTGCCGGGTGTATCGAGCGCAGTGCTGTCCAGGCGTTCCATCGTGGCTGCGGTTGTCCCACCGGGCCAGCTTCCACCATCGCCGTTGGCGGTATCGATGACGGCATCCAATGCATCGGTCAGCGTGATGGTTTCTCCTGTGTTTTTTAATCCAGATCCGCCGAAAGGCCCGCTCCAATCTGCCGGAATGTCACTGATCGTGGTATCGTCAGTACGTTCGATGAGATAGTAACCGTGCGGTCCAATCTCACCGTGGAGGGACAGGTCCAGGCCGTCGGCGGTGGTCAGGCGCCACCCGGCAAGGGGTATGGATACGGCAGTGTTGTTGTACAACTCGATCCATTCGTCACTGCTGGAAGCGGCCGTCCCGCCCCAGGCGACTTCGTTGATGACGACGTCGCCGGTGGTGTGGGGGGCGACATTGGGCCGTGCGAGTGCGAAGCTACTGACGCCGAGCAATCCACTGCCGATGAGGACCAGGAGCAAACGGTGAAACTTCATGGCTTTCCTCCCTTTAAGTTGAAGGTTCGGATCCCCAAACTTGTTTGGGGTCTTCAATCCTATTATAGCATCCGTTGCCGTTTGAACGAAGTCGGCTATAATGAAGATAATTTGACCGGGCTTATTGGTTCGGAGACCGGGCCCGAGCACTTCCCAATCATGGCACTATACTTGCTTTCAGGCGGTTTGAGCGAAGTCGACTATAATGAGAATAGCTTGATCGTTGGCGTGGAGGTAAGATGGATGGTGTGAAGGTGCTTTTCCTGGCGGCTGAAGCCACCCCCTTTACAAAAGTAGGCGGGCTGGCCGATGTGGCGGGAGCGCTGCCCAAAGCTTTGCACAGTCTGGGAATCGATGTCCGCGTGATGATTCCTCGTTACGGGACGATGCAGGCTGCGGGCTACGAATTCCGCCGGGCGGGATCACTGGCTGTACCGATCGGGCCGGGGGAGGAGTATGCGCTGTTGCTGGAGACGAATGTGGACGGCGTACCGGTCTATTTGATCTGGAACGAACAGTATTTTTCGAATCGCGAGCGCGTCTACGGTTTCAACGACGATCCACAAAGGTTTACATTCTTTTCCAAAAGCGTGATCGCCGCGTTGCCAAAGCTGGACTGGCAGCCGGATGTCATCCATGCCAATGATTGGCACACGGCAGCGGTGCCAGCATGGCTGGCTGTCTATGGACGGGCGAAGGCGCCGTACCGCGATATTGCCACCTTGTTTACCATTCACAATCTCGCCTACCAGGGCATTTGCGGACGTCTGATTTTGACTTTTGCGCAGATGGATAAACTGCCGCACCTGAGCGTAGAAGTCCCCGGGCAGGTCAATTGGATGGCGCAGGGTATCGCCCATGCCGACCTCATCAACACGGTTAGCCCGACGTATGCGCGCGAGATCGTAACCGGAGAGGCCGGTATGGGGTTGACGGCCCTGTTGAAAGAGCGCCAGGAGCGCCTCTTCGGCATCCTCAGTGGGATCGACGTCGATTTGTGGAATCCGGCGACCGACGCGGCGCTTCCTCAGACCTACGATGCGTCGACATTGAAGATGCGTGCGGTGAACAAGAACACCTTCCAGCATGAGACGCGCCTGCCGACCGACCAGGATATTCCCTTGCTGGGGATGGTAACGCGCCTCGATGACACCAAAGGATTGGACTTGGTCATCCCGGCAATAGAGAGGCTGCTTCAGGAGCGTGATATCCAGTTTGTGCTTCTGGGGACGGGGGATGAAGTTTTAGAGGCTGATTTCCGTGACCTGCAGGCACGTTTTCCTGACAACGTGCGCGCTTTTATCAAATTCGATGATCGTCTGGCGCGTCGCATTTACGGCAGCGCGGATATTTTCCTCGTGCCGAGTCGTGCCGAACCGAACAGCATTGGCTTGATGACGGCGATGCACTACGGCGCCATCCCCATCATTTACACCACAGGCGGCCTGGCGGATGTTGTGGTCGATGCCGATAGGCAACCTGAGCGAGGCACCGGCTTCGCCTTTGCCGATTACACAGCATCGGCTCTGGTGGACGGTATTCACCGTGCTTTGAACGTTTACGCGGACAAGGCGCGCTGGACGGCCTTGCAATGCCGTGCCATGGAGCGTGATTTTTCTTGGGATGCCTCGGCCCGTGCTTATGTGGATCTTTATCAACGGGCCCTGGCATTGCATCAGACACTGTGATAATGAGTCGTTATGTCGTTTGGCGCAGCGTGGGCTGCGCCTTTTATCGTGAGAAAGTGTGTGAACTTTAATGACATCTGCTAAACCCCTTTTGTGTGTACATGGACATTTTTATCAGCCGCCGCGGGAGGATCCGTTTACCGGAAAGTATCGTTATGAACCTTCGGCGGCACCCTTCCCCAACTGGAATGCCAGGATCGCTGCGGAATGTTATGCACCGAATGCGGCTACCGGCAACTTTGGTCGCATCAGTTTCAACCTCGGTGGTACGCTGGCGCGCTGGATGTCCGAGAATGTCCGGGATGCCTATCAGCGTATTGTGGATGATGTGGCCCGTTATGCTTACCAGTATGGGGTCGGCAATGGGATCGCCCAGGCCGTCCATCATACCATTCTGCCACTAGCGCGTGGGCGGGACAAACGCTGTCAGATTCGTTGGGGAATTGCCAGCTACGTGCATCGCTTTGGGATGCTCCCCGAAGGGATCTGGCTGCCGGAAATGGCCGTTGACTATGAAACGTTGGAAGCCGTCGCGGAAACCGGCCTGGCGTTCGTGATTCTTTCCGCCGAACAGGTGCGCGGCGACCTTTCTTGTGGCGCCGGTCCTTACCGGGTGCGACTTCCGCATGGTCGCACGATGAATGTTTTCATCCGCGAGCGCAGTGCTTCCGACTGCCTTTCCTTTTCCATGCCGTCAGTTGAGGCAGTTCGCCCCTGGGCTAATGCGCTCATGGCTGGACGCCCTCATGACTCTTTGACGTTGATTGCTACCGATGGTGAGACCTTCGGCCATCACCACAAACATGGCGTGCGTGTTCTGGAAGCATTGACGACACCTGGCGACACGGACGCCTATGAAATGACGACGCTGGCGCGGTATATGCACCAGCATCCGCCACACGTCGATGTAGAGATCGTTGAGAATACCGCATGGAGTTGTACACACCGGTTGGGGCGTTGGGCCACCGGTTGTCAATGCACGTTAGGCTATGGGCAGCAATGGAAGAGCGCATTGCGCCGCGCTCTGGACAATCTTTCCCGCGATATCGACGAGATCTACGCCGAGGCAACGCGGCGTTGGAACCTGGCACCCTGGAGTTTACGCGATGAATACATTCGCGTGGTGTTGCAGCAGGTGAGTGGGCCGGCGTTCCTGTCTGAATACTATTTAGGGCATTTATCTACGGTGGCGCAACAGCGGCTTCTGGATTTGCTGGAGGCGCAAGTGCATCGTCAACGGATGTTCGTCAGTTGTGCTTTTTTCTTTGAGGACCTTGAGCGCATTGAGTCGCGCTATGCCATTGCCAGCGCGGTGCAAGCGATGGCGCTGGTGTCACACGCCACAGGCGACGATCTAACCCGCGCCTTTCGTCGTGATTTGAGCATTGCCGTCAGTCCGGGAACGGGACGGACAGGGGCACAAATTTTGGATGAGATCATGGCCGGAGCGAATTTCGCCGACAGCCCATTGGGAAACGGTCGGGGAGTAGGGATTGATCAGCCGCAGGCCATGATGGTGGTGGTTTAGCTGGTGCCATTTCGCGTAGTCAAAAGGCACGGGCAGGCAGCAATAATTTTGAGGTTGTTTTGAAGAACAGATGACTATGCGAAATCCGAAATTCCGGCAGCTATTTTTGATAACGTTCGGTATTTTCTGCTTTTTCATGTTTATCCATGTCCCATAGGTAATCACTTGAGTTATGGATACGTCATCAAATCGGACATCTCGTATATTCGTTGCTTTGCTGTTCCTCGTCATTTTCCTCGCTGCCGCCTGGGTCCGCCTGTACAATATCGACTGGGATGAGGGAACCCATCTACATCCTGACGAACGCTACCTGACGATGGTCATCAGTGCGATTCGGTTCCCTGACAGCATGCAGCAGTACTGGAATACGTCAGAATCACCTCTCAACCCGGCCAACAAGCCGGAGTTCACCAATTATGTTTATGGGACGCTGCCTCTTTTTATGACGCGGATCGTTGCCGAGTGGGTGGATCAAGCGGCATGTGCCACTCCGCCGGCAACGACCGGGGTTGTCCTGCGCTGGTTTCTGCTCAACACCTCATCAGGATCGTGTTATCCCGGCTTTTACACTGACTATGGCGGCATCCATTTTGTGGGACGTGTGCTCTCGGCGTTAACCGATCTGGCGACGCTTGTGGCGTTGGCGTTACTTGCGCGTGTGCTGTACGACCGTAAGGTTGCGTTGCTGGCCGCCGCTCTCTACGCTTTCACCGTTTTGCCCATCCAACATGCCCACTTTTTCATTGTGGATAGCTTTGCCACCGTTTTTGTCGCCTGGACCCTGTGCTTTGCCGTTTGCGCTGTGCAACGTCGACAGCCATGGTGGTTGTTGCCGGCCGGCATCACGACGGGGCTAGCCGTCGCCTCGAAAGCCAGCGTGTGGCCGCTGGCAGGCATCGTAGCACTGGCCGCGCTGCTGTACCATGAACCATCGGACAAAGGCATGCCGCAGTATCGCTTCGTCTTGCGGCGTGGTCCGGTCATTGCCGTGATTTTTTCCGGCGTATTGGCCGCTATGGCGTTCCGTACTGCGCAACCCTATGCTTTTACCGGTCCGGGATTCTTCGACCTACACATCAACCCCCAATGGATGAGCACTATGAAAGACAATCTGGAGCTGATTAGCGGCCTGCGCGATGTGCCTTTCGGCCATCAATGGGCGGACCGTACTCCAATCATCTTTCCGGGACGCAATATGATCTTCTGGGGCATGGGCGTGCCCCTGGGCGTCGCCGCCTGGATTGGGTGGGGCGTTATGGGATGGCACATAGTGCGTCGACAGCGCTGGCAACATCTGTTGATCTGGGCATGGGGAACGCTGTTTTTCCTGTACCAGGGGACACAATGGGTTAAATCGATGCGCTATCTACTGCCCATCTATCCCGTTTTCATCCTTTTTGCGGCATGGGGATTGGTACGCGGGGTCACATGGGGGCAGGCATGGGCATCGGCAGGCCAAACCTGGCGTAAAATTGTGCAGGGGGTCCTGCGGATCATGCCGGGCGTGGTTCTGGTTGGAACGATCACATGGGCGGCGGCGTTCCTGCACATCTACAGTCGCTCTCTCACCCGCGTCGAAGCCTCACGCTGGATGTACCAGAACATTCCTACGGTGGCGACAATTTATACGAACGACGGCAGTGCCATACAGATTCCCGTTCAGCCCAATATAACGTTGAACGCTTATACGCCTGCCAATACAAGCCTGACGCCGTTTACTGTAGAGACGGACAGTACGGTCACCCGTATTACCGTGAACAAGGTCGACACGATCTATGTAGAAGGGCAGCGTAGTTTTCGCATGGCCTTGTTTAACGATCCCGATAGAAGAGAAAGGCTTGCCGAGACCACCGTTGATGTCAACTTGCCGGCGACCGGTTTTCAACTCGTCGAAGCGACGCTGCCGGCGCCGTTGTTTCTACGTGCCGCAGAAACGGTCTACCTCGAAATCACCTTGCTCTATGGTGAGCCGGTGAAGTTGCACACCTCGGTTCTGGCTAACGAACATTGGGATGATGCCTTGCCACAGCGCATCGATGGCAAGGATGCATTTGGCAACTGGTATCGCAGTCTGGCCTCTAATCCTCCCGATGGGCAAATGAATAATTACGACAATGATACACCCGAAAAGCGTGTGGCGCTCTTCAACTGGTTGGACGAGGCCGATTACATTGTGCTGTCCAGTAACCGCTTGTACGCTTCAATTCCCCGCTTGCCGCTGCGCTACCCGTTCACCACGGCCTATTACGAGGCGTTGTTCAACGGCAGTCTGGGTTTTGAACTGCTGGCGGAGTTCGTCTCCTATCCAACGCTGGGACCGTGCCAGTTCCCCGATCAGGAGATACCTTTTGCTTTGATGGAGCCGCGTTATACCAACGCGCGCCCATGCCAGATTGAATATCCGCCGGCCGAGGAAGCCTTCAGTGTCTATGATCATCCGACGGTGCTCATCTTTGCCAAGACGCCGGCCTATTCCCGCGCCCGCGCCGAAGCTCTGCTGCCGTCGTCTTTGTTGGACCATGTGCAGTGGATGACACCCCTCGAGGCCACACGCAACAAAAGCAGCCACAACCCCACGCTGTTGATGACACCACGTATGCGCGCCGAGCAGGAGAGTGGCGGAACCTGGTCACAACTTTTCAACCGCAATGCACCGCAAAATCGCGTGCAGATTTTATCGGTCATCATTTGGTGGATGATGCTGACGGCGCTGGGCGTTGTCGCCTTCCCCTGGTTGTACTATGCTTTCCCTGCGCTGCGTGATCGTGGATATGGGTTGGCGCGCGTTGTAGGGCTGCTGGCATGGTCCTATTGCGCCTGGTTATTATCGAGCCTGCATCTTCTTCCCCACACAAGATGGCTCCTGTGGGCCGTGTTCTTTTTCTGGGCCTTGGTCTCCGGCCTGTTTGTGTACAAACGTCGGGATGTTTTTCGCACTTACCTTCGAGAGCACCGACGCGACATTCTGTATGTGGAAATCATCTTCGCGGTGCTCTATCTCTCTTGGGTCTATGTGCGTTACCTCAATCCCGATTTGTGGCATCCCGTGGCCGGCGGCGAAAAGCCAATGGATTTTGCCTATCTCAATGCCGTCATCAAGTCGACGTGGTTTCCGCCTTACGATCCCTGGTTCGCCGGCGGCACAATGAACTACTACTACTTTGGCTTTGTGATGATCGGATCGCTGAGCAAAGCATTGGGGATTGTACCGAGTATCGCCTACAATCTGGCCGTGCCTGCACTCTACGCGATGACCGGGGTGGGGGCGTATATCATTGCCGGCAACCTGGCCGGCGGTGATGCCAAACGCGGGCAGCGTGCGGGAGTGTTGGGGACGTTGTTCGTGTTGGTGCTGGGCAATCTAGGTAATCTGCGTTTGTTGTTTACAGGGCTTGAGGAAGTCGGCAATGTGCACTTTGATAGCCTCATCCCCGGTTATCCGGCGGTGGTCTCGGCGCTCGTCGGACTGTGGAAGGTGGTCGTGCATGGCGCATCCCTGGCATTCCACCCGGAGTGGTGGTATTGGAATGCGACGCGCCTGATTCCCTATGCAGAAGGGGAAGTCGGCGCCATCAACGAATTCCCAGCCTTTACCTTCTTATACGCGGATTTGCACGCGCACATGATGGCGTTTCCGTTGACCCAGGTAGCCTTAGCGATTGCGCTGCAATGGGGCATTGGCGCAGAGCCGCCGCCCGCCAGCACCAAACGTTCACTACTTGCCCACCTTCGACGCTGTCTGCCGTATCCCTTGCCGACGTTTATCCTTGCCGGTCTGATTACAGGCGCACTGAAAACAACCAATACCTGGGATTGGCCGACGTATTTGGTGTTAATGAGCGTAGCACCGCTGTTGACCTTCTTCAATAATGCCGGCCATCACTCAGGAACAGAAAGTAAGAGTGAAGACAACGCCGGGGAAAACATAGCCGAAAATGTATCGAAACCTATCTTCCCCTACTACAAATGGCTCACCCCGGTGTTGTTCATCCTTTTGGGTGAACTGCTCTTTCGACCTTTCACGGCGAACTATGCAGCAGCCTATAACTCCTTTGATATGTGGAAAGGATCACACACCCCCCTTGGCATTTATCTGGTCATGCACGG
Organism: Anaerolineae bacterium; assembly: GCA_035415725.1. Lineage (GTDB taxonomy): Bacteria > Chloroflexota > Anaerolineae > B4-G1 > SLSP01 > DSWT01. The sequence continues at coordinate 5,383 of DAOOGN010000039.1, read as the reverse complement.
ACAGTTTCTCTTCCCCATCGTTGTACTTGGTGTAGTACGCGGGCAGGCGCTATTTCACCATCTTCGGGAGGAAAAGGATAGCCATGTGTGGTTGCCGTTGGGCATGGCTTTGCTCGGTATGGCGATCTTAGCGCTGGTACTGCTCATCGTCGGTGTTACGGTGGTCTGGATTGTGATCCCTCTGGGGGTGCTAGCCGCACTCCTGATCCTGAGTCCCCAGAGTACGCCCCGTGATCGCGTGTTGTGGACGTGGGTGGGTGCAGCGTTGGCACTGAGTCTGTTGGTGGAAGTTTTCGTCCTGGAAGGCGACATCAGCAGAATGAACACGGTGTTCAAGTTCTATTTGCAGGTGTGGATGTTGCTTGGCGTAAGCGCTGCCGTCGCCGCCGAACGCATCATCTATTATGCGATCCACAGTTATCGCGCTGAACAAGAAACTTTTATGGCCCGGATACCTTATTCTGTCAGCGATGTTGTATCAGGCATCCTGGTGATCATTCTGGCCGCCACCGCGATGTATCCCGTTTTGGCGATTCCGGCGAAGGTCCGCTATCGTTGGGCCATGGAGGCGCCTCATACACTGGATGGGATGGCATTTTTGCCCTATGCCACCCAGTATGAGCAAGACGTCGCTATTCCACTGGTAGCAGATGATCGGGTGATCCGGTGGCTGCAAGAAAATGTCGCCGGGTCTCCTACTATCATCGAAGGGCAAGGGAGAGCCGAGTATCTCTGGGGTGGGCGGATCTCGGTTTACACGGGATTGCCTGTGGTAGCAGCATGGCGCTGGCACTCGGTACAACAGCGGATGACCATGCCCGCTGGCACCGTCGAAGCGCGTCAGGCGGACATCCGCTACTTTTATAACACCCTGGATGCCACGCAGGCGCTGGCAATTTTGGAACGCTATAATGTACAATATGTCATCCTCGGCCCGTATGAAAAAGCCTATATGTTTCCTGAGGGGCTGCCCAAATTTCAAACAATGAGAGAACAGGGCTGGTTGGAGCCGGTATACGAGGACGAACTATCGACGATTTATCAGGTTAGGGGAATACAATGACGCTTCTCTGAAGTCATCGAGAGACCATCAGATATGCAGTACAGCGTAAAGTGTCAAGTTGTTGTGATGCCCATCAGCGCGGAAAAGTGTTTCGATTTGTAAACCGGCGGTTGCAGCGAGGGTGGCAGTTTCACCTTCAGTCACCAGATGGACGTAGCGGATGCCGTATCCCTCACGTTGCCAGTCGAGGAGATAATCGCCGCACTCAATATCATCCCCGGTCAAACCGATGACCTCCCATGACACAAGTCGGCGGCGCAAGCGCTCACTGTCGAGGAATTGCCAGTTAGCGATGAGGATTCTTCCCTGGGGCGCAAGCAATCCGGCAGCGCGTTTGACAACCTCCTGTCGCCGGGCCATGCCGGGGATATGCTGCAAGACGGCGCGCAAGATGATCCAATCATAAGCCCCGACTATCTGCGTGGGCCATTCTGGATCAAGCAGATCACCGATCACAAACTGCACAGCAACACGCGTATCCTCCAGTTGATCAGAATCCGCTCCCGGTCGGAACTGTGCCAACATCTCGGCGGAGAAATCCATCCCCACGTAGCGACATCCTGCCGGCAGCATGGTCGCCACCCGCCCCTGTCCACATCCCAAATCGAGCACACTCGCACCAGGTCGGATAGTCGCACAGATACGTTCCAGTCCCGGTTCGGTGGTCCCTCTGGACGCGGCAAATACACCGGCGAGTTCAGCATAGAATTTATGATTCAGAGCATTCAATAAATTCATAACTTCCGTGCGCATAGGACATAGTATAATCTGGCCCGTGTAAGTGACAAGCTGTAACTGCTCCCCCGCACCAACGCGGGGGAAAGGGGCAGGGAATAGGAGATAAAAGTTGACTGGAGGACTCAATCCTGTGATATAATAACCCTTGATGGTAAAGGGTGGGGTACCTGAAACAATCGATTTGGCTCAAGCGCACGAGCGCGAGAATATCCTGAACCTGTTGCAGGCCATACGTGATCTACCGGCTGAAGACAGCGATATTACACCGCTATTGCGCCGCTATTCGAGCGCCAATGGCACGTATGCCAAATCCCAACTGCTGGATGCTTATCAGCGTCTGGTCGAGGGTGGGGCGCTTGAGCCAGACAAGCGCGTGGAACGTCGCCTGCGCGGGCGTCCCGTGCGAACCATCTCTGGCGTTGCACCTGTAGCAGTCTTGACGGAACCCTATCCATGCCCCGGCACCTGCATCTTCTGCCCGGATCAACGTACAGCGCCCAAGAGTTACCTTGATGGCGAACCCGGCGTCTTACGTGCGCTACAGAATGACTACGATCCTTACGCTCAAACCCATGTGCGCATCCGCTCGCTGGAAGCCCTCGGTCATGCCACAGACAAAGTGGAATTGTTGATCCTGGGTGGAACCTGGTCTGCTTATCCCCAGGAATACCGACAGCGGTTTTTGCGCCGCTGCTTTGACGCGATGAACGAAACGGAATCGGCCACCCTCGACGAGGCGCTTGAACGCAATGAAACAGCAATCCATCGCAATGTAGGTTTGGTGGTAGAGACACGTCCTGATTGGATAACACCGGAGGAAGTGCTGGCATTACGTCGTCAGGGGGTGACGAAAGTTCAGGTTGGCGCGCAAAGTTTCGACGATGCCATTTTGACACTTAATCGTCGCGGCCACACAGTCGCCGATATCCGGCACGCTATGCGCCTGCTACGGCTCGGCGGATTCAAGATTGTGTTGCACTGGATGCCCAACCTTTACGGCGCGACCCCTGCCTCAGATCTGGCTGATTTCGCGCGGTTGTGGGACGATCCGGCATTACGCCCTGATGAATTGAAAATCTACCCTACAGCACTGCTCGAAGGAACAGATTTATATACTCTCTGGCAGCAAGGCCAATATACGCCCTATTCTGAGGAAACATTGATCGAGTTATTGGTGCAGTGCAAGGCGCTCGTTCAGCCCTACAGTCGGATCAATCGCCTGATGCGCGATATTCCAGCGCATTATATCGTCGCCGGGACCACCAAGAGCAACCTGCGACAGATTGTACAGACACAGATGCAACAACGTGCACTTGCCTGCCACTGCATTCGCTGCCGTGAGGTGCGGGGGCAGGAAATTGCTGCGGAAAAAGATGCGACGCTGGGCACGCTCTCCCTGGAGGTGCTTTCCTATGCCACCGACGCCACCCAGGAGTATTTCTTACAGTATCTCACTTCGACAGGGCAACTGGCCGCTTTTCTCCGGCTCTCGTTGCCGGCAGCGCCGCGGGATGAACTGCCTCTCCCCGAAATCCGCGAGGCAGCGCTGGTGCGCGAACTGCATGTCTACGGACAGGCGCAGGCACTAGGACAGCGTGGCGCGGCAGCGCAACATCACGGATTGGGAACACAATTGCTCGCCGCGGCTGCTGAAACGGCGTGGAAGGCCGGATTCCGCCAGCTTGCCGTCATTGCAGCCGTCGGCACACGGCCGTACTATCGTGCGCGCGGCTTTACCACGGGCAACTTGTATATGCTTCGTGCATTGTAGAAAATAGCAGATATAATGGAGAAAAAGGTGAAAAGAGGGGAGTGTAGCGGCCGACTTCGCCGCCCGCTACACTCCCCTGCAAAAGAAACTTCCTGCGTCAATCCCAGACAGCAATAATAGCAGTCTGAGCCGCTATTAGGAGTTATTTGTGTTTGATGCGCTCATGTTTCTTGCCGGCGCGGTATTGTTTCTGTTAGCTGTGCTGTTCTCCGTTTATTTATGGAGGGAACGCGGCACAGTCATTAAACAACGCCTGACGCTGGCGGAAGAACAACACACCCTAAAAGAAAAGCACGTTGAACTTGAAATATGGCAAAAAGAATTGCAGGTATGGCATAATACGCTCGAACAAGAACAACAGCATCTCGAACAAGAGCGCGAGGAATTTCGAATGTTGGTGGCGTCCCGGCATCTCGCCGATGAGAATGAACGAGTGTTATCGGCGCCGCTGGATGCGCTCTCAGGGCAGGACGCTACGTTGCTCAAAGAAGATCGGTGGGGCAAAAACCTGAAACGTCGGGTGAGGATAGCCCGATAGTTTTGAGGAAATCAGTCGCCAAGCGATGGAATTTCAACGCGTAAGCAGTCTCATCTACAACCGCTGAAGAAAAGGCAAGATAGTGCCTGTTTTCTCCCCATTTCATCTTCCGACTATATATATTATGTAAAATATGCAGTCTGGAAGCGAAAGCGTCCGCCTGACATTGCCATTGTCTATGTTGGGACTTGATCTTTCGTCACGAACTGCACGAACTTCACAAGCTTTTGGCTCTCTGAGGACTGGCACGACGATTAAAAACGGTTTTGGCTTTTACCACAAATGACACGAATTTTCACTAATTTCTTGTTACTTTTTGTGTAAATTCGTACAATTCGTGGCTAGTTTTTATCTCAATCACGCAAAATCTTCTGAAGAACCAATCGTGTCCATTCGTGCAATTCGTGACAGGATGATGGGGGTTATTTACGACCTGATTTTGGGGCTGGTCGAACTACCATTCACCGCGATCACGGCGATCACGGCGACCACGATCACTATCACCGCGGGAGCGACCCCCGCCGGCGCCACGGCCACCGCCGCCATAAAAGCGGTCTTCGCCCCGCGGGGCAAGTGGACGGGCCTCGTTCACCTTGAGGGTACGACCATCCAGCGACTGCCCATCCAAGGCGGCAATAGCGGCGTTTGCCGCGGCATCAGTGGCCATTTCAACAAAAGCAAAGCCACGCGGTCGCCCGGTTTCACGATCGGTGACCACATTCACGGAGACAACCTCGCCGTGTGTAGCAAACAACTCACGGAGAGCGCTTTCCGTTGTATCGTAACTCATGTTGCCAACGTAGATTTTCTTTACCATGGTTCCCTACTCCTTTGCAAGGACGACGTTGGTGGCTTGCAAGCCTTTCGGCCCTTGTTCAACGGAAAACTCGACGCGCTGACCTTCATCCAATGTCTTGAAGCCTTCCACCTGAATGGCAGAATAATGGACGAAAACATCGTCTTGGCCTTCACGCGAGATAAAGCCGTAGCCTTTTGCTCCATTGAACCACTTCACAGTTCCAAATTCCCGATTGCTCACAGTTCTTCTTCCTTTCAAATCAAACAAACTAAATTTTTTTGTGCAAGACCCCCATCGCCCTTGAAAAATAGGCCTGGATTTGTAAAAAGTCCAGGCCTATTTTTTAGAACTTGGAATCTTACTCACATGTAGAAAATTATAACAGGCTTATGCAAATTGTCAACCACCCTATCTTGATCATAGGGCTTATCAACGCTCTGACTAAAGTAGCGCAAAGTGGTGTAAAATGGTAAG
>DAOOGN010000038.1:0-34442 GCA_035415725.1 Anaerolineae bacterium | reverse complement strand
ACCTGGCATAGGGAATAAATGGCTTCGTCAGGTTTACTAGCCTGAATAGATACCAGAAAAGGATAAATAATGAGGCGAGAAAACGGGCCGTGGTTGCCCTGGGTATTACTCGTCGTAGCATTGCTCTTTCTGATCCTGATCGAGGCCGGAGCATTCGGACCCCTGGAAAGCCTGTTGGGATACATCATTTCCCCTGTGGAACGCGGTCTCTCAACGGTTATCGAGATGCTTGGCGGCCTGGGGCAGACGGCGCGGGACGTCCAACAACTCCAGCAGCAGCTCGAAGAGTTGCAACGCACCAATGCTACCCTCATCCAAGAGAACTTCCGCCTGCGCGAATTCAAGGCCGAAAACGAGGAACTCCGCCGCAAACTTAACTTCGTTCAGGATAACCCCACCTACAGCTACGTCGGCGCCGACATTGTCGAATACGGGTGTGCCATTTTCCCCTGTGCGACGGTGGTTGGTGAGGATACAAACCCCTATTTGCAATACCTCATCATCAATGCCGGGTCGGGAGATGGCGTGGCCGTGGGGATGCCGGTGGTCACAAGCGGCGCAGCGTTGGTAGGGCGCATTGCCCGCGTCTCCCACAACCTGGCTTATGTACAATTGATCAACAATCCGCAAAGCCAGATCGCGGCCATGCTGCAAGAATCCCGCATCACCGGTATGGTCGTCGGGACGCCGGAAGGCGGCTTGACGATGGTTGACATCCTCCCCGACGAAAAGGTGGCAGAAGGTGAGACGATTATTACCTCGGCGACGGGCGGCTTGCTGCCCCGAGGGTTACTTCTGGGACAGGTGGAAAGCGTCACATACCTGGAGTCCGATCTTTTCCAGCGCGCTACCGTCCGCCCGGCGATTGACTTCCGCCGTCTGGAAACCGTGTTGGTGATCACCGATTTTCCCCACATCAATCCCGAAGAACTACAGGAAAGCCAACAGCCATGAGCCTTTATTTTGGCATCCCCATTTTGCTCATCGCGGCCGTCCTGCAAAGTGTCTGGCTGGAAGACCTCCAGATTCTCGGCGGGCGACCCGATCTTGTGCTGCTGCTGGCGGTGACGTGGGCGATCATCCGCGGCGCGGACGAAGGGGCGGTGTGGGGTTTCGTGGGTGGCATCTTCTGTGATTTGCTCTCCGGCGGCACCTTCGGCTTATGGACGCTCGCGTTGACCGCGGTGGGTTTCCTCGCCGGACAGCCGTGGGTCCATGCGCTAGGGCCGACGCTCATCCGACTGGCCTTGATGTCGGCGCTGGGGACGCTGTTTGGGCACGGCATCTTGCTGGGAGCTATGGCGGTGCTTGGATACAGCGTCAATCTCGCCCGCGCCGTGCAAACCGTCGCCGGGCCGGCGGCGCTGCTGAACTTTCTGCTTTCGCCGTTTGCCTTTACTTTCCTGGTCTGGTTCCACAAACGGTCACAACCCCGTTGGGGAGGCGCCGGCGCATGAGCGACCTGCACAGCCGCGGCTCACGCACTCCGCGTCTACGGGGTCTGATCGAAACAGAGGCTACACGCCCGCGGTGGATTCAACGTGCGCCGCGTCTGGCTATCATAGGATGGGTGATCCTGCTGGTGCTGGGACTTTATCTGATCCGCCTGTGGCAATTACAGTTTCTCGAAGGCGGCTCCTGGCAAGCCCACGCCGAACAACAACACAGTCGTCTGGTCGCCATTTCTCCGCCGCGCGGCATTATCTATGACCGTGAAGGTAAAGTGTTGGTACGCAACGTTCCGGCGTACAACGTCACCATCACGCCGGGCCGTCTTCCTGAAGACCCGGAGCGCGAGCGCGCCGTCCTCATGCGCCTCGCGCAGCTCATCGACGTTCCCTACAGCACCACACAAGGGTTGGATATTCCCAAATACCAGGGTGACCTGCGCATAGCAGGGCGGGCGGCATTTCCACCCTATGGTGCAGAACCGGAGCCGGGCTTGCTGGAGATGGTGGAGAAAGGGCGCTGGTCCGAGCCTTACAAGCCGATTGTGGTCGAGCAGAATATCGAGCGTGACCTGGCATTGCTCATCACCCAGGAAAGCAGTGTGACACTGCCCGGCGTGGGAGTCGAGATCATTTCCCGACGGAGCTACGCCTATGGTTCGCAGATCTCACAAATCCTGGGGTTCCTGGGGCCAATTCCCGCCGAGCAAGTGGCCGACTACGAAAGCAAAGGTTATGATACTAACGTTGACCGCATCGGCTACGCCGGTGTGGAAGCCCACATGGAAGAATTCCTGCACGGCACACCCGGCCGGCGTCTGGTCGAAAAAGACGTGCTCGGGCAGGAACTGCAGACGCTCAGTGAAACGCCGGCCAGTTCAGGCGATAATGTCTTTTTGACGCTGGACATGGAGTTGCAACAAGCCACCGAAGAGGCGTTGCGTGCCGGGCTGGAAGCCGTCTCCTCAAAGCGAGGCGTTGCCATCGTGCTGGATCCACGGGACGGACAGGTACTCTCGATGGTGAGCCTGCCCACCTACGACAACAATATGTTCAGCAAAAAACTGGATACGGAGGCCTACCGCGCCCTGCTCAGCGATCCCCATCGCCCTTTGATCAACCACGCCATCGCCGATCAGGTACCGCCCGGTTCCACCTTCAAAATCATCCCGGCGACGGCGGCGCTGCAGGAAGGCGTCATCAACCGCTATACGGTCATCTATGATCCGGGCCGCATCACACTGCCGAACAAATTCGCACCCGACGATCCCAAACTGGCGCAGACTTTCTACTGTTGGATCAATCTACAAAACGGCGGCGGGCACGGGCCGATGACCATCGTGGATGCACTGGCACAGTCATGTGACACATTCTTCTACGAAATTGCCGGCGGCTTTGAAGAGACCCGGTTCGAAGGGTTAGGCATCGCACGACTGGCAGCCTATGCCCGTTTGTTCGGACTCGGTGCGCCTACCGGGATCGACATTCCCGGAGAAGCCGAGGGATTGGTGCCCACGCCCACCTGGAAGCGCAAGACATACCAGGAAACGTGGACCACCGGCGATACGTACAACGTCGGCATCGGCCAGGGGAATATGCTGGTGACGCCGCTGCAAATGGCCAATGCGTTCGCCGTCGTCGCCAATGGCGGCACCCTCTACGTGCCACAAGTCATTCACCACGTGGAGGATGCCGAAGGCAACATCATCCGCCCCTTCACCCCCATCATCAGCGACACCCTCGATGTCGCCGCATCGGTCTGGCAGATCGTGCGCGAAGGGTTGGACCTGGCCGTCTCTGAGACGGGCACCGGGAAACAAGCCGAGCTGACCGATCTGGGCATCAATGTTGCCGGAAAAACAGGAACGGCTGAGTATTGCGATGATATCGCGCTCAAGGCCGGGCGCTGCGATGTCGCCAAAGGCAAAACCCTCCCGACACATGCCTGGTTTGCGGCCTACGCCCCCACCGAAGCGCCGGAAATCGTGGTGCTGGTGTGGATCTACGACGGCGGTGAAGGGTCGGTAACCGCTGCGCCGGTAGCGAGGGAGATTATGGAATTCTACTTCAGGCGTAGTCTGGGAATTCCCGAGACGCCCGCCGAGGAGACACCGGCGGAGGAAACGCCCTGAGCAACCGGCGGGGCGACGGCGGCGGCCAGACCCGGCAGTGCACAGCGGCGTGGCTTTTCATCGGGCTGTGCGGCTTCGTCTGGGGAATGGGCTTCGCGCGGGTTGTGGCCCTGGAACTGCACAGCCTGTTTTTCTTCGGCGGCGCCGGCGCAGGCGTGAGCGGGTTATGCGGCGCCGCCGGCAGTCTGCTCGCCGCCAGTTGGTATCACCAGCGCGATGTTTCACTGAGGAACACGGCCGTGCGCTGGACACCGCTGCTCCTTCCTGCCCTGGACCTGTTCGGCGGGGCCTTTCACCCCTGGCGCGGACCGGTTTTGCTGATCGGCAGTCTGGCGCTGGCGGTAGTCTTGGCTTTACCCCATGGAGTGTCCCGCCGCGTGGGATGCGCCATCGCCGTGCTGCTGCCTTTGGCCGTCTATCTTCCCGATCTTTCACCCTACGTCGGGCGTGCTGACACGTTTGAGTTTCAAGTGGTCGCGCCGCGTCTGGGCATCGCCCACCCTAGCGGCTATCCCCTGTACATCTTAATCGGCAAACTCTTCTCGCTGCTGCCGTGCGGCTCCATCGCCTGGCGCGTCAACCTCTCGGCAGTTGTGTGTGCTGCGCTGGCCTCCGGGATGCTCTTCCTCGCGTTGAGCGATTGGACGGATGAGCGAATTACAAAGGACGAGTTACCAGGTACCCATCCCCCCGCATGCCTCATTCCTCTGCTAACGGCATTGACGCTGGCGTTTTCGCCCACCCTCTGGTCCCGCGCCGTCGAAGCTGAAGTGTACGCGCTCAACGCGCTACTGACGACCACCGGCCTGTGGCTGGCGGTGCGCTGGGCGACGGGAAAGCTGCAACCGGCACGCGCCCTGCCGCTGTTCGGCCTGTTGACCGGCGTGGCGCTGGCATCCCACATCACGTTAGGCGCCCTGGCGTTCCTGGCACTGCCGCTGTTGTTCACTCGCCCACGCCCCCCCCGGCGCGTCCTGGGATATGCGCTGGGTCTGGGTCTCATCGGCCTGGCGCTCTACAGCTACATCCCACTGCGCTGGCCCGCCGTGAACCACGGCGAGACGATGACCCTGGCGCACTTTCTGCGCTTCGTCGCCAATGCAGATTCGGGCGGTGCGCTGCGCCCGCTGGCGTTCATTCAGGATCCCACGCGCTGGACGCTCGTCTTGCGCCTGTTGCGCATGCAAGTCGGATGGGCAGGCCTGGCGCTGGCGGCCATGGGTCTTATACGGTTATTCCGGCAGAACCGGGCGTTGGCCATGGGGACCTTCCTCGCCTTCGGCGCGTGGGTGTGGTTTAACCTCAGCTTCTACGTCGCCGACCCCGACTACTCATCCTTTCTCATTCCCGGACATAGCATGCTCCTCTTCTGGCTTGGCGCGGGAAATGAGAAATGGAAAATGGAAAATGGAAAATGGCGCATGGCGCAGCACGCTTTACGTTTTGTCCTGTATGGGATTGCCATCCTGCTCCCATTGAGCCGGCTGTGGATCACCGGACCGACGCTGGATACGATTTCGACGGGACGCGCAGACGAGGCGTGGGCCAGATATGCTCTCCGGCAGCCTCTGGCCGATGGTGCGGCGATCCTCGCGGACAGCGAGAAGTTTCCGCCGTTATACTATCTCCAACAAGTCGAAGGCGTGCGTCCGGACCTGGAACTGGTGACGCTCTTCAGCGAGGCGCAGTACCGCGAAGCTCTGGAAACCCGCCTGGCGACAGGACAGCGCGTCTACCTGGCGCGTTACCTGCCGGGTTTGGATGCTTATGGCGTGAGCGCCGTCGGCCCCCTGGTCGAGGTGCATCCGCCCGCGTCGGCCGCCCTCAGCTCAACGCCGTCGGCCCGCTTCGGAGACGCTCTCGAGCTGAACAGTTTTCGCCTGGAATCCGACCCCGCAGGCCGCGCCTTGCACCATCTGACGCTGGTATGGCACGCCCTCGCCGCCCTTGACGCCGATTTGGAAGTGCGCATTCGGCTCACTTACGCGGGACAAACTGTCTGGGAAAGCGCCGCGACGCGCCCGGTGGGCGGCTATACCACCACCCAAGCCTGGACGCCAGGCGCCGTGGTCGAGGATTACCATGCCCTGCACTGGCCCCCCTGGGTGGCGCATGGAGATTACGTTTTAGAAGTGGGCGTGTTCCCCCGTTTTGAACAGGCCGGACTGCCGGTGAAGGGCACCGGAGCGATGTGGTATGCACTTGGAGCGGTGACCATCCCGGCGCGTGCCCCCTCGCCTCTGTCCAGACACAGCAACGCTCTTTTTGATGGTCTCTGGCTCGTCGGCGCGGATTTCCCCAGTGAGGCGCGAGCCGGTGGGACGATTGCTATCGATCTGACGTGGCAACGCAGTCGAGAAACGCCACCGTCCACGCCGGAAGTCCGTTGGACCCGCGCCGGGAATCCCGTCCGGACGGCGCCACTGCAAAGCGCCGGCCCCGCCGCCGATCCGGCAACGTGGACAGCGGGTCAACCCCAAACGATACGGTATGTCCTCACCGCGCCCCAGGAAGTCGGGGCATACAAGCTGGAGATCGGTTGGCGTGCCGTCGAGTCCAGTACGATGCTCGCAGCGCGCTGCAACTGGCTCGCCGCAGGAAGCGACTCCTGTGCGCTCGGTGAAATCAACGTACAACCCTCCACTGTGGGGCTGGCGAACTTCGCCGACCAGATTGTGCTCCTTGACGCCGCCCTCGACGCCAGCGCAGCGCCCGCCGGTGGGCCCATTCACGTCGCTCTGCGCTGGCGCGGGTTGCGGGCGCTGGAACGTGATTACACCGTCTTCGTCCAGGTCATCGGCCCCGCTGGACAACTCTACGGTCAAGCCGACAGTTGGCCGGTACAGGGAGCGCGTCCCACCAGCGGCTGGCATGCCGGGGAAGAGCTGGCCGATCCCTATCAGTTCTATCTACAACCGAACACGCCGGCGGGGTCGTATCAAGTGATCGTGGGATGGTATTGGCTCGCCGACATGAGCCGTTTGCCCGTTATCGATGCCGAGGGCGTCGCCAGAGGGGATTTCTACACCGTGGGGACGTTCATCATGCCGTAGCCCCTATTTCTTCAGCAGCCCTGTCATGCCTTCCACCAGGTAGATGACGAAGCCGATAAGGCCGACGGCCAACGTCACAGCATAGACCGAGAGCGTCATGCCGGCAGCGACGGCGTTGGGAACGCCTACCGAGCCAAAGAGCGGCTGCCCGACCCAATCGCGTGCACCTAGCCCTCCCACGGAGATAGGGATCAACAGCGTCAGCGAGAGCAGGGGCACAAAGACAAAGTAGAACCCCAGCTTCACCTCCATGCCGACGGCAAGTCCACACAGCCAGTAGATGGCGATGTTCACCAGATTGAACACCGTCGAGAGCGCGAGCGCCTGCCACACGGCCCGTGTGCCGGACCCCGTCACGGCGGCGTAGATATTCGCCAGCTTGCCCTGCCCTGCCAACGAGAGCGCCGCCGGCAGACGCGCCGTGATCCGCCGTAGCCAGGTCCCTTCCAGGAGCAACACCCCGCCGGCCAACCCGCCACCGGCGATGAGGACGAACGTCCCCACCAACCACGGCGCCAAACCGCGGGTAAAGGGCAATACGACCAACCCCAAAGCCATCAGCGAGAGAATGCCCGTCAAGCGGTCCACGATGACCGTGCCCACGGCGGCGGATTGACGGTCCTGTTGTGCCAGTTCCACTACACGCACCACGTCCCCGCCAAAGCCGGAGGGCAAAATGGTGTTGAAGAAATTCCCCACCAGATAAAGTTTGAGCAGCAGCCAGAATGACGGACGCACACCCAAGCCGTGAAGCAGCACCTGCCAGCGAAAGACGCGGACGACGATACCGGCAAGGAAAAGCAGAGCGGCCAGAGACAATAACATTATATCGGCCTGGCGCAGCACGCCGATAACATCACTGGCGCCGACTTCACGCCAGAGAAGTAACAACGTGCCCAGGCTCAAGCCGATACGCAGGAGATCGGCCCAACGTCTACGTTCGCTCAATGTAAATCCACAATCGACAGGAAACTGGAGCAGCGCGCAGCATACTCACTACTGCGCGCCGCTCAATTTCATATAGCAACAAGGCTTTCTTCACACACCCCGCTGTACCACAAATACATCAAATAGAGACGATCACTTGGCCTCAACCTTGAACCAATCCCATCGCACCGCAACCGCGCCCCAATTTGGTGAAATAACTTGCACACCAAAATAAGGCTCGTTGATGTAAGCAGTATCCCTAACTGAAGCGATTAATCCTTCTCCCCACCCATGGTAAACTTTGATGTTATCACCTGTAGTATTAAGAACTTCAATCTTCCATTTGTTCCAATCATTACCATTCGTGTTTACCTTTCCTTCCCTCAAGACAGTCATGTGGCCCTGGTCATTATCACCTTCGTGGTAATCAATCCGCTGCAACGACCAATCCAGAGAGTTATTTTGAGTTTCCACTGCCCAACGCACCCGCAGCCGATAATAGTGAGAGAAACAACCCTGGTTTTTAGGTGTATTTTCGTTCGCCGGACAAGGAGTGCCACCATTCGCTCCAAAGATGATAGAATACCTCATCTGATCCTTGGGGGAGTAAGCCACACCATCGATAGTCTCATTATCCACTATATCAGCAACAGCTAGAATCGTATAAGGTACAGACGGAGCTGCTTGCATCGGTGAAATCATCGCAAAGTCATCGGCACCGATCATCAGAGTATACAACATGTTGTTACGACTCACCGGTTGTGGCACAGGATTTCCGCTGGGGGTCAACGGTTCATCGCTACGTCGGACCGCCCATCCCTCAAGCGAGCCATTGAAATTGTAATCATAGCCGCGCTGCGGTACGACAACACTCTTTACGGCGCTCCACTCTCCCAAGCCATAGGAGTTAATACCCCGCACACGATAGTAGTAAGTACCTACTGCCATTCCCGTAAGTGCACAAGAAGTATTTGCGCCAGGTGTACAAGGTGTCCTGAGATTGAGGGTAAAGCTGGCATTGGCTGCCTCCTGAACTTCATAAGAAGTGGGGAAACACTGCCCTGCTGTATAAGTCCAGTTCAGTGTATAGCTGTCATTGCCGTCAGCGTTGTCAATATCACTGAGATTGGGTGGATAAGGTACAGGCGGCCAACGTTTGAGAATAAGGGGGAAATATGTCACATACGGCTTGACAACTGTACTCACGCTTCGTACCCCTAACGCATAATATCCCCCTTCAGAACTAACGCCGTAAGAAGAGTTTTTCACTGAACCAACGGTCGTGGCCTTAACAGTAAGTGTAAAATCTGCGTGTGCGTCAACAGCCAGCTCGGGCCAAGTCCACTTTACAACGCCATCACTTTGTAAAGAGCCATTGGAAGAACTGACATATTCCACTCCGCTAGGCAAAACATCCGTGATTACTAATTGCGTCGCAGCAATATCGCCTGTATTGGTAACCGTCAATATGTAAAAGATGTTCTGATTCTGAAATACCACTTCAGACCCTTGTTTAGTGATTTCAAAATCCGGATAGCCGTTGAACAAAGTAAACGTAATTACGTCTGTCGGACCAAAATCACCACCCGCCGCATAGCGCGCGCGGGCCATCACCGGGTATGCCGCCGGGGTAATTTGCTCGGGGACGGTCCAATCGTATGTCCAATCCCACCCCACACTAGTGTTGGCAACCGTCGCCGAATGCCAAGTTGTGCCATTGTCCACACTAACTTCAACGGCAATCTCATCAGCAACAAGGGTCACGACGCTGTGCGGGACCCTATCCGCCGACGCCAGACTGTACTGCAAATTGGTTTTTGTGACTGTGATAGCCTGCACGTTACTCCAGCGGCTAGCCCCAGATTGAGAACTATAAGCACGGACTCTGTAGTAGTAAATCCCATTTGCTTTACCGGAAACCAATTGTTTAACAGTCGGAGCAGTTAGGGGGGGGTACGGTTGCCCCCAGGAGAAATCAGGGGGTGCAGCTTCTTCTAAAACATAGTTTTCTGCCAATGGTACGGCAGTCCAACTTACATAGTAAGTCCCATCATCGTCAGGGCTATTCAATGGCAACAACGTTGGCGCTGTCAAGTACGGTGGATCTGTAAAGTTATTCCAAGCGTGACCACTGATCGTGAATATACTGCCCGCCTCTTGCCGAAGAAGAGCACCAGAGGCAGGTGCAGCGATCTGCACCGCTGGCGGCTGTTCAACCGTGAACGTGGCCGGTGTCGTCCCTGTAAGGGTCACTCCATCACTTATGCACGCCACATTCGTGATGACTGTCCCCGGCTCGACTGTCGAAGCTAATGCAGCATCGAACGTCAAAGTAACGGTTTCTTGAGGATCAAGAGCATAAACCGTAAAAGTAATGTAACCAGGGGTATCAATATCCCAAAGCGCCCCACCTGCCGGACCAGCATTACCGCTGTAAAGCATTGATTCCGGCAAAGCATCGCCAACGACAATATTATAAACCGTGCTAATTGCGGAACTATTTTGTAACACAATTGCATAATGCGCGACTCCTCCTGGTGGAACCATGTCAGGCGTCACCAGTTTCAAAGGGTTACCCAACAGGAAAGTATCACTGGGCGATGCTGCTCGAACCTGCGCAGCATGAAACCACCACACGCCGGCGACTAACAATGCTAAGGACACTATGATATAGGCCCCATACAGTTTACGTTTCATTTCATTTACTCCTTACAATTTTTGATACAGATAGGTTACATCAAGACATCGACATAGAATTAGCATGCATACTCAACTCCACATTAGATTATACCATATCTGCCCGACATGCCCGCCAATCATTATTCATCCCACTCATTCTGACCCTGTAATACAATCACCTCATAATCCCCTCCCCTCGTCGTAGTCAAGCGATGTCCAGTTCTCTCTGAATAAAGTCCTACCCGAATTTCAACCCCCGATATAGCTTCGGAAGACAACGCCAGAGAATGCGTATCTACAATGTATTCACCAATTTGCCATTCTTGAGTCGGGCGAGTCCATCCTGCTGGTACCGTATCTGACTGCGCCAACACACGCCCGGTTGCCGCTTCGACACCATGCACAAACACTTTATAGCTACCTCCTGGATAAGCATCTGCCCGCCATAGTAAAGTCAACGTCAATTGACTCCGAGAGGCATCTTCAATCCAATCATAACCCACAAGTGTAATCATATTTCCAAACTTCACATCCAGATGATAAGCAACTTGTGGCACAACCCAACTGTGACCTACCCCACTCGCCGGGGGTAAATAAATGCCATTCGGCGCGACCCACACTAACAGCAACAACATCGCCAGCCCCACCAGCCCCATCCCTTTTCTGAAAAACGGTGGTTGCGTAAGATGCCAGACGACTATACTCCCCAAATATCCGCAAAAAGGCATCAAATAGACAAGATAAATACTCTTAACCGTATCACCTTCTCCCGGATCCGCATACAGGCTGGCAAAGATCAAGAACCCTCCGAGACTTCCGCCGATCAGCCAACGGCTAAAATAACTTAAGTTACGGCCAGCAGCACTCATACCCTCATTCATCCGTCGCCCCAATCCTAGCAATCCTGTCATTGTTAAAACAGTCGCCGGTAACGCAGCCCACATGGCGCGAGATAGTGCAATACGGGTCGTCGGTGAGGTAGGTACAGAAACTGCACCCAACGCCTCTCGCCAATAGCGCCAATAATCACCCCAAAAATCAGCATACAGGACCGGCCAAAAACGATAATTCAGAGCAGGGCGCACCGGCTCGACAAACAATGTCGGGAGTTGCAACCGAGTTAAGAAAGTAAGGTTCATCGGATGCGGCGGCGCGTTAAACGCCAGCACATGCCCGCCACGCAGGAGCAGAAAAAAAACGGCTATGCCCAGAAAAAATATCAGTTGCCCCCCTAGAACCGCCCAAGGAAACCAATGGGTAACAGAATAATCCTGCAAACACATCATTAACGCCCACAAGAGCAAAGCGACTTCCAAAAAAATACCCCATTGCCGTACCCCCCAAGCAGTGCCAGCTAATAGAGCTGAACTAAATCCCCATGCCCATGGCCGCGTTTGCGGACGGAGTCCAATCACAAGCCAACCGGCCACAGTAAATAAGGGCATTAGCATAGCTTCAGGGCGCACCATCCCAAAGACACGGTAAACAGTAGGATTGCACACATAAAACCCTAGCCACCACAAGGTCGGCCAAATCTGATCGCGCCACACCCGACGGCAAAGGCCCACCATCAGTCCCAATGTCGTCAACGCCAGCACAAAATTAAAGACCCGTCCCGCCTGTTCCAAATCTAGTCCCAACGCACGCTGAAAGGCAACCACACTGAAATAATATACTGGTGGATTAAAAAACTCCGAGCTAACTTCTGCGGGCGGTGTCTGCCAATATTCCGCCACATAATAAAGATACGTCAAGTGGCCGGCCCAATCATACCCATGCGTCACAGGAACACGGACAAAGTTCACTATCAAGAATATAATATGAAGTCCACACAATCCACCGATCCCCACCCACGGCTTGAATCGTGTCAATTTTGCCGTAGTCAAGGTTCCTCCACTCGATAAATGTACACCGAATACCCCACCCGCGCATCCGGCTCACGCGCACGAAAGTAGGTGAAAAAATGCTTGTCCTCCAGCGTCAGCTCTACCAGGTTGGAGACGCTGATCACATACACGCCGGGTTCGGGATGCTGCTCATTGAACGTCGGCGGCTCCAGCCACATGTTGTAGTAATGGGGCAGACCAGGTAGGGGATCGAACGCGATGCCATACGCCTCGGGGCGTGCGCTCCCGAACCAGCTCAACTTCACTTTGCCCAGGTTGTGCTCGGCGATGTAAGCGCTCAGGGTTTTAAGGTCTTGTCCCCAGTCGATATTCGAATCCGCCACGATGCGCCAGCCATTTTCCGGACCGCCGCCTATGGCATTGAAGTAGGACAAAAAATGCGGCGCGATCCAGAATGTCTCCAGCGCCAGCCATCCTAGCGACACGCCAAGTACAATCGGCGCGATACGGTCAAGTTTCGTCTGACGTGCCACGTTCTCAGGAACACTCCCCCCCCACTGCGCAACCCACACATAGACGAACGGCAGCGTTGGCAACAGATGACGGTATCCCACATTGAGCGCACTGCGAAGTGCAAAAAACCAGTACACCACCACCGGTAACAACAAAAAACATGCCGCCCATCCTCGCCGGCGTTTGATCGCCAGGGGCACCGTCAACAAGATCAACAGCATGACAGGAATAGGCGTCTTGACAGCAAAAGTGATAGGGAAATATAACGGCCAACCCTCCAGGGATGTCGCCCCCAACAGATAGGAGGTGCGTCCACCTTCAACCGTCGTCAAAACCGTCAAAACCCCGTTCACGTATGTCCCTAGCGGTACCGGCGTTCCATTTTCTACGGCGGGAACGATTTGAAACATATAACTGGCCCACAGGAACAAAACCGCCACCGCCGTCACCGCCGCGTAAAGCACCAGGCGTTTCCACAAAGCATGCCATCGCGCCGCCGCAGGTCCTTCACGCAGCGCGTCGCCGACTGCCAACACCCCAAAAATGCCCCAGAACATCAGCGCCGACACTTTGCTGGCGAGCATGGCGCCCAACGCTAACCCGGCCAACATCGCCCCACGCCACGAAAAGGCGCGTGTCAGACGCCACACAGCATAACCCGCCAGGAATGCCGTCAGGGTAATGCCGATATCCGTCGTCGCCAGGCTGCCGTGCGCCAGAATGTTGGGATCAAAAGCTACCAACATCAGCCCGACCACGCCGGCTTTTCCCCCCCACAATTCCCGCGCCCACCGTGCCGCGAGCGCCGCCAGCAGCACCGTCATCATCACCACCGGCACACGCGCCAGAAAAACCATCCGGTCGGCGTCGTGGTTGGCGAACCACAGAAAATTGTCGGCAAAATAGTACCACTGCCCGGCTTCCCAGGACCAGTCGTCCAGGGGAAGTTGAACACTATGGCCCAACAACAGCAGTGGCAAAGCCTCAATTACATTGATCAACGGCGGATGCTCCAGGCTCAACCGTGGATCGCCGGTCCGCAACAGCGCGTAGCCCCGTGCAATGTGATTCTGCTCGTCCATTGTCGGCGACTGCGCCCAGGCATTGTACATCAGGAAGCCGAACAGCCCCCCCAGCAGCACCATGGAAACCCACGCAGTCCAACGATATTTCATTCCTGTGTCGGCACCTGAATGGTGACCGCCTCAAAATAAGCTCGCCCGTCGCGCAAAGGATAGGGAAGCAACGTCACGCGATCATAAAGCCCCACCCGCAGCGTGTATCCCCCTGGCGGTATGGCGGATGGAAGGGTTAGCGTGTGCACCTGGACAATCCGGTCTCCCGGTTCCCAGAACTGCGCCGGACTGTCAAGCCCGTCATGCTGCGCCCACAACCGACCCTCTCCATCGACGAGATGCACGAAAACTTTGAGCGGCGGATGGGGGCCATCCCCGGCTTCCCACACCGAAAACAACGTAACCGTCGCCTTGGGCGCCACGGACTGCACCGGAACATCCAGCGCGATCAGACTGACGTGGCCCTCAAAGTCGGCCTGGACCCGCGCCGCCGGCAAAATTGGCGGCACCACAAACTCCGTGAAACGCGCATGGGACGTTGCCGTTGCCCCCCATTCCGCCATATAGTCACGCAGACGATCATTCACCGGTACAATCGTCGGCACAAACAGCCGTCCGCCGGCGCGAGGAACAACCCACGCACCACCTGCGCCGAGTGGACTTCCCGTATCCACCCACCGCACCCGCAAGTCACTGCGACGCAGTAAGAGATCGAGGCTGGGATCGTCCATGGTGTCATTGGAGAGCCCGGCCACCGTCACATCGGCCTCTACAGGATGTGAATCCATCCAGCGGGCAATGTCCACAAAATCCACCTGCCAGACAAACTGCTCTGAAGGAATCAGGGGCCAGCGCATGCCATAATCGCGGATGGTCAACCCGATATTGAGAACAAAGGCCAGGCCCAATATGCCTGTGCAGACTGCCCGGATCCATTTCGACCGCCGGAGACACTGCTGCCACATCCACGCCGTCCCGATGCCCGGCAGCAGCATTACAGCCGGGAGCGCACCCAGGGCGCGCACGAAACTCGGCGCATCCGTCGTCACCAGCGTGGGCAAGAGCATCGCGCCCAGCCAGATGAGCACAAAGCCATAACGCACGTCGCGCAGGCGCCGCAGCGCCACGACACTTCCTCCATAAAATAACAACGCCCATAACGGTTCCGGGAAGACCGGCCGGCCGGGGTAATTGTTGCGCTCGAGCGGGTCGCCGCGTACACTGAACATCCCGGCAAGGCGCCGGGCATTCTCCACAATGGCTCCAGGATCGCCTTGACGCAGCGCCTGCAACGGTGCATCAACCTCATAGACGCGCGTTTGCACAGTTTTGTTCATGCTGACGTAAAGGATCAGTGGCGAAGCAACCAACAACGCAATTCCCAGCGTCAGTGCCAGTTCCCGCCAACGACGACACACCAACCTACGGTCGAAAAACAGCAGATAAAGAAGAAAAACACCATAGAGAATCGGCACACCGCGCGACGCCAGATAGGTATACGCCGTAAGTCCCCACCAACAGCCGGCAATGAGGGCAAAATGTACGGTGCGCTGGCGCGCTTGCAGTGCACGCCATAGAGCATCGGCGCCTAGACACAGCACGAGCGGCAGTGTCATCCCCCGCAGTCCCACCCGACTCCAGAATACCGGCCACAACATCACGCCTAATCCGGCGGCGGTAGCAAGTGCAGCATGCGGACCGAACAATCGGCGCGCCAACCGCGCGGCGGCGGCCACGGTTAACAAACCCACCGCGGCGGTGACAAAGCGCAACGCCAGCCCATGGCGTCCAAAAAGCGCCAGAGCTATCGCTACCAGATAGAGAAACAGCGGTTCTTGTCCATAAGCCGCTGGGAAAAAGACTGCGTGGTGGCCCTGAAGAATGCCTTCAGCGATCAAGACTTCGGCGACCTCATCGTGCGCGATCCCTGACGGGAATTGAGGCAGCGCCCAAAAGCGCATGACGGCAGCAATCAACAAAATGATCGTGAGCAATCCGCTGTAGCGTCGCCTATCCAATGCGCATAAGCTCCCCGCTCAAAACGTCGTCCTCTAACGAAATGAGGTGGGTGGACATGATCCGATTGTACAAATCCTCCTCTGCTGGCACCACTACCTCAAGATAGTTATCGGTCAATCCATGCCAATAACCGGCTGCGTCCCTCTGCTCCCACAACACCGGCAGGGTCTGACCGATGAAACCTAGACGATATTCGGTTGCCAATTGTTCCCCTAACGCACGCATGCGAGCGGCACGCTCCGTCCGCGTCGCCTGGGGAACAGCCTCCGGTAAACGTATGGCCGGCGTCCCCGGACGCACGGAGTAAGGAAAAACGTGCAGACGGGCGAAGGCCATCCGCGCCACAAAATCCAGACTCGCGGCAAAATCCGCCTCACTCTCACCGGGAAAGCCGACAATGACATCGGTCGTGATGGCGATAGCAGGAGAGACGGCGCGCACGGCATCCACCAGCGCCGCAAACCGGGCAACCGTGTAGCGACGTCCCATGCGTTGAAGCACAACATCACAGCCGGATTGCAAGGGGATGTGCAATTGACGGCAAAAGCGAGGATTGTCCCACAGCGCGATCAAGGATTCATCCACATCCCAGGGTTCGACGGAAGAAAGACGCAAGCGCGGCACATCCGTCTCCCGCAGGATCGCTGCGACCAACGTGGCCAATCCATGCTCCAATCCCACCTCATGACCATAAGCGCCCAGGCTCACGCCGGTCAGGACAACCTCCTGGGCACCCTGCACGGCGAGATCACGGGCAGCCTGCACCGCATCGGCCAACGGACGACTGCGCGCCGGCCCACGCAAAAGGCGCGTGACGCAATAGGTGCAGGCGTGATCGCAGCCATCCTGCACGGCGAGGAACGCGCGTGTGTGCCCCCATCGTCCCGGCGACCAGGGGGCCGGCTCGGCCACAACGCCGGTGATGATCTCCACAGCGCGCGCTTTATCCTCATTGGGAATCACCCATGCCACGCCGGGGAGCCGCGACGCTTGCGCGACATCCTCCG
This sequence comes from Anaerolineae bacterium, assembly GCA_035415725.1. Classification (GTDB taxonomy): domain Bacteria; phylum Chloroflexota; class Anaerolineae; order B4-G1; family SLSP01; genus DSWT01. Next base: position 17,741 of record DAOOGN010000038.1, on the reverse strand, counting down.
TGGCCCAACACCCGCTGACGGCCAGACGCGCCTGGGGATAACGATGGTGCAAGGTGTGCAGTCGATGACGGCTCTTGCGCGCCGCCTGCGCCGTGACCGTGCAGGAATTCAGAACGATGATGTCCGCCCCCTCAGGAGCCTCCACCACATCATGGCCCGCCCCGGCAAAGAGACGGGCCATGGCTTCAATTTCAGCGGCGTTGAGGCGACATCCGAGGGATTCTAAGTAAATCTGCATCAATGCGGGCTACGCACTGCGATGTCGGCGCTTTTCAATCGAGAACGGATTTCGCGCAGAATATAATCGGTTTCTTCTTCATCGTCGTCCGTGATGGTGATGATGCCCGACCGCGCGTCCGCCGCAATAACGCAATCGGGGTCGAGTTCGCTTTCCAAATCGTAGAGAATATCCCAAACGCGCGACTCAACATCGGGGCTTTTGAACGCCGGGATCAACAGCGAACGAGCTGTAAAGACACCGCCTAGCCCTTCCTCTGCCTCATAGTCCCCTTCAGCGCCGGCGTTCAATGCCTCGATTTTTCTGTTCCATTGTTGGGGAAGCGGGAAGAACAGAAAAAAGATGACGGTGACAGCCACCAACCCCAGACCCGCGAGGACATATAAGAATCCGCGGAAAAGGGTTTGGAAAAAGGCGCGCCCGCCGGGCGTGGGGAAATGCCACAGAAAAACAAGCAGTGCGCCGTAGAGCACCAGGACCATCAACGCACGTGCCCACGGATAGTGGTAAGTTTTCGCCTCTGTTGAAGAAGTATCTTCCATAATCGTTAACTCACCGTCCCTTAAAACAACGGTTGAACCTCCAGATTGTCAAAAGTAATGACCACGTCTCCTTCGCTAAACGAGCCGGCATAGAGACCGATGTCACCTCTGGTGTACGTGGCGTCTTCGACCTGCAAGACCTGCGTATCGTTGACGCGAAAGATAAAAGTCCCGCCGGTCACTTCGACTTCCAAAACGTTCATCGCTGCACCCTGATTGACGGCAGCGCTTGCCGACCAATCCGGCCCCAGGATGATCCATGAAGTCCCATCGTAACGGGCCGCTCGTACATAACCATCGCCGCTCACCGAAAAAGCGTAGAAATGCTGGTCATCCTGCATACGCACCAACACCCCATATTCATTGTCGGCAGGTCCAGAAACTTGCGTCGCTTCCACGGTGAGTCGGAAATCATCGTAAGTCCGCCCCGCCGAAGCCCACGCCACCTGCCCCACTTCAATGACGTGAACGCGCAAAACGCCATCCTCCACAGCAACGTTCGCCGCGGCATCGGAGCTTAAATGCCAGTCCCCCGGCGCATCAAACGGTTCCGACCAGGTAGCGGACCTCCGCGATGCACATGCCACCGTCCCCACCAGCATTAGACACAAGGCGAGGTTTGCCAGCCATCGCCCCAAAGCACGCTTCGTCTTCATGGTTTCTCAACCCTCAGATCATCGAACCAGACAATGGTACCCCCCTGCTGCAAGGTCCCGGCAGCCATCCCGATGTCACCGCGTTTCAGCGTCTCGTCCTCAACTTGTGCTACCTGCTCACCGTTGACGTAGAGGGTAAGCTGCGTCCCTTTACAAACCGCCATCAACCGGTTCTCGCGCCCATCCGTCGAGATGAGCGACGAACGCAACATCGCCTGTCCGGTCAGCGGCAGCAATTTTCCGTCTTCATTATGAAGGAAAATGGCATAGTAACCGTCGGCGCTGATGGCGAAGTAGTAGAATTGTCCCTCCGTATAGCGACAGAAGACACCGTAATGGTTATCCGTGACCTGCTCGGAACGTACATTGACTTCCATCTCAACATCCTGATAGGTGCGACCGGCAGTGGCCCACACAAACCATTGTGGAACGTCAATCTGCATCAAGTAGCGGCCTTGCTGGTATCCACGTACATACGTCTCGTGCGAGGATGCGCCCCACCCACTGGCCGGATCGGAAAAATCGTCCTCGAAGGAGGAGGATGTGCGAGCACAACCGACCAGCACGATGACGCACATTATGAAGAGTAGCCCTAGCCTTGTTCGCACCTGCGCACCTCCCGGTGGAGCCTCCTCGAATGTCCAACACCTCAAACACAACCATTATACATCAGGCAGACCAGGTGGCAACAGCGCAGTCAGAGATCATTGAAACGCGCTCTGGCGGATCTCAAAGCGTCGATTTTGAGATTTTGTGCTTTCGTGGTACAATTTCAGCGTAACAGACTGGCCCCTGTAGCTCAGTTGGATAGAGCATCGGCCTCCGAAGCCGGTAGCCCGCGTTCAAATCGCGGCAGGGGTACACCGACAGCCCGCCATCCGGCGGGCCGTTTCGTTTGGCAGGCGAGTTGGCACCTCGCCCCATATTTGGCAACTCACCCCACGATGCCGGTGTCTCATGTGCCTCATGCCTCTTGAACGAGGCCGCGCGCCCGGTAGACCTCGGCAGCTTCGCGCACTAGGGCGGCGGTCAGCGGAGCATCGAAGTCCCGTTCCAGGCGCTCGGCAAGGGCAAGAAGTTGCGGATACGTCGTGCGTCCGGGGCGAAGTGTGTTGTATATCGCCAACACTTCCTCATTGGAGAAGCGCGTCAGTTCGGCGGCGCGGCGGAAGTTCTCCGCCAGCGGGCCGTAACCCGCGGCCTCGGCCGCGTCGGCCTGCGCACGCAGCGTCTCTGCGCTGATACGGAAGTCTTCGGGGGTCAACTGACCTTTGAGAACGGCTTCCATAGTCAAGGCATCCAACGGCTGCCCTGTCGCGCTATAGATCGTTTCCTGTTTCATCTCTCATGGCGGATGATGGCCCCTTTGTCCGCCGACTCCGCCAGGCGACTGTACAGGGCGAGATAGCCATGCTTGATCTTCGGCTCCGGACGCTGCCACTTCGCCAGCCGCGCGGCAATCACCTCGTCGGAGACGTGCAGGTGCAACCGCCGGTTGGGAATATCAATGGTGATCATGTCACCGTCCTCGACCACCGCGAGCGGCCCGCCCTCGGCAGCTTCCGGTGAGACATGCCCCACAAAGCAGCCGTTGTTGGTCCCGGAGAAGCGTCCATCCGTCACGACCGCCGTCGTCAGCGCCAGCCCACGCCCGTAGAGTAACTTCATGGCGACGTACATCTCGCGCATCCCCGGCCCGCCCTTCGGCCCTTCGTAGCGGATGACGACCACTTCACCCGGCTGAACCTGCCCGGCGAGAATGGCCCGGTTGGCGGCTTCTTCCGCATCGAAGCAGCGCGCCTTGCCCGTGAAGGTGTGCATTTCCGGTTTGATCGCCGCCGGTTTGGTGATGGCGGTATGGGGCGCAAGGTTGCCGCGCAGAACGGCGACGCCGCCCATGCCCCACGGTTCGGCGAACGTTTTGATGATGCGCGGATCGCGCGTCACGGCATCGGCGACGTTCTCCGCCACCGTTTTGCCGCTGACGGTCAGCGCGTCGCCATGCAGCAAGGGCAGCAGTTCTTTCATCACCGCCGGGACGCCGCCCGCCGCATGAAAGTCGGGCACGTTGAGCGGGGCCGCCGGGTTCATCCTGGCGATGTGCGGTGTAGAACGCGCCAGCGCCTCGAAGTGATCCATCGACAGCTCGATATCCGCCTCGTAGGCGATAGCGGGGAGGTGCAGTGCCATGTTCGTCGAGCCGCCGATGGCCGTTCCCAGGCGCACCGCATTTTCGATGCCCTTCTGGTTGATGATCATCCGCGCCGTGATGCCCTGCTGCGTTAAAGCAACGATCTGCCGTCCCGCGGCCTGCGCCGACCGTAAGCGCGCGGCGTGCGTCGCCGGAATCGTGGCACTGCCCGGCAAGCTCATCCCCAGCGCTTCGGCGATGCAGCACATCGTGTTTGCGGTCCCCAGGAACGAGCACGAGCCGCAAGTCGGCGTGGCGCTATCTTCCAACTGGCGATACTGCTCCGCGTCGATCTTCCCGGCGATCAACATGCCCCATCCCTCAGTTAACGACGTCGCATCCGCCGCACGCCCGTCGAACATGCAGCCGCCCTCCATCGGTCCGCCGACCACGACCATGGCGGGCACGTCCAGACGCGCCGCCGCCATCAGCATCCCCGGCACGATCTTGTCACACGCGCACAGCAAGACGACGGCGTCGAGCTGATGCGCCTGCACCATCATCTCCACATCGTTGGCGATCAGGTCGCGGCTGGGGAGGATGTAGTGCATCCCGATATGCCCCTGCGCAATCCCATCGCATGGCGCGATCACGCCAAACTCCACCGGCGTCCCTCCGGCCTGCAAAATCCCCTGCTGGACATACTCCGATATCAGGTTAAGGTTGTAATGGCCCGGCACCACCCGGTTCCACGAGTTGGCAATGCCGATGAGCGGGCGCTCCAGATCGTAATCGCTGTAGCCCATCGATTTGTACAGGGCACGATGCAATGAAAATTCGGGACGTTGCAAAACAGCTTTGCTGCGAGAAATCATGGCTCAATCCTCCTTAAAGTAGTTGAAAGTCCAAAGTTAAAGGTCTCTGTCAATCACCCAATCTTCAATCATAAAATTTTCAATTCCGTCGGCGGCCTGTCCGCGATCATTTCCGTCTCACGATGGTGCAGCAGCGTGGTTTGCACGATGAGGCGCAAACGCGCGGTATTGTCAATCTTCACAGGCGCGGGCGACGTGGGTTGGTGCCGGGCATAACGCGCGGCGTTGCGGCCGATCTGGCGATAGGTTTCCAGCGTCATGTTCGGCGCCATCGAGAACAGCTCCAGGTTCTCCAGTGGGGCCAAATCGCGCTGGTGGATGACGGTCGTGCCCTTCGACTGGATGCCAATGGCGACGCCGGAGCCGCTGAGTTGCGCCCCCGCGTACCCGATGAAGGCGCAGTCCGAGGTATGGTGCACCCGCACAATCCGCGCCGGCATGCCTTCTTCAGCGATCCCTTCCAGCATGGTGTGCAGCACATCCCGCAAATCCAACCCGCTGATCGCCTGCTGAATCCCCACCCCAAACGCCGGCCCCACGGCGATCACAACTTCTGGTTCTGCACCCACCTGCGCCGGACCAAGTTCCTCAAGCCAATCAGATTTTAGATGCGCCGTCTCCCCATTTGTCATTTGCCATTCTCTCGGGTCCCACGCCTGGGGGATGTTCTGCAAGCGTTCCCAGCGTGCACCTTCGACGCGGTAACCTGTGCCGGGACCGGCGTAATCGTTGGGGTCGGTGAGCGCGCTGAGGACGTGAAATCCTGCGGTGAAGATGCCCGCCGGTTGCAAATAGTCGCCGCTAACACGCTGGCGCTGCATCTCCAGCAGGTTCGACGCGGCATCATGATAGCCGGCTTCTGCCAGCGCCTTGATGACCTCCAGCACCGTGAGCGGCCCGTTGAGCAGCATTTGGGCGGCTTTAATATCCGCTACCTTGTCGCGGTCGGGCATATCCTCGCTGTCGAAGGCCGTGATAGCAGCCTGCACTTCCCCTTCAGTGATGCCGGCGAAGTCGAAGGCGTCGAAGACGGCCTGCACCGCCCGCGCCGCACGCTCGCGCACGCGCAAGATGTTCTCTTCCGCCAGGGGGTGAATGCCGCCGTCGACCTGCATATCGCGCTGAATCACGTACCAGTCGTCCAGCTCGGTCGTGTCGAAATTGCCGCCGCCGAACATATTGTCATAGCGCGGGATCGCGCCATAGCCCGAGGTGACAAAATCCGCGCCGGGGATGAATTGCAACATCAGCTTGGCGCTTTTGCGCATCTCAGAATGCGACGCCAGTGCATCGTTACCCGCCGCCACTTCGAGGCCGAGCATCATAGCGAGGAGATTCTCCGCGAGCACCGCGCGCACGCCGCCCGGCAGTGATTCGGGCAAGGCGATGCAACTGATCGAGCCGTTCTGCGTGCCCTGACTGCCCGCGCCGCGCGTCACCAACAGGCAGCGCGCTTCCAGGTAAAGCATCGACTTGTCCTCAGCATGGCCCATCAGCGCCTCAGAGCCGGTTCCCGACGTGAAGCGCGTCTTAACGCCCCGACTGGCGTAGGCAGCGTTGAGAAACGCCTTCGACCAGGGGGTGTCGTCGCCATCGACGAAAGCGCGCTCGGTGCCATAGACCGAGAGCGTCTCCGAGTAGGTGGTCAGGCCGCGAAAGCCCAACCGCAGATTGGTGGCCTCTTCGACGGAGCATTGCGTCAGCACCCCACCCCGCCCGATCTGCGATCCGACGAGGATCGCCAGCGCGTTGAGCGGCGCGTAGCGACTGACGCCCACGGTAGTCTCGACTTCGGCGAAGCCACGCAGCGCGGCCTCGGCGGCGTCGGCGGCGAGGAGCGCGGGATGCTCCTTGCGGTTGGTGACGTGGGCCTGGTTCGCGGGCGTGCGGCGGACGCGCATCTTCGTGAGAGCCAGCATCATTTCGAGGACATTCATGGGGCGGACGATATCCACCAGCTTGGCGGCGGTGCAGCCGCGCGTGAGGCGCAACACGTCCTCGCGGCTCACGTCGATGTCCACCAGCATCCGCGCGATGTCGCGGGAGGGCGTCGTCATCGCTTCTGCCGCTACGTCCAGGTCGAGGCTGTGGGTGACGATGAAGCGGTCGAGCATGTCGAAGTCTTCGCGGTGCACGCCGTCCATCTCCACCACCACGCCATCCTCGATGACCAGACCCGGCGTCGGGTCGTAGGGGCTGTCGGCGACAATCAAGCCCAGTTCAGGCCACGGACGGATGAACGTCTCGCGGTTGATGGGACGCCCGGCGCGCCCTTGTGCGCGCTTTGTTTGCATCACATCCTCCTTCTGCAAGGGGGGGGTGTAGGGGGTGTCGCCACACCTCCACTTTTTCACCCCCTTCTCCTCCGCTTGCAGGGAAGAAGGAGGCTGGGGGATGAAAGGGTCAGAAGTGCCGACCCCTTATGCACCTTCCCCAAAGTCCCGTTCGCCACCTGGCAAGAGTGGCCGAACAGTTACAAAAACTCTATGTACCCAGTGTTCCCTGTGGCAAAAATTCTTATTGACGGGGCCACAGCGCAAGTTCCGTCACCCCCTCATCACATGTCCTTAGGCGCTGGACCAAGCAGGGCGTACAAATCTGCTACCTGGTCGGCGTGAACGACGACCAGCACTTCGTCCACCGCCTGCAGGCGCAGTTCACCATGGGGAATGAGCAGCTCACCCTTGCGCAAGACAGTCACCAGGACGCTCTGCGACGGCCAGGTAATCTCATTGACCGGCTTGCCGATGACCGGAGAAGTAGGATCGATCTTAATCTCCACAAGGGAAAATTGCCCCTTGCGCAATTTCACCAGCGTCAGCATATCGCCCAGCGACATCTCCTCGGCGATCAAACGGGCCATCAGATCGGCCTGATTCACAGCCACGTCCACTCCCATCAACGGCGTGAAGAGCCAGGCATTTTTGGGATTGTTGATCCGGCCAATTGTGCGGGGGACGTTGAACTCAAAGCGGGCCAGAGTCGTGACCACCAGATTGACCTCATCCGCACCGGTGACCGCCGCCACAACGTCGGCATTGTGAATTCCAGACGATTCCAGCACATTGGGGTCCGTACCGCTGCCCTGGATCACCCCATCTGCCGGCAACTCACGTCGCAAGCGTTCAACTTCCTCGGCGCGGATTTCGATCACTTTCACCTGGTGCCCTTCCTGAGACAGGAGTTGCGCCAGGTAGGTACCGACTTTTGCACCACCGACGATAATGACTTTCATCGTTATTCATCCCTCCGCTTAAGCTACACCCATGGATCGCAACCGCGCCGTCCCGGCGCCGCTGACGGCCAAATGCAGTATATCACCGCTCGAGAAAACCGTCGCCAACGTCGGCAGAAAGGTGTGTCCCCCGCGGCTGATCGCCACCACACGCACTTCACCGGGGACATCCAAATCTCTGACCGTTCGTCCCACCAACAATGGCGGCACTTCACTAGCGACGATGTCGACGCCCCCACCCCCCAGACTCAGGACCGTATCCAGCGAGGAATAGGCCAACAGGTCGGCAACCTGGCGCACACCCCACGTCGTAGGATCAATCGTTTGCAAGCCCAGGCGCCGGTAAATTTCGGCCTTGCGCGGATCAAAGACACGCGCCAGGACACGCGGCACATGGAACACATGGCTGGCAAGCCGGGCCACCACCACATTGACCTCATCCACGGAGGTCACGGCGGCCAAGGCATCGCAATGCTGGATGCCGGCTTGCGACAAAACATCCTGGTCAAACTCAATTCCCACCAGCGTCTTTCCTACAAAATGCGTTCCCAGGCGTTCAAAGTCGGCCTTCTCACGGGCCACGACCGTAACCACATTGCCCTGCAGGCTCAATTTGCGCGCCAGGGTAGAACCCATCCGGCCACACCCAATCACGATGACTTTCATTTTTCTTCCTCCGAAAATAGTCATTGAGTTGTTAGTCTTGTCATCAGAGAGTCGTTTTTGTCCTCATCTGACCTGTAGACGGCGCATACGCCGCCGGGCGAAGGCTTTGCGAATCTCGTCGGTTATTAAAAGCGCCGGCGTCCAGGCAAACAAAAACAGCCATTGCCAAACCGGGAAGGCTGCCGTATCGAAAAGCTGCTGCAAGAACGGGACATAGATCAACAAGGCCGCCAACGCCAACTCAGAGGCAATCCCTATCCAGATCAGACGATTCGTGAACAACGGCGTGCGGAAGAAGGAAGCCCGCCCGGTGCGCTGCGCGAACAGGTTGCCAATCTGCGTCGCTACGACAGCGCCAAAGGTCATCGCCGTCGCCGCATGGTAAATATGCCCCCGGGCGGGAAGATCCAGCCATTGCCCCCAGTACCCGTTGATCCAATAGTGAAAGTAAAAAGCGGCCATCGCGGCCAAACTCTGGACGGCGCCAAGGAGCAGATAGGCCCGTGCTAACAAGGGAAAATTGATCACGTGTTCTTTGAGATTGCGCGGGGGCTGCTCCATCAACCCTGGCTCAGGCGGCTCGGCGCCCAACGCCAACGCCGGCACCATATCCGTCCCCAAGTCAATCGCGAGAACCTGCATCACCGTCAACCCCAGCGGAATTCGCGTCCGACTCAGCACATAAAGGATGAACGGCACCGCTTCCGGCGTATTGCTGGTGAAAATGTACGTCAGGAATTTCTTGATATTGGCGTAGACGCCCCGGCCTTCTTCCACTGCGTTGACGATGGAAGCGAAGTTATCGTCGGTCAAGATCATATCGGCAGCCTCTTTCGCCACGTCCGTGCCGGTTTTGCCCATCGCCACGCCGATGTCGGCTTTCTTCAAGGCGGGGGCATCGTTGACCCCATCGCCGGTCACAGCCACAATGTTTCCCAGTTCCTGCATGGCGCTGACCACCCGCAGTTTGTGCTCCGGGGCGACACGGGCGAAGATAACCTCGCCGGCCAGCGCTTCCTTGAGCGCCGCATCGTCCATCGTCTCCAGATCCGCACCGACGATAATGCGCGGATGCTCACCCTGGATAATCCCGATGCGGCGGGCAATCGTTTCCGCCGTCAAGCCATAATCGCCTGTCACCATGATAATACGAATTCCGGCATAATGACAGCGGGTGACCGCCTCGGCGACTTCTGGACGCGGAGGATCCATCATGGCGATCAACCCCAAGAATGTCAAATCCGTTTCGATGGCTTCGGCGTTGTAATTGGAAAACGTCCCCGGCAGTGGGCGCGTCGCGACAGCCAGAACGCGCAACCCCCGCCGGGCATACTCATCGTTGACGGCCATGATCGTGGCCCGCGTCGCTTCGTCCAGAGGATGGAACTGTCCGGCACGACGAATCTGGCGACACAGCGCCAACACTTCCTTCGGCGCCCCCTTGACCAGCGCCACCCGCTCGCGCCCGGCCTGATGGAGCGTGCTCATCCGCTTGCGCCGCGAATCAAAGGGCAACTCGCGGACACGCGGGAAGCAGCTTGCCTCGCCGGCCTCGTCGAGACCGGCCTTGCGCGCCACAACGATCAGCGCCGCCTCGGTAGGATCACCCAGGATCGTCCAATGCGCGGTTTCACCGTTCGGAGGAAGCAACCGCGCGTTATTGCACAGCAAAGCCGCACGCAACAGCTCCTGTATATCGGCGTCGATGAGCGCAACGTTGCCACCCTCCAGAAGCTGTCCCTCAGGGGTATAACCGACGCCGCTGACCGTCAGGCGCCGGTCGCCCGCCCAGAGGTCCGAAACGGTCATCTCGTTTTGCGTCAGCGTGCCGGTTTTGTCGGTGCAGATCACCGATGTGCAGCCCAGCGTCTCGACGGCAGAGAGTCGCTTGACCAGGGCATGGCGGCGGGAGATGCGTTCAACTCCCATCGCCAGGGACAGCGTGACCAGCGGCAACATCCCCTCCGGCACAAAGGCAACGACCATCCCCATGGCAAAGATAAAACCTTCGGCCAACTTTACACCCGTGAATGACAACGCCAGGATGAAAAAGAGAACCCCAACACTCACCGCAATCGCCGTGACGATCTTAGTCGCATAAATCATCTCTTTCTGCAAAGGGCTGAGTTCATCCTGCATCGTCTGGGTGAGATGGGCAATTTTCCCGAATTCCGTGCGCATGCCGGTCGCGTAGACGACGGCCTTTCCGGTACCGGCGGCAATGCTCGTGCCGGCGAAGATCACATTGGGCAGTTCAACATGCGACAGATCGGTCCGTGTCACCGCTTCACTGATCTTGCTGACAGGGTGCGACTCCCCGCTGAGCGTCGATTGATCCACACGCAGTTCCATTTCCTGAACGACGCGCGCATCGGCAGAAACCCGGTCCCCTTCACTCAAGAGGATCACATCACCGGGGACCAGTTCCTCGGCCAGAACGCGCTGCTCTTCACCGTCGCGCAGCAAACGGACGTAATGCGGGATAAGCTGGCGCAAGGCTTCGGTCGCTTTTTCAGCGCGGAATTCCTGCCAAAAGCTGAACACGCCGTTGATCACATTGACCATCCAGATCGCAATCGCCAGTTGGGGCATTTGCGCCACGAACCCCACGATGCCGGCAACCCACAATAAGATGGCCATCAAGTGGGTAAAGTTGGCCAGGAATTTGAGGTAGATGGGTTTGCCCTTGACCTCGCTAATCGTATTACGACCGTACTCTTGAAGGCGCGCGTCCACTTCGGCCTGAGTCAGGCCTTGGGGGCGCGTGTGCAACGTCGCGTAAATTTGTGCGACCGGCAAAGTATGAATCGGAGCAACCATCCCAGATTGCTCTGGCTTATCTGTAAACATCATAGTCCCCTCTTAAAAGCGCTCTCTCACAAAAAGACCTGCTTAGAACAAGCAGGCTGTGGAATGGCTATTCACGTTAAACTTGACAAAAGGGAAATTATAGCCCATTTCGTCAAAGTAGCAATCGCCCCCCTATTGCCATTTCCATCCCTTGCGGTAAAATAGCAAGTAATCAGCCAAAGAGGACAGGGATGAAACCTATCATTCTCAATCAACGTTACCGCCTTACCGAACTGGTCGGCGCCGGCGGGATGGCGACGGTGTACCGGGGCGAAGACCTGTTGCTCCAACGCACCGTCGCCGTCAAGTTTCTGCGTGAGCCTTTTGCCAGCGACCCTGCTTTCCGCGAGCGTTTCCTGGGCGAAGCGCGCGCCGCAGCGCGCCTGGATCATCCCAACATCGTGCGCATCTACGATGTCGGCGAAGACGAAAGTAACCGCCCTTATATCGTCATGGAAATCGTCGCAGGGGAAGACCTCAAAACGTCTATCCGCCGCGACGGTCCTCTTCCCGTGAATCAAGCGCTCGATCTCACCCGCCAGATTTGCGCGGGGGTTGGACATGCCCACCGCGCCGGGATTGTGCACTGCGATCTAAAGCCCCAGAACATCCTCGTGACCCCCGACGGCCAGGCCAAAGTCACCGATTTCGGCATTGCGCGGGCGTTTCAAGGTGAGGAACGGCCGACGCCCGAAGAGCCGGAAGACGTGGTATGGGGCAGTCCGCACTACATCGCGCCGGAACAGGTGATGGGACAGTTACCCACCCCCGCCGCCGATGTCTACAGTATCGGCGTGATGTTGTATGAGATGTTGACCGGCGTACCGCCATTTCACGATCCCGACCCCACGGCGCTGGCCATGAAACACATCAAAGAAGAACCTGTTCCACTACGCTCCTTGAATCCACGTGTGCCGCCCGGCCTGGAGTCGCTGGTAGGCAAAGCGCTGGCGAAGGATCCAACGCAACGTTACCACAACGCCGATCAACTCGGCGTCGCCATCAGTGCGTATATGCAGCAAGGCGCAGAGTACACCCGTCCCCAGGCTACGGTCGCCCCCGCAACGGGCGATCCTTTACGCACCCCGCCGCCTTCTACCGTCGTCGCGCCCGTTGAGGAGTCAGAAAGCACTACCCAACCGGTCGCCATAGCCGGCGGGCCGGACTATAAGCTATGGGCGCTGATCGGCGTCGCCGCCATTGCCGTCATCGGCTTGATTCCACTGTGGCTCTTCGTTTATCAGGCCTACACCCAGTCCGCCCCCGTGCCCACACCGGGGGCACTGCCGTTCACCGCTACCCTCACTGTCTCCGAACAGATCGTCAGCGTACCGAACCTTACCGGGTTGAGTATAGCAGATGCACAGCGTCTCACAGAAAGCCAGGGATTGCGCCTTGAGGTTCGCGGGGAACGACAAAGCACCGATGCCCGCCCCGGGGCTATCGTGGAACAAACGCCGGCTCCCGGAAGTCGCGTCGCCGTGGATACGCCGGTAGGCGTCGTCGTAGCTGTCGGACGGGCGATCATACTGCAAAATGTGGTAGGGTACAACCTCAACGACCAGAATGTTCAGGTTCAAGCCGGCCTGGAGGCCGATGGGTTGCTCGTTTACATCGAGAAGGCGTGGAGCACAGAACCGGAAGGGGTCATTTTGAAGCAGACTCCAGAAGCCGGAACCGAAGTCCGCGCCGGCAGCACTGTCACCTTGACCGTCAGCGGCGGCGTCAATCTCCCCATCCCGTTGCAAGTCAACTTGAATAACCAAATCATGCTGCAAGACGCGCGTGTCTCGCAACTGTCTTATCGTCCCGGCGATAGCGTCGCCGTCACCCTGCGCTGGCAAGTCTTGCAATCTGTCCCTAAGTCCTACAAAGTTTTTATCCATATTCTCACCCAAGATTTCGGCCAGCTCATCGCCCAGCAAGACATCGAACCGATGAACGGACTGCGCCCCACCACCACGTGGGTGGCTGGCGAAATCATCACCGATCCCCACCAGGTTTTGCTCCCCCCCAATACCCCGGCAGGCGTCTACCAAATTCGCGTGGGCCTGTACGACTCCGAAGGGCGACTCCCCGTCGTGGATGCAGGACAAACGCAGGTGGTTGATCATACCATCTTCGTTACCACCATTGAGGTGCAACCCTAACCAAAGTTACTTTTCTTGTCACTATTCAACCGCCCTTGCCGGATGGCGAACGGGACTTGGGGGATGGTGCATTAGTTGTTGCGCCAAGTTGATTAGTACTGCGCGGCGCAAATACCTACCCAGTTTATGCTTGCCAGGGATCGTCAGATCCCGGCGTAGCGCGCCAGAACCGCGGATCTGGCGATCCGCTCCAAGCGGCGATCCGCTCCAAGCATGGCTAACAGGTGTGGAATTTCTACCTCGATGGACTAGCCTGAGTAGATGCCTGTTCTTATACTTTTGCCGGTTTCCTGGTATAATAACGGCTGGGAAAACGTAACGTAGAACAGCACGATAGAGTAAGGTGCTGAGGAGGTTAAATAGTCATGAACTCAAAACAAGGTAACAGCAGTTTTGTTTATCTGCTGGTGATTGCAGCCGTACTTTTCCTGGTCTATAGCTATTTGGCCGGCGGAGAAGAAGGGCCGACGATTCCCCTCAATCAAATTGCAGACGACATAGAAGCCGGAAAAATCGCCAGCATCAGTGTGCGCGGTGATATTCTCCAGGTGACCTATCACGAGCCAACTGCCACAGGGGAACAAATCGTCCTCTCGCGGAAGGGCAAAGAATCCTCCTTGGTGGAGCAGCTCCAGGCGCTGGGCGTCAGCGAAGAGAAGCTCCGGCAGGTGAATATCGAGTTCAATGAACCGACCGACTGGGGGACCCTGGTCAATGTGGGCATTACCCTGCTAGGAATGATTGTCATGGGGGTGTTCTTTTTCTTCCTCATCCGTCAGTTCCAGGGCGCTAACAACCAGGCGCTCTCTTTCGGCAAAAGTCGCGCCCGCATGTTCTCCGGTGACCGCCCAACCGTTACTTTTGAGGATGTAGCCGGCATCGAAGAGTCCAAAGAAGAGCTGAAGGAAATTGTGGAATTCCTCAAAGAGCCTCAGAAATTCATCAACCTGGGGGCGCGCATCCCCAAAGGCGTGCTCCTGGTCGGGGCACCGGGAACCGGCAAAACACTGTTAGCCAAAGCCGTGGCGGGACAGGCCGGTGTTCCTTTCTTCAGCATCTCCGGCTCCGAATTCGTCGAGATGTTCGTGGGCGTTGGCGCGAGCCGCGTGCGCGATCTCTTCGACCAGGCCAAACGGCACAGCCCCTGCATCGTTTTCGTGGATGAGATCGACGCGGTGGGGCGCTATCGCGGCGCAGGATTGGGGGGATCACACGATGAGCGCGAGCAAACACTCAACCAGATCCTGGTAGAGATGGACGGCTTCGACACGGACACCAACGTCATTGTTGTCGCGGCCACCAACCGTCCCGATATTCTGGACCCGGCGTTGCTGCGGCCGGGACGTTTCGACCGACGTGTCATCCTGGATCAACCCGACATCCGGGGACGCGAAGCCATTTTCCGCGTGCACACGCGGGGCAAGCCTGTTGCCGCCGAGGTGGATCTCGAAGAGTTGGCACAGTCTACGCCGGGCTTTGTCGGCGCCGACATCGAAAACGTAGTCAATGAGGCCGCTATTCTCGCCGCGCGGCGGGGGCAACGGCGCATCAACATGAGCGAGTTCAACGAAGCCATCGAGCGAGTCATTGCCGGGCCGGAACGTCACAGCCGGCTCATCTCGCAGGCGGAACTGCGGGTTTTCGCCTATCACGAAGTCGGTCACGCGCTGGTCGCGCACATGTTACCCAAATGCGACCCGGTGCGCAAAATTTCGATTGTTGCCCGTGGCATGGCCGGCGGTTACACCATCGCCCTGCCGGAAGAAGACCGCTATGTAGTCCAACGGAGCAAAATCGAAGATGATATTGCTTACGCCCTCGGCGGTCGCGCGGCTGAGGAAATCGTCTTCAACGAAATTAGCACCGGCGCTTCCAGCGACCTGGAGACGGTTACAAAGATGGCCCGTTCCATGGTCACCCGCTTTGGGATGAGCGAGACGTTGGGGCCGCTGGTCTATGGACGCAAAGAGGAACTGGTCTTCCTGGGCAAGGAAATCGGTGAGCAGCGAGACTACAGCGAAGCCATCGCCCAGCAGATTGACGTCGAAGTGCAGAAAATCGTCACGCGGGCTTACGACCGGGCGAAAGAGGTCATCCAGGAACACCGCACCCAGATGGACCGCATCGTGGATTATCTGATGGAACGAGAAACGCTATCCGCGACCGAGTTCGAGGCCGCTTTTGAAGGCCGTCCCCTGCCCAAGCAGGTCGAGAAACCCAAGACAGCGCCCGCGGCTGAGGTCGAGGCAGTGCTCAAAACTGCACCGGTAGCAGCCTGAACTGCAGAGCCAATCCTCATTCGCCCCGGCCTTAAAACAGACCGGGGCGAATTCTATACTTCCCCCCGCGGGGGAAGGGACTTTTTGGGTGGTTTTTTGCAGGCGGGCGCGGTCAAAAACCGGTCCGAGCGTCTCCCCATAATTTGCACTATACCCGGATGCCCTCCCAAGATTGTAAAATCCATGACTTATGTTATAATTTTTCCACTCGTGGAGAGGTAGCATAGTCCGGTCTAATGCGCGCGCCTGGAGAGCGCGTGAGCTGAAAGGCTCCATGGGTTCAAATCCCATCCTCTCCGCCAAAAAAATTCCTGATATGAAAGCACAACTTCCCGCGCCTGGCTCCTCAGACAGGCCCCAGCCCCGCGGGAAGTTGTGCTTTTACGAACCCTGCGCCAATCCGCCTTCGATAAACCGCAACGTCAACGCGGCAACGTCTTCCCACTCTTGATCCAACAGCACGCAATGGGTAGAATTTTCAAACCAGTACAGATATTTGTCGGTCGAACGGACGCTTTGGTAGATCACAGCGGGGGCGGCGGCGTCCACCGTCGTATCCAACCGGCCCTGCACGATTAAGACAGGCGACGTGATGGCGGACAGACGCGCGCGCGTTGCTGCTTGCAGAGCGAACAACTGCTGCGCAGCGCGCAAAGGATTGTGTTCATAGCCTTGCCACCGCGCATCCGCCATACTCGGCGTACTCGGTCCTTTCGGCAAGATAATGCCGAACGGCGCCAGAATGGGCAACAGAAAGGTTTGAGCGAAACTCGGCGGTACCATGAGCGCGGCAGAATACGCCATCACGCCGGCTATTTCAGCATAATAGCTCGCCAGATAAAGCGCCAGCAGACCGCCCATCGATTCGCCGCCCACGAAGACCTTCTCGCAGCGAGCCGCCAACTCGCGGTAAGCAGCCTCGAATGCTTCCGTCCACATCGGCCAGCGGCAGCGATTCATCTCCTGCGGCGTCGTACCGTGACCGGGCAGCAGCGGCCCGGAGACTGTATAGCCGCGTTCGTGTAAGAAGCGGCCCAAGGGACGCACTTCCGCCGTCGTCGCCGTGTAGCCGTGCGCGAGCAATACGCCCACCGGCCCTCCTTCCCAGAAAAACGACGCTCCCTCCAGATGTGGATTGCGTAATGTATAAGTCATCATGCCTCCAGGCGAAACAAGAGAGGTCAGGCGAGGAACCAGTGCAGGATCTGCGGACCCCAGAGCAGTGTCGCCACACAGCCCAGAATGATGAACGGTCCGTAGGGAATCGCTGTCTTCAGTGAGCCTTTGCGGGCAAGAATGACGCCTGACGCCCCCACGCCGCCCAAGACAATCATCAACAGCAAGGTGACGATCACCAGCGGAAAGCCGACAACCGCGCCGGCATAGGTCGCCAGGGTGATGTCACCCTCGCCCATGGCGCCGGGGCCAAAAATCGCCACGCCCAGCGTCACCAAAAGGCGCAGCACGATGAAACCCGTCACGCCGCCGGCCAGCACGTACCACCATTCCCATGGCTTGACAACCGGCAGCGCCGGCCCAAACAGCGTTCCCAACACGACCATAATGCCGATGGCAGGCCTCATGATGATGCTGGGCACGCGCTTCACCTCCAGGTCAGTGACCATAATCATCGTCAGCGGGAGCACGGCCAACATGGAGAAGAGCACCCGCACGTTAAAGCCGTTCAGCCCTACCAGCAGCCCCCAACTCAACGCGGTGAAAACTTCCCCGATGAGACGGGGTAAACGGAAGAATTTCCCGCATGCACGGCAGCGTCCTTGACCGGCAACGAGGGCCAGCGTGGCGCTCCACTGAAGCCGGGTATAGGGTGCTGTGCAGAAAGGACAGGACGGTTTCTCCAGCCGTCGCTTGGTCACAGCGGCTTCAGCAATATGAACCGCTAACGCTCCAATCACCAGACCCAGGATCACCACCACAAAAATCATTTCGGCAACCTCTCATTCACTCAACGGAATCCGTATTTACAGGCTAGTACTGCGCGGCACAAATAGTTCCCCAGTTGTATCTATTCAGGCTAGTAAACCTGACTAAGCCACTTATTCCATACCAGGTTTGGCGTAGACTTTGGTAGGCCAGGTGCTTCTGTATGACATTTCTA